>JALURZ010000296.1 GCA_027058735.1 Hyphomicrobiales bacterium | reverse complement strand
ACCTTGTGGGACAGCCGGTCAAGCACCAGATCGCCAACCTGATAGGTGGTCCCGCCCGCCTCCGGCTGTGCCCTGCGGATCAGGGCCTCGATCCGGGCTAAAAGTTCAGAGAAGGAATATGGTTTGGTCAGATAGTCGTCACCGCCGGCCCTTAAGCCTTCCACACGATCATCAACTTCACCCAGGGCGCTTAAGATCAGAACCGGCGTGGTCCTGCCTTCGGCCCGTAAGGTTTCCACAATCGACAGCCCATCGCGTTTCGGCAGCATGCGGTCGACAATCAAAACATCATGGCTGCCACTCAGGGCTGCTGCAAGTCCGCTTTCGCCATCATAAACACAATCTGCATTATGACCGCTTTCACGCAACGCCTTGCCAAGATAGTTGGCGCTTTCCAGATCATCTTCAATCACCAATACATGCATGGGCGTCGAGCCAATATCTGTTATCACCTGTAGCTGCCATTCGCACGCACAGCAAAAGCCTGGCTGCAAACGGCGGCAGGGGGCCGCCAGTGTCAGACAGGCTCACGCTGCCGCGACTCTGGCCGCCCCTTTATTGATTTACCCGCACGGCGCAGCCGGATAGCACCTCAGGGAACCGTCAGTTTTTCAGGGGCAGAGCCAGAAAACGCGTCTGATTGTTGCGCTTTACCTGAAGAAGAATGGCTGCAAGCTTCTTCTTCCTGGCCGCTTTTACGCCGTCAATGACATCCTGCGGCCGCGATACGGACCGGCGCCCCACCTTCAGGATCACGGTGCCCTCACGCAGCCCTTTTTCATAGGCCTGTGAGCCCGGATCAACCTTGGTGATGGCAACGCCAACCCGGCCTGCGCCCTTGACCTTGGCTGCGGGCGCCAGTGTCAGGCCAAGCGCCCGGAATTCGTCATCAAACTGTGCGTCTGGCTCATCCTGAAGCGATGCAAGCTTTTTCATGCTGGGAAAGCGCCCCAGTTCAACCGAAATCGTCTTTTCAAGACCGTCCCGGAATACCGTTATCTGGGCAATTGATTTTGGCCGCAGTTCTGCAATTTTGCGGGCCAGATCCCGGCTGTCTTCAACGCGCTCGCCATTGACACCGATAATAGCGTCACCGACACGCAGCTCGGACTTCGATGCCGGACCGCCGGCAGACATCTTGGAGATCAGCGCGCCATGGGGGTCATCCAGCCCCAGCCCCGCCGCCGATGACCAAGCAACTGAAATCCGACCGGCGCCATTTCATCCTGAAACTGGCCGAAAGCGACGACGAGATCGCCGCCGCGCAGCGCCTGCGCTACCGGGTCTTTGCCCGCGAACTGGGGGCGAGCGGGCCGAGCGTCGATCACCAGGGGGCCCGGGAATCCGACAGCTTCGACGCGGTCTGCGATCACCTGCTGCTGATCGACCGCCGCCGCGACCCGGCATCGCTCGATCACGTGGTCGGCGTCTACCGCCTGCTGCGCGGCGAGGTGGCGCTGGCCGGCCCCGGTTTCTATTCCGAGGCCGAATACGACCTGTCGCCGCTGATCGAATCGAAACGGCGGCTGCTGGAACTGGGGCGCTCCTGCATCGACCCGGCGCATCGCGGCGGGGTGGGGGTCTATCTCTTGTGGAACGCGCTGGCGGAATACGTGCTGTCCCATGAAATCGAGGTGCTGTTCGGCGTCGCCTCCTATCACGGCACCGATACCGCGCCGATCGCCCAGTCGCTGGCCTATCTGCATCACCACCACCTCGCGCCCGAGGCGATGCGGGTCAGGGTGCGCGCCCCCCATTTCCAGCCGCTCGACCTGGTGGCGCCCGAAGCGCTCGACCGGCGCGCCGCGATGGCCCAGACCCCGGCGCTGATAAAGGCCTATCTGCGGCTTGGCGGTTTCGTCGGAGACGGCGCCTATATCGACCGCGACTTCAACACCGTCGATGTCTGCCTGATGATGGACACGGCCCTGATGAGCGCCCGCCACCGCGCCGCCTATACCCGGCGGGCGGGGTTTCAGCCATGACCGGCTGGCGGCAGGAACCCGACCTTGCCCCGCTCACGCCGCTCGGCTGGGCGCTGGCGCTCGTCCGGCTGCTGCTGCTGGCGGTGGTGATCTACGGGCTGCTTCTGGTGCTGGCGCTGATCCGTCTGGCCGAGACGCCCTTCA
>JALURZ010000295.1:12551-18821 GCA_027058735.1 Hyphomicrobiales bacterium | reverse complement strand
GGGTCGCGGCGCCCTGAGCGCCTCTCATCAAACAATCCCCGCAGCGCCAAGTTCATGAAAAATTTACCCGGATTGCACATAGACGTAGCAGGGAATTTTTTTCCCGCGGTGCACCGGGTTCCGGCGCCGGACCGGGTGCTGGGATCTGCACCGCGAAAATCTCCGGCCATGAAAGGATGAACGATGGGTATTGCGGCACGCATATTGGTGGTCAGCGACGATACCGAAAACGCACTTCCTTCCACGCTGCGCGAATTCGGTTTCGAGAGCAATATCGCCAAACCCGAAGCTGAGGCCGGGGCCCTGCTGCAGCCCGGCGCGAGCCGGCCCGATGTGGTCATCCTCGATATGCTGAGCGCGTGCGCGAACAAGCACCCCAGGGATTATCTCGGATTTGTCCGGCAACTGAAAAACAGCGAAGCGACCGCGAGGCTGCCCGTCATAGTGCTCGGCGACAGGGACGCCCTGTCAGCGGGCGGCGGCGAAGAAATGCAGCACGCAAATGTCGATGAAGTTCTCTTTGCTCCGGTCAGCGGGGCACAGCTTTGCGGACGGGTCAATTCGCTCATCCGCCTCAACGTCATGCACGATGAACTGGTCCGGCGTCTCAACACCTCGGCGCAATATGGCGTCGATGCGCCCGCCAATGTCGCGCCGCCGCGCATGGTCAGCGACGCCACCATCCTTGTGGTCGGCGCCACGCGCGATTTTCCGGCCATCGAGCAATCGCTGTCGAAGGATGCGACCCTCGTGGGCGCGCTGACGGCCACCACCGCGCTCGATTACATGGCGCGCCGGAATTTTGACGCCGTCATTGTCGATCTCAATGGCGATCCGGCGCCGTTTCTGGAAATGGCCCGCGCCGCGCGCCGGAATTCACAGCTCTACAACACACCGATTCTGCTGCTCGCACCCGAAGATGCGCTGGAAAACTCCGAAGCGCCATTCGCCAACGGCTATACCGACGTGTTGTTCAAGCCGATCAACCAGACAGAACTCAACAGGCGCGTGATGTCGTTCGTGCGCGAGTTGCGGTTTCGCGATTCCCTGCGCCACATTTACTCCCAGGCCCGCCACATGGCCACCAGCGATGGCCTGACCGGCCTGTATTCCAAAGGGTTCCTGTTGGAGCATCTGCGCTCCATGCTGCGCGACACCATCCAGCGCCAGGACGAAATGAGCCTGGCGTTTCTGGAAATCCGCAATATGGCCGCGATCAACGACCGGTTCGGCTATGTCATAGGCGATCGCATTATCCGCCAGGCCGGCGAAATGATGGGCATGCTGGTGCGCGGCGAAGACCTGAGCGCGCGCTATTCCGGTCCGCGGTTCGTTGTCGCCCTGCCGGGCACCGCCCCCAAATTCGCCGATATCGCGGTGCGCCGGATTGTCGGCGTGATCAATTTCACCGAGTTTTCGGTGCCCGGCATCAATGAGGCGATCCATGTGGAACTGACGAGCGGGGTAACGGGGTGCCAGGGCGACGACACCCCGGAAACCATCATTGAGCGGGCGCGGCAACGCTCGCGCGCCTGAGGGCGGAACGCCCCGTTTTTATTTCCCGGAAAGTGCGCCATACTGCGCGCCTGTTGTGATGCTGATCCTTGCGGAGGCAGGCGGGTGGGCGCGAACAACCCCGTTTTCATCGATGTGGTCGCCGACACCCTGTGTCCGTGGTGCTATATCGGCAAACGCCGGCTCGAAAAAGCGCTCGCCCGGCGCGAGGGCGAAAACATCGTCGTGCGCTGGCGGCCCTATCTGCTCAATCCCGATATGCCTGAGGCGGGAATGGAGCGCAACGAATACCTGAACGCCAAGTTCGCAGGCGCCGCCAATGCGGCGGCGAAATATGCGCCCATCGCCGCCGCCGGCAAGCAAGAAGGGCTGGATTTCCGGTTTGAGGCGATCGAGCGCTCGCCCAACACGTTCAACTCCCACCGTCTTGTCTTGTGGGCCGGCCAGGCCGGATGCCAGGACGCCGTGATCGAAAGCCTGTTCCGGGCCTATTTTATCGAGGGCAAGGACATTGGCGATATGGACGTGCTGGCGGAGATCGCCGCGAATGCCGGCATGAACGGCGAGGAGACAAGAAAACGCCTGGACAGCGATGCGGATCGCGGCACCGTCCAGCGGGCCATCGACACGGCCCGCAGGATCGGCGTGACCGGGGTGCCGTGTTTCATTTTCGCCGACAGGTTCGCCGTGTCCGGGGCGCAATCGCCCGACATTCTGCTCCGCGCGATCGATCAGGCCATGGCCGCCGGCGGAACCGACCCACAGGCGCAGGATTAGGCCGCCTTCCCTTCCCCCTTGGCAATGGCCGCGAGACGGCGCAGCAGCATCTGCACGCCCTGGATGCGCTCCTGCGACGAAGGCCATCCGCGCCGGTATATGAGCTTGTGATCGGGCCTAAGCGAGATCGTGCCCGCCTGGCTGGTCACATAAGCGATAAGGCCTTCCGGGTCGGCAAATTCGTCGTTGTGAAAACCGATCACCGCGCCCTTTGCGCCGGCATCGATCTGCGAAACTCCGGCCTGGCGGCACAACGCCTTGATGGCGACGATTTCGAGCAGATGCCCGACTTCACCGGGCAGGGGGCCGAACCGGTCGATCAGTTCAGCGGCAAAGGCCTCGATGTCCTGTTTGCGGTCCAGCCGCGCCAGCCGCCGGTACAGCGACAGTCTCAGATCGAGGTCGGCGACATAGCTTTCGGGGATCAGAACCGGCGTGCCGATATTGATCTGCGGCGACCAGGGCTCCTCCTCGCCCGTCCCGGCATCGCCCTCGCGCAGGCTCGCCACCATCTCCTCCAGCATGTCCTGATACAGCGCCAGACCGACCTCCTTGATGTGACCCGACTGCTCATCGCCAAGCAGATTGCCGGCCCCGCGAATGTCCAGATCATGGCTGGCCAGGGAAAATCCGGCGCCCAGATGATCGAGGGACTGCAACACCCGCAGCCGTTTCTCCGCACCCGGCGTCAGCGGCCGCCCCGCTTTGGTGGTGAACAGCGCATAGGCGCGCGTTTTCGAACGCCCCACCCGGCCGCGCAACTGATACAGCTGCGACAGTCCGAACCGGTCCGCACGGTGAACGATCAGCGTGTTGGCGGTGGGGATGTCCAGCCCGGATTCGACAATCGACGTCGATAGCAAAACGTCGAATTCGCGATCGTAAAACCCTGTCATGATGGCTTCGAGCCGCTCTCCCGGCATCTGGCCGTGGGCAACCCGGAAACTGATTTCGGGAACATGATCGCGCAAAATCTGCTCAGCATCGGACAGATCGCGAATACGCGGACAGACATAAAAGGTCTGGCCGCCCCGGTAGTGCTCGCGCAACAGGGCTTCGCGCAGGATGATCGGATCGAACGGCGTCACGAATGTGCGCACGGACAATCGGTCGACCGGCGGCGTGGTGATCAGCGACATCTCGCGAACGCCGCTCAGGGCCAGTTGCAGGGTGCGCGGGATCGGCGTGGCGCTGAGGGTCAGCACGTGGACATTGGTTTTCAGTTCCTTGAGCCGCTCCTTGTGGGCCACGCCGAAATGCTGCTCCTCATCGACGATCAACAGCCCCAGATCGCGAAACGAAACCGACTTCGCCAGCAGCGCATGGGTGCCGATCACAATATCGACTTCACCGGATTTCAGCCCTTCCCTGGTTCTGGCCAGGGCCGAAGCCGGCACCAGACGCGAGGCCTGGGCGATCTTGACGGGAAATCCGCGAAACCGTTCCGCAAAGGTCGCGAAATGCTGGCGCGCCAGCAGGGTCGTGGGCACGACGATGGCCACCTGGCGGCCGGACATGGCCGTGATGAACGACGAACGCAGGGCAACCTCAGTCTTGCCGAAACCGACATCGCCGCAGATCAGCCGGTCCATGGGCCGTCCGGACCCCAGATCGGCGATGACATCGTCGATGGCGCGCGCCTGGTCCTCGGTTTCATGATAGGCGAAGCGGGCGCAGAATTCGTCATAGATACCTTCGGGCGGCTCCATGATAACGCCGGAGCGCAATTCGCGCGCCGCGGCGGTGCTGATGAACCGCCGGGCGATTTCGCGGATGCGCTCCTTAAGCCGGGATTTTCGCGCCTGCCAGGCCGCGCCGCCGAGCCTGTCAAGCGGAACGGCTGTCTGCTCCGCGCCGTAGCGGCTCAGCAGTTCGATGTTCTCCACCGGCAGAAACAGTTTGTCATCGCCGTGATAGACAATCAGCAGGCAGTCATGGGGCGCGCCCTGCACGTCGATTGCCCGCAGGCCCTGGTAGCGGCCGATCCCATGATCGATATGAACCACAAGATCGCCAAGCGACAGGGCCGAGACATCGGCGATGAAATCAGCGTTTGTTCGCCGCCCGCGCGCTTTGCGGACCAGCCGCTCACCCAGAATGTCCTGTTCCGAAATTACGGCGAGATCAGGCGTTTCAAATCCGCCCTCCAGCCCCAGAATGGCGAGCGCGACGGTCCCGGGCGCGAAGCCTTGCGCGTCGGGCCAGGTGTCGGCCGGTCGCATGGGGCCAACTCCATGATCGTCGAGTAAACCCGACAGGCGTTCGCGCGAGCCCTCGCTCCAGCAGGCCAGCACAACCCGCCTGCCCCGCCCGCTCAGCGCGCCGATATGGGCGCCAACCGCATCGAACAGGTTGCCGGTTTCGTGCTTGCGTTCCGCCGCGAACCGCCGCGCGGCGCGCGCCCCCAGCGTCACCGCCCCGGTGCGTCCGCTCCGCGGCATCTCAAACGGGGTCAACTCGAGAACCCGGTAGCGGTTCATAAGCGCGTCCCATTCCTGCGTGCCCGCGGTCAGCGCCTCCGGCGGCAGCGCCTTGTAGGGCGGTGCGGCGGAAGCGGTGGAGGCGCCGCTGCCGGAGGTGCGCGCCTCATAATAGTCCGTAATCTGCTCCATGCGCGAATGCCGGGCGTCCTGCACCAGGGGATCGAGCGCGACAATCCAGTCTCCGGCATAGTCGAATAGCATGCACAGCCGGTCGTGAAACAGGGCAAGCCAGTGTTCCATCCCCTGATAGGGCCGTCCGGCGCTGATGGCGTCATAGAGCGGATCATCGCTGCCGGGCGGGCCGAAACGGGCGACATAGCCGCTGCGGAACCGGCGGATGGAGGCGTCGCTCAGGGACACTTCGCCGGCCGGCAGAAGATCGATGCGCGAAAGCCGGGAAACGGTACGCTGGGTGCGGGCATCGAAGCTGCGGATCGATTCCAGCGTCTTGCCGAACAGATCGAGGCGGACGGGATGAACGTTCCCCGGCGCGAACAGATCGACGATACCGCCGCGCACCGCATATTCGCCCGGCTCGCGGACCGTTCCCGCCGCCACATATCCGTTCTGCGTCAGATATTCTTTCAGCTCATCGAGCGAGATCTCGCTGCCCGGCGCCGCCGACCATGTTCCGGCCAGCACGGTTTCAGGCTCAATCACACGTTGTATAATCGCGTTGAGGGTTGTGAGAACGACGCGCGGCCCCTCGTTCGTGTCCGGGCGGGCAAGGGCTGCCAGCGTGGCGATCCGCGTGGCCGAAATTTCCGGATTGACCCCGACACGGTCATAGGGAAGACAGTCCCAGGCCGGAAACCGCAGAACGGACACATCGGGTGCAAAGAACTGCATGCCGGCCGCGATCTGCGCCATGCTCTGATCGTCATGGGCGATGTGGATCAGGGTCGCGGTCTCGTGCGCGGTTTCATGCAGGTCGCGGGCAAAATCGCCGAGGAACAGTGGTATCAGGCCGTCGGGCGCGCCCGCCACCGTCAGGCGCCGCGAGCGCCGCAGGCGCTCGGCGATGGCGGCGGTCGCGCTACTCATCCCCGCGCCCCGGTCCGGCGGGGAAGAAAGGCCGGGCTTTCAGCGCCGCCATGATGTCGTTGTCGTGTTCTTCGGGAACCGGCTGCGCCCCCGATATCCACCCATAGAGATCCCGGTCGGGCACGGCCACCAGCGCCTCGAACTGCGCCAGCCGGGCATCATCGAGCCTTGCCAGGTGCCGGTCGGCGTAAGCGCCCAGAATCAGGTCCATTTCCCTGGTTCCCCGGCGCCATGCCCGGTATCTCGCCTGCCGGCGGCGCTTTTGCAATGTGGCGCTGCTGTCAGACATGGTGTGGCGCCTGGGGTGGAAGGTCTTGGGCGAAAGAGACGTTTTGTTTTGCCAGAGCGGGCAGCGCTTGACAACTCACCAGCGCTGTGCGGGCAAGACAATTGGGCGCGGGGGCATTAGTTTAGGCGGTGCGAATGCTATTCAGACGCCCCTTGATTCTGG
>JALURZ010000295.1:0-12541 GCA_027058735.1 Hyphomicrobiales bacterium | reverse complement strand
TTGCCACCCTGGAAATTGTCGTCGGGGAACATAAGCCGCCGCCCCGCGGCACGCGGGTGCCCTACAAGGTCCATTGTCACGATGCCACCGGCACCATCGTGCTGGTGTTCTTCCATGCTCACGGCGACTACCTCGCATCGGTGCTGCCCCAGGGCGCGAAGCGCTTCGTCTCCGGCCGGGTGGAGCGCTACAACAACACCCTGCAGATGACCCATCCCGATCACATTCTCGACGAAGCCGGATTCGCCCGCCTGAAGCCTGTCGAGCCGGTCTATCCAATGACCGCCGGACTGACCCCCCGGCCACTGCTCAAGGCCCTCGGCAACGCGCTGGCGCGGCGCCCGGCGCTGCTGGAATGGCAGGACAAGGCCTGGCTTGCAAAACAGCGATGGGCGCCGTTCTGGCAGGCCCTGCAATCGGTCCACGCGCCCGAGGATGCGAGCGATCTGGCAGCGAACGCGCCTGCCCGCTCGCGGCTCGCGTTCGACGAACTGCTGGCCAGCCAACTGGCCCTGGAACTCGTGCGCCGGCACATGAAAAGGGCGAAAGGCCGCGCCATTGCCGGTGACGGGGCCTTGCGCAGGACGGTTATCGGCGCGCTTGCCTTTTCCCTCACCCCGTCCCAGACCCTGGCCGTTGAGGAAATCGAGACGGACATGGCCCGGCCGGCCCGCATGTTGAGATTGCTGCAGGGCGATGTCGGCAGCGGCAAGACAATTGTCGCCCTGCTTGCCATGCTGAATGCGGTCGAATGCGGATTTCAGGCAGCGCTGATGGCGCCCACTGAAATACTTGCCCGCCAGCATTTCAACACCCTCGGTGCGCTTTGCCGGGCAGCGGGCGTCGTGGTGGTGATGTTGACCGGGCGGACGTCTGCAAAGACCCGTGCGGCTGCGCTGGAGGATATTGCATCGGGCAAGGCGCAATTGATCGTCGGCACCCATGCGCTGTTTCAGTCCGGCGTTGAATTTCACGATCTCGCCATTGCGATCATCGACGAGCAGCACCGCTTCGGCGTGCACCAGAGGCTGGCGTTGCAGGCCAAATCCCGCACAGCAATCGAACTGCTGGTGATGACCGCAACGCCGATCCCGCGCACGCTGACGCTCACTTACTATGGCGACATGGATGTGTCCCGGCTGACCGACAAGCCGGCCGGGCGCAAGCCGGTCACGACCCGTGTGCTTCCCGTCGGGCGCCTTGAGGATGTGTTTGCGCGCCTGGCGGATGCCGTTGCGTCGGGGGCGCGGGTTTACTGGGTCTGCCCGCTGGTGGAAGAGTCCGAAAGCGTCGATCTGGCCGCCGCGCGGGAACGCGCCGCGACCCTGGAAAAACGGTTTCCCGGGCGCGTCGCACTGGTGCACGGGCGCATGACGGCGAAGGAGAAAGAACGGGCCATGGCCGGTTTCATGGCCGGCGACAGCGATATTCTGGTGGCCACGACGGTCATTGAGGTGGGGGTGGATGTATCCGACGCCACGGTGATGGTCGTTGAACATGCCGAGCGATTCGGGCTGGCTCAGCTTCATCAGTTGCGCGGACGTGTCGGGCGCGGTTCGGCCGGATCCAGTTGTCTGCTGCTATATCGCGGGCCGCTTGGGGAGACGGCCGCTGCGCGGCTACGCATCATGCGCGAAACCCAGGACGGATTTCGCATCGCCGAAGAAGATCTGCGTCTGCGGGGGGCCGGCCAGGTGCTGGGAACCCGGCAAAGCGGCATGCCGGGTTTCCGCATCGCCGAGCTTGCGTGTCACGGTGATCTGCTGGCAGCGGCCAGGGATGATGCGAAGCGGATCCTCGCCTCAGATCCCGATCTGGTGACCCGGCGCGGCGCGGCGCTGCGACAGCTGCTGTACCTGTTTGAGCAGGATCAGGCGGTGCGCCTGCTGTCAGCGGGTTAGGTCATGGCCCGGGGGCCTGCCTGGCTCTGCGCGGCAGGGCGGCCGCTGTTTTTTCATCGAGCGCCGGAACGCCGTCTTCCTGGTCTCTCTTGGGAGATACAAGTCCCGCCGAAATGACCAGCTTTGCCCCCTCCTCCACGCTGAGATCCAGTATGGCGACATCCTTTTCGGGCACGAACAGAAGAAACCCCGATGTGGGGTTTGGGGTCGTGGGGAGAAATACACTCAAGACCCCCGCCCCCTTGCCGACCCGCTCGGCGACTTCGCCGGAGGCTTCGGTGGAGATAAATACAATCGCATAAAGCCCGCGGCGGGGATATTCGATCAGCCCGACATCGCGAAACGAGGAATCGCTCTGCGAGATCGCGGTTTCAAATATCTGCTTGAGCGCCCTGTAGACATTGCGCACGACCGGCATGCGGTTGAGCACACTCTCACCATAGGACAACAGGGTCCGGCCGAACAGATTTGCGGTCAGGGCGCCAAGAACGGTGATGGAGACCAGCGCAAACAGAAGCCCGACGCCCGGTACCGTGAACGGCAGATAAGTGTCGGGATTGTAGATGCCGGGCACCAGAGGCTTGAACCAGGAATCGAAAAGATCGACAAACCACCAGGTGATGAAAACCGTGATGCTGATTGGCGCGGCGACAACCAGGCCGGTCAGGAAATAGGTGCGAATCCGCGCCATGAAATTAAGCGAGTGATAGTTCTTCGCACCCGCGCTCGCATTCGCGTCCATGCCGAACTTGGATGTGCTCGCAGGTGGTTTTTTCTTGACGGCCATGGGCAACAGCACCTACCGGTTCAAACGCTGGCGCCGGCCGCAATTGCGGTCCGGCGATCCAAATTTAGGCTCCTTGGGCCCGGCACGCCATCCATATATCGTATATTTCTTGGCGCATCGGGACTGTCGGGTGCCGTGCGGAAAGACCCCGGACATTTCGCCGCAAACCGGCTCTAGGGCCCCGCTTCGGTGGCGAAGCAGTCGGCGCCACGGGCGCGCAGCACGCGGCAGACCTGATCCCCGTCACCGCGCACCGCGAAGGGGCCGGCGCGCAGCCGGTACATGGTGCCGCGCCCGCCAAGCTCGACGCGCTGAATATACGGCGTCAGCGATCCCAGAACATCACTGTGATCGAGCGCCATTTGGCGCCACACATTGCGCGCGGCGGCTTCATCGCGCCGGGCGGTCAATTGAATGAGAAATGTCCCCGGCGGCGCGGGCGCCGTGGTCGCCACGGTATTTCTGGTGCGCGCGGCCGCGTCATATCCCGGTCCCGGCACATAGGCCCCGGTCCGTCCCGCGCGCGGAATTGATCCGGTGGCCCCCACCCCATTGTTGCCCGCGACGCGCTGGCCGCGCGCCTGCCGGCGCGCAGCGGCGTTGCCGGTTGTCCGGGTCCGCCATTGATCGGCGCCGCCGGTCTGCTGTGCGCGCGAAATGCTGCCGGTAACCACCCCGCCATCGCCGGCCGCCGAGGCGTCGCGGTAGGCTTCCTGCGCGCGGCGCGGCGCGGCGGCGTTCAGATCGCCCCCCTGGTCGAGCCGTTTCAGGCTGTCGCGCGCCGGCTTGTAGTCGGGCTTTGCGACCAGCGCGCGTTCCAGCGCCGATCTTGCCAGCGCCTTTTGCCTGAGCGCGGCATGGGAAAGCGCCTGGCCATAGAGCGAGAGATGGGGCTGGGGATGGCGGTAGCGCAGCGAGGCCTGATAGTCGCGGATGGCATCCTGGTGGCGGCCAAGCTTGCGCATGATGTCGCCGCGCGCGTTGTAGGCCTGGGCAAAGGCGCTGTTGATCGCCAGCGCGCGCGAAAAATCGTTTAGCGCCGAGGACGATTTTCCCGATGCCTCAAACGAAAGCCCGCGATTGTAGAACGACATGGCCAGCACCGCCGGCGACATGGCGTCGAGCGCTATGGCCTGATTGTAGTCGCGGATGGCATTGAGATACTGGCTGAGGCGCTGGTGCGCGGCGGCCCGGTAAAACAGCGCGAACGCCGATTTATCGGCCGGCAGGACCGCGGCTTCGATGACCGGTGTCAAAAAGGCGATCGCACCCGGCGCATCGCCCGCGCGCAGGGACTGCATGCCGGAGCGGAGCGCGCCTTCCGCGTCCTCCACGCTCAACTGCGAATTGGATTGCGCATGGACCGGAAAACTAACGAGCAAACCCAGCAGCAGCGCGGGCAGAATTCTGTAAAGAATTGATCCTTGCACTGTGATTCTCCACCAGCCACTGTCCGCCATCACAAGGAAACGGTCAAGCCGGGCAAGATAAACCGCCACAGCGGCTATCTTATTCCACCGTGACCGATTTCGCCAGATTTCTGGGCTGGTCCACATCCGTTCCCATGAATACGGCCGTGTGATAGGCCAGCATCTGGACCGGCAGCGCATATAATATGGGGGCGAGCAGCGGGTCGCAATCGGGGACCTGGATCCGCTGCAACGAGGCGAGCTTCGCGGCATCGCCGTTTTCCTCATCCGTAATCAGCACGATCCGCCCGCCGCGCGCGGCGACCTCCTCCATGTTCGACATGGTTTTGTCGTAAAGTTCATCGCGCGGCGCAATGATGATGACCGGCACGTTTTCGTCGATCAGCGCGATGGGGCCGTGCTTGAGCTCGCCCGCCGCATAGCCTTCGGCGTGAATATAGGAAATTTCCTTGAGCTTGAGCGCGCCTTCAAGAGCGATGGGATAGCTGGAACCGCGTCCGACATAAAGGATATCGCGCACACCGGCGATATCGCGCACGATCGCTTCGATATCCTTTTCGCGCTCCAGCGCCTGGGCCACCAGACGCGGCGTTTCGAACAGGACATCGACAAGGCGGGCTTCTTCTTTCGCCGGGATCGTGCCGCGCGCGCGCGCCGCGCCAACCGCCAGGCAGGCCAGCGCGGCCAACTGGCAGGTGAATGCCTTGGTGGAGGCAACCCCGATTTCAGGGCCGGCGAAGATCGGCATGAGCGTATCGCATTCGCGCCCCATTGAAGACTCGCGCACATTGATGATCCCAAGGGTGTGCTGACCATGCTCGCGGCAGTAGCGCAACGCGGCCAGGGTGTCGGCGGTTTCCCCCGACTGGGAAACGAGTACCGAAAGCCCGCCCTCTTTCAGGGGCACGCCGCGATATCTGAATTCAGAAGCGACATCCACATCCACCGGCAGCCGGGCCAGGCTCTCGAACCAGTATTTGGCGACCAGCCCAGCGTAATATGCCGTTCCGCAGGCGGTGATGGTGAGGTGATCCAGATTGGTGAAATCAAGGGTTTTCGGGATCCTGACCTTGCGTTCCACCAGGTCCAGATATTCCGCCAGCGTATGGCCGATCACTTCGGGCTGTTCGGCGATTTCCTTGGCCATGAAATGCTTGTGGTTGCCCTTGTCCACCAGCATGGTGGACGCGGACGCGACCCGGATCTCCCGGTTGACGAGCCGTCCGGCGCGGTCGCGAAACTCAACGGAATTGCGCGTCAGGACAACCCAGTCGCCCTCTTCCAGGTAACTCAGCCGGTTTGTCATCGGCGCCAGCGCGATGGCATCGGAGCCCAGATACATCTCATTGTCGCCATAGCCCACCGCCAGCGGGCTGCCGCGCCGCGCGCCGATCATCAGATCGTTGTCGCCGCCAAAAATGATGGCCAGCGCGAACGCCCCTTCCAGCCGGTCGAGCACGGATTTGACCGCTTCGCCCGGCCCGGCCCCCTGGGTCATTTCATGGGTAATCATCTGCGCGATGACTTCGGTGTCCGTTTCGGTGTGGAATCTGACGCCCTTGCCGGCGAGTTCCTCGCGAAGGGGCCGGAAATTCTCGATGATGCCGTTATGGACGAGCGCGACCTTGTCGGTGGCATGGGGGTGAGCGTTGGTCTTGTTCGCCGCGCCATGGGTGGCCCAGCGGGTATGGCCGATGCCGGTATTGCCGGCCAGCGGATCGCCGGTGAGCACGCACTCGAGTTCTTTCAGTTTGCCCGGTGCGCGGCGTCTTGCGAGTTTGCCGTCAACGAGGGTGGCGATGCCGGCCGAATCGTAGCCGCGATATTCCAGCCGCCGCAGCGCATCGACCAACAGGCCTGACACGGGCCCGGTTCCCAAAATGCCGACAATTCCACACACGCAACCTGCCTCCTGTTCATGCGCGCCGCGCTTCACAGCGCAGCCGGCCTCACGTCCTGGTCTTTTTTCTCGCCGCCATGCGCGCGGCCCAGCCGGCGCGTTCCTTTTGCGGCGCGCGTGTCAGCGCCAGCGCCTCATCGGGCACATTCTTCGTAATCACGCTGCCCGATCCCACATAGGCGTTCCTGCCGACACGCACCGGTGCGACCAGCGAGCTGTTGGAACCGATGAACGCGCCGGGGCCGATTTCGGTTCTGTGCTTGGCGATGCCGTCATAGTTGCAGGTGATGGTGCCCGCGCCGATATTGGCGGCGGATCCCACCCCGGCATCGCCGATATAGCTCAAATGGCTGACCTTCGCGCCGGACCCGATGGCGGCCTGTTTGAGTTCGACGAAATTGCCGATCCTGGCGCTGTCGGCGACAACCGTGCCCGGGCGCAGCCGCGCGAACGGGCCGACCATCGCGTCGTCTTGGATCGTCGCGCCTTCGATATGGCTGAAAGCCTTGATGAGAACCCTGGCGCCCAGGGTTACGCCGGGTCCGAAAAACACGTTTGGTTCGATCACCACATCGCGGCCAAACCGGGTGTCATGGCTCAAGGTCACCGACGCCGGATCGATCATGGTGACGCCCGCATCCATGGCCCGGCGGCGCAGACGCTCCTGCAGGGCGCTCTCGGCAATCGCCAGATGGGCCCGCGAATCCACTCCCATCGCTTCGATTTCGGAGCATTCGTGAACCGTCACCCTGCACCCGTCGCGGCGGGCCAGTTCAACCGTATCGGTGAGATAGAACTCGCCCTTCGCATTGTCGCTGCCGATGCGTTCAAGAAGCGGGGCCAGCAGGTCGCCGCGAAAGGCCATGACGCCGGAATTGCACAGCGACACGCGGCGTTCCTCGTCACTGGCATCCGCATCTTCGCGAATGGCCGCAAGCATGCCCGCCTCATCGAGAAGCAGCCGGCCATAGCCCGCCGGATTGAGCGCCTGGAAGCCGAGCACGACGATATCGGCGCCGTTGTCGATGCCGCGCGCCAGGCCGCGCAGGGTTTCCTCGCCGATCAGCGGCGTGTCACCGTAAAGAACGACCACCGCCCCGCTCTCGCCCGCGAAGTGGGAGCGCGCGCTGAGCACGGCGTGGCCCGTGCCTTTTTGCTCGTTCTGCACCGCGATGGCGGCACGCGGCAGCACCGCGCAGGCTTCGGCCGACACATCGGGTGCATCGGCGCCCACCACCACCGCGCAAGTGGCCAGACCGGCGCGCCCGGCGGTATCCATCACATGTGCCAGCATCGAACGCCCGGCAAGCGCGTGCAGCACTTTGGGCATGTCGGAGTTCATCCGCGTGCCCTTTCCGGCTGCCAAAATGATACAAACTGACCGTGCGCCGCTCATGGACCAACCAGAAGCAATATGCATGCCGACATGGGCCGGGGCCTCACTGTATAGCCCGCGCAACCGGGCATACGCCGGGAGCGCGCGATTCTGCCGCTTTGGCGATGTTGTAAACGCCCTGCGGCCAATCGAAAAGGACTATGTCAACATTCCGGCGGCCCGGCGCGCGCAGGGCGACGCGCGGATCAATATATCGCGGGAAAAATCGACCTCAGCACCACATATGGGGGCGGTGGATTTGACCCCGCTGCCCGACTCAGGCCAGTTTCGGTATTTTCGGCGGTGTGCGCCATCGGCAGCGGCGGCGTTACAGCAGATCACGGGCACAAGCTTTGGGACGTTGCCAAGGTGGCTTTGGGACATTGTGACGAGGTGAATGCATCAGGTGGGCTTCCTTCCCAAAGATCTCACGGAATTCAGCGGCATCAAGGACCGTCTTGATGAAATTTCACTGCCTGCGGCGCTGTCCGGCACGGGGATATTGCTGCTGATCCTGCTTGCCTTTGCCGGGTTGATCAGCGCCATGCTGTCCGATGGTTCTTCGAGCGGGCCGGTGCGCACCGCGCGCCAGATCGACGCCCCGGCCGGCCTCTCCGAAGCTGTGCGCGAGCAGCGCCTGGACCGTCTTGCCGACAGGGTGCAGAAGCTGGAACGGCGCATCGATGTATTGCGCTCCGCCCAGCGCAAATTGTCGGACAGATTCGCGATGTTCGAGTTGGACGATCCGGTTT
Organism: Hyphomicrobiales bacterium; assembly: GCA_027058735.1. Taxonomy (GTDB): domain Bacteria; phylum Pseudomonadota; class Alphaproteobacteria; order Rhizobiales; family JALURZ01; genus JALURZ01. The sequence continues at coordinate 4,396 of JALURZ010000295.1, read as the reverse complement.
CGACCGCCTCGATTTCGCGCGCCGGCGCGAAATCGGACCGCGGCCCGGTTCGCACCGTCCGGCTGCCTGAACCCGCGCAAGGCAAGAGCAGTCTTGGGCCATCCGAAATTTCCGCCCTGGTGCCCGCCGAGGCGCGCAAGAGCGCACAGGCACCCACGGCGACACGTTTTGCGCTGCGTCTCGGGTCCTACAAGAACCGCTCCGGGCTGAAAGCCATATGGCGCGCGCTGAAGGACAGCCATGCGGAGGCGCTTGAGGGTCTTCAGGCACAGATGATCGAGGGCGAGCCGGCCTTTGGCGCGTCACGCTTCGTGCTGCTGGCGGGCCCCATCGGGGATGCGGCCGATGCGGCGTCGCGATGCGAGAAAATGAAACTGGAAGGCGCGGCCTGCGAGACCACGACATTCGTCGCGCAAAAGCCCGGCGCGCCCGGCGAATGAGAAGGCGGGCCGAATAATCGCGTCAGACCGGCATGGCCTATTGACCGGCCCTGCGGGCAAAACTATGTTCTGGCGCGGATGGGCCCGTAGCTCAGGTGGTAGAGCATCTGACTTTTAATCAGGCGGTCGGAGGTTCGAGTCCTCCCGGGCTCACCACTTGCCTCCCCAAATCAGACCGGATCATTGCCGCGCGCGCCTGCCATCGCGTAGCATGGGGCAAACGGGAGTTTGAACCATGAAACACGATGCAAGCGACGCCGGCCCGCCGGCGGACGGGTCTCGCCAATGCGACACCGCACCCATCCGCTCGGGCGAGGACTATATCGAAAGCCTGCGCGGGCGCGGCCTGAAGGTCTATCTGTTGGGCGAACCGGTGGACGAACCGGTGGATCACCCGGTGATCCGCCCGTCCATCAACGCGGTCGCGAAAACATACGATCTGGCGCTTGAGGAGCCGGAACTGGCGAGCGCGCACTCCTCGATCAGCGGAACGACCGTCAACCGCTTCCTGCAGATTGCCGAAAGCGTGGAGGATGTCGTCAACCAGAACCGTATGCAGCGCCGGCTGGGGCAGCTCACCGGCACCTGTTTTCAGCGCTGCGTCGGCATGGATGCGCTCAATGCCCTGTTTTCGGTCACTTACGATGCCGATCAGGCGCATGGCACCGGATATCACCGGCGCTTTGTCGACTTCGTGCGCATGGTGCAGATGCAAAACCTGGTCATTGGCGGCGCCATGACCGACCCCAAGGGCGACCGGTCCAGAGGACCATCAGAGCAAGAAGACCCGGACCTCTATGTGCATATCGCGGAGCGGCGCGATGATGGCATCGTCATTCGCGGCGCCAAGGCGCACCAGACCGGGTGCATCAATTCCCACTGGATCATGATCATGCCCACCATGCGGCTCGCGGAACGCGACAGAGACTACGCGGTGGTGTGCGCGATCCGTGTTGAAGACCCGGGCCTGACCTACATTTACGGTCGCCAGTCCTGCGACACGCGCGCCATGGATGGCGGCGATATCGATGCGGGCAACGCGCAGTATGGCGGCCAGGAAGCGATGATCGTCATCGATGATGTGTTTGTGCCCTGGGACCATGTTTTCCTGTGCGGCGAGACGGAATTCGCCGCCCCCCTGGTGGAGCGGTTCACCGGGTTTCACCGCCGCTCATATGTCTGCAAGACGGGGCTGGGCGATGTCCTGATCGGGGCGGCCGCGACCATCGCGGACTATAATGGCGTTGCCAATGCCTCCCATATCCGCGACAAGCTGGTGGAAATGGCGCATCTCAACGAGACCATCTATGGAGCGGGGATCGCATCGTCTCATGAATCCGTTCAGACCGAGGCGGGCAATTACCAGAACGACGACATGCTGGCCAATGTCTGCAAACACAATGTGACACGCTTTCCCTACGAGATCGCCCGCCTCGCCCAGGACCTCGCCGGCGGCCTGGTGGCGACCCTGCCCTCGCAAAGGGAACTGGACAACGATGTGACCGGCCCGCTGCTGCGCAAATTTCTCAAAGCCGGGCCTGGCGTGAAGGTGGAGGAACGGATGCGCATCCTGCGGCTCATCGAAAACATGACCCTGGGGCGCAACGCGGTGGGATACCTGACCGAGTCCATGCACGGGGCCGGATCGCCCCAGGCGCAGCGCATCCAGATTGCCCGGGGGCTGGACCTTGAGAAAAAGATGAAGCTGGCCAGGGACCTCGCCGGTATCCATGACGATGACGGCTGATACGGCCTGAACCAAAAAGGGGCAGTTGCGCCGTCTTCACCACCGGATCCGTTCCGCCATGAAATCGAAATGGACCACGAAAGACGCCAGAGCCGCGATCGCGCGACTGTCCGGTGACGGGATCAGCGACGATCTGGCCCTGCGGGTCTACACCACACGCCTGTTGGGAAGCGACGGCGAACTGGTGCTTCATGGCGGTGGCAATACATCTCTCAAGACTTCTGTGCGCGATATCGACGGGCGCGAGGTGGATGTGTTGTGCGTGAAGGGCAGCGGCTGGGACATGGGCGGCATGGAGCCGCCGGGACTGCCCGCTGTGCGCCTCGCCCCGCTCCTTGAGCTTGAGGCGCTGGAGACCATGAGCGATGAGGACATGGTCGCCTTCCTCCGCTGCAACCTGTTGCAGCCGGACGCGCCGACGCCTTCGGTCGAAACGCTGCTGCATGCTTTTCTGCCGCACAAATATGTGGACCATACCCATGCGAACGCCGTTCTCGCCTTAAGCGACCAGCCTGATGGCCAACGTTTGTGCGAGGACCTGTACGCAGAGCGCGCCGGTGTTCTTCCCTTTGTCATGCCGGGCTTTGAACTGGCCAAGGCCTGCGCCGCGGCCTGGCGCGCGTCGCGCGATGTTGAAGGCCTCATTCTGTCCAAACACGGTCTTTTCAGTTTCGGGGCAACGGCAGAAGAATCCTATGAACGGATGATCGCGCTTGTCGATCTGGCCGAACGGAAACTCGCGGCGGGAACGGGCAACCCGTTCGTGCAAGTCAAAATGCCGGATGCCCTGGCGGCGGTGGAAGATATCGCGCCGCTTCTGCGCGGCCGGCTGGCGGTCGCCAAGCGCGATGGCGGGTGGCGGCGCGTGGTCCTCGCATTTCGGACAAACCCGGACATTCTGCGCTTCGCCGGGGGTGAGAAACTCCGCGATTACGCGACACGAGGGCCGGTCACGCCGGATCATGTTATCCGCATCAAGCCCGAGCCTCTGATCGTGCCGCCACCGCAAGATGGTCGCCTGGACGCTTTTCAGGACGCGCTCGAGGCGGCCGTCAGGAGCTACATCGAGGAGTACGACGCTTATTTCGCGCGCAATAATGCGCGCGCGGGCGGGACCAAAACGATGCTCGATCCCCTGCCCCGCGTTGTGATCGTGCCGGGGCTGGGCCTGTTCGCCACCGGCGGGGATGCGCGGGCGGCGGACATCGCCGCCGATCTGGCCGAAGCGAATATCGCGGTCGTGACCCGCGCGGAGGCCTTCGGGCGCTATGAGCCACTTGGCCGCGAGGAGCTGTTTGACATGGAGTACTGGTCGCTTGAGCAGGCCAAGTTGCGCACGCGGGACGCCAGGGCGCTGTCGGGGCGTATTGTCGCGATCACCGGCGGCGCGGGCGCCATCGGACGGGCCACGGCGCGGGCCTTTGTGGCGCAGGGGGCAGCCGTCGCGCTGATCGATCTGGCGGGTGATGGGTTGCCGGCGGCCGCCGAGGAGACCGGCGCGCTGCCGGTCACCGGCGATCTCACGGACGATGGCGCAACCGAAGCGGCGTTTGCGCGGATCGTGCGCACCTTCGGCGGTCTGGACATCCTGGTATCGAATGCCGGGGCCGCCTGGCAGGGACGCATCGGCGCGGTCGATGAAACGGCGATGCGCGCATCGTTCGAACTCAATTTCTGGGGTCATCAGCGGGCCGCGCGCGCAGCCGTTGCCATTATGCAGAAACAGGGCACCGGCGGCGCGCTGCTGTTCAACATATCCAAGCAGGCGGTCAATCCGGGTCCCGGTTTCGGCCCCTATGGCATCCCCAAGGCCGCCACCCTCGCGCTGATGCGGCAATATGCTCTGGAATACGGCGATCAGCAGATCACGTCCAACGCCGTCAACGCGGACCGTATCCGCAGCGGCCTGCTGTCCGGCGAAATGATCGCGGAACGTTCGCGGGCGCGCAAGGTGAGCGAAGCGGATTATATGAGCGGCAATCTCCTGCGCCGCGAAGTGGAGGCGCGCGATGTGGCGCGGGCTTTCGTCGATCTTGCCCGTTCGCGCGCAACCACCGGCGCGGTTCTCACCGTGGATGGCGGCAATGTGGCGGCTATGATGCGCTGACCCGTTCGGGAAACATCGCCGCCAGCGCCTTTGCGGAGGCTTCCGTGACGCCGCGTTCGGTAATCAGCCCGGTGATCAGCCGTGCCGGGGTGACGTCGAACC
>JALURZ010000294.1:1459-2136 GCA_027058735.1 Hyphomicrobiales bacterium | reverse complement strand
CCGCCGTGACGCCCAGACTTTTTATGCCGGAAAAAACGTTCCAATCGATTTCATCGGCCCGCTGCACAAGCACGGAAATGGCGCATCCTGAGCGCTCCGCCACTTCCACCAGCCGCATGGAGTTGGATGAGTTGGGCGCACCCACCACTATCATTGCGTCCACCAGCGGGGCCACGTGTTTTACCGCCTCCTGTCGATTTGTGGTGGCATAGCAGATATCTTCTTTGGGCGTGCTCTTGATTTTCGGGAACCGCCTTTGCAGCACTTTGACTATCTCCGCTGTATCGTCCAGCGAGAGTGTGGTCTGGGTTACAAATGCCAGCGCTTCAGAATTTTCAGGCGCAAGCTTTTCCGCATCCTCTCTCGTTTCGACGAGTGCGATGGCTCCGGCGGGCAGTTGCCCCATTGTGCCCACGACTTCGGCGTGTCCACGATGACCTATGAGAATGATTTTGTTGCCCTCCGCGTGGAGTTTCTGAGCCTCCACATGCACTTTCGATACCAGTGGGCAGGTTGCATCAAGTACAAACAGATTCCGCAGTTTTGCCGCCAGCGGAACCGCCTTTGCCACGCCGTGCGCGGAAAAGACAACCGGGGAGTCGGTATGCGGGATTTCCTCGAGTTCCTCGACGAAGACCGCGCCCTTTTTGCGCAAACCATCAACAACATACTTGTTG
>JALURZ010000294.1:0-1449 GCA_027058735.1 Hyphomicrobiales bacterium | reverse complement strand
CCGTATTTTTCCAGCGCTGCCTCGACAATCTGAATGGCCCGGTCAACTCCGGCGCAGAACCCGCGCGGGGAACAAAGAATTATCTCCAGCTGGTTCATTTCACTCATCTTTGTGTGATGCTTTGCCCCCCCCGATAAGTCAAGACCTGTTGCAGAGCCTTCCAGTTCGGGCCAGTATGAAAAAAATCTTTTGAACGAGTGCCCCGGTGACCCCTGCCCAGCAAATGATCGTTATCGCGCCCGCCGAGGGTCCGGCGCCATTGTCGGCGGAACAGCGCGACCTGCTGGTTGGCAAGGCCCGCTGGACGCGCACCGTCTATGATGCGGGCATCGCCACGATTCCCTCCATCTGCATTACCCGCGCGGCATGGGAGGCCCTGCAAGAAGAGCGAGGTTCTTCCGGTGAACGATTAAGAACCGCCTGGGTCGCAACGTTGTTCCGGCTGGTGCACAAGGGAGACCGTCCCCCCACACTTGTTGTGCGCACTTCCGCCGAGCGCCACAATGCCGGTTTGATGGCGGCGCGGATGGAAATTTCACCCCCGACCAATGAAGCGGAGGCCGTGGATGTTACCAAGCCGCTTGGCCGGGCAATAAAAGCGGCGTTTGATTCATACGCCCAGGCCGACCCCGTCTGGACAAATTCCACCCAGGAAGACGCGCAGAGCAACCAGATTGTAGTCATCCAGGCGCAGGCGACCGGTGAGCTTCATCAGTTCATGTCGCGGGACTCCAAAACCGGCGCGCCCGGGCCCGCACCAATGCCTGGCATGCCGGCAGCGGACGAGTACAGCCTGTTCACCCAGACTATCGCCGAACTGCTGGACGCCGCCGCGGGCTGTCACATGATGGCGCTGGTAACCAGTGGAGAAGAAGGAGACCAGTTCATTTCCGCCCGTCCGGTACCCGTAAGCGCCGGTGCCGATCTCGAAGCTGCGGTAGATCGGGCGGAGCGCGGTATCTGGTCGACCCATGATGCGGTCAATTCGTTCGAGCCTTCCCGGTTGCCACATCTGTTGCATCCGCGCCTGAACCCCGACCCGGGCCGGGTAGCGATTGCCAGGGGGTTGGGTGTCTCACCCGGGGCGGCAAGCGGAGCAATTGTCTTTACGCCCGAAGACGCCGCCCGATTGCGAGCCCGCGGTTCCCATTGCATCCTCGTGATGCTTGAGACCGGTCCCACCGATATAGAAGGTATGCAGGCGGCAACCGGTATTTTGACGGCGCGCGGCGGCATGACCTCCCACGCCGCTGTGGTGGCCCGTGTGACGGGAAATCCCTGCGTGGCAGGTGTACGCACGCTTGAGATTGATATGGAAAACCTGACATGCAGGATCGGTGATGCCAGCTTCAAGGCCGGAGATCGGATAACGATTGATGGTAGCGAGGGCACGGTTTTCAGGGGTCATCAACCCCTGTCCCAGCCTCATCTGGGGCCAGCGGTTTCTCG
>JALURZ010000293.1 GCA_027058735.1 Hyphomicrobiales bacterium | reverse complement strand
GTGCACGATTGCCTCGTGGAAAAAGGCGCACTGGGCCCGGATGAGCGCGGCGCGTCTTTTGTCTGCGCCTTGTGCCTGGCCTGGCCCGATGGCCATGTGGAACATTTCGAGGGCAGGGTCTGCGGCCATCTGGTCTGGCCGCCGCGCGGCACGGCGGGTTTCGGCTATGACGCGATGTTCGTGCCCGCCGGCCGCGATCTGACCTTCGGGGAAATGCGGCAAGGCGACAAGCACGCGATATCGCACCGCGCCGATGCCTTCGCCAAATTGGTGTCGGCCTGTCTCTAGGCTCCCTATGACGCCGCCCCCCCCCTTCGGCATCTATGTCCACTGGCCCTATTGCGCGGCGAAATGCCCCTATTGCGACTTCAACTCGCATGTGGCGCGGACCCTGCCCGATGCGGATGTCATGGCGCGCGCCTATGGCCGCGAACTGGCGCATATGCGCACCCTGTCCGGCGATGAGACGGTAACAAGCGTATTTTTCGGCGGCGGCACGCCCTCCCTCATGGACCCGGGCATCGTGGCCGACGTGCTGTCGGCGATCAGCGCGCTGTGGCGGGTGTCGGAACATCCCGAAATCACCCTTGAGGCCAATCCCACCAGCGTGGAGACGGAAAAACTTGCAAGCTTTCGCCGCGCCGGGGTCAACCGGCTGTCGATCGGCGTTCAGTCGCTGATCGAAAACGATCTCGTGCGCCTTGGCCGGCTGCATTCCGTGCGCGACGCGCTCGATGCCGTTGCGGCCGCGCGCCAGCATTTCGATCGGGTCTCGTTTGACATGATCTACGCCCGCATGGGCCAGACACCCGGTCAATGGGCCGATGAACTGGCCCGCGCCCTGGCCCTGTCGCCGGATCATCTCTCGTTGTACCAGTTGACGATCGAGCCGGGCACGCCGTTCTTCGATCTTCAAAGTGCGGGAAAACTGACCCTGCCCGGTGAAGACAGCGCGCGCGCGGCGCTGGAGGTGAGCGAGGCGCTATGCGCCGAACACGGGCTGAACGCCTATGAAATCTCGAATTTCGCGCGGCCGGGAGAAGAATGCGCCCACAACCTCACCTACTGGCGCTACCACGATTATGCCGGTGTCGGTCCGGGTGCCCATGGCCGGCTGACCATAGAGGGCGCAAAAACCGCGCTGGCGCTCGAGCGCCAGCCGGACAGATGGCTGCGGCAGGTGAATGCGAACGGCCATGGCCTGACCGCCCGTGACGCGCTCACGCCGGCTCAGCAATGCGATGAATTCGTGCTCATGGGGCTGCGGCTGCGCGAGGGGATCTCGCGCGCACGTCTGCGGCGCGTGACGCGATGCGCGCTCGATGGGTCCGTGCTTGAGGAGCTTGCCGGGGCGGGTCTTGTGGATGTGTCCCGGGATGGCGACCGGGTCGCGGTGACGCGGGCCGGACGCCCGGTGCTCAATGCGATTATCGCAAAATTGACCGGCGCGGCCGTGTCAAGCGATTAGAATCCGGCTCCGGCGCTGAACCGGCTTGGCGGCTGGCTGACAACCCTCGCCCCCTGTTCGGTGATCTGCATCACGGCCAGGCCACGTTCGTTGAACCCGTCCTGGCGGAACCGGAACAACCCGTCGACACCGGCAAATCCGTCCGGATTGGTGATGCGCTCAGGCACGAATTTGGCGCCGTCCTGGTTGCGTCCAAGCACGATGGCGAGGCTCACCGCGTCATAGGCCAGGCTGGCGATGCGCGGCGGCTTGCGCCCATAGGCGGTTTCGAAACGCTGGGCGAAGCCCGCCTTGGCGTCCGGCGCGGGCGCGGCATACCAGCCGCCCACGAGAATTCCGGGCGCCCCGGTCATATTGCCGTCCCAGACACCGGTGCCGACGAGCTGGACGGTGCCCGGTTTGATGCCCTGAGCGGCGAACTGGGTGGCGAAACTGCGCAGCACCTGCCCGCTGTCGGGGATTAGCAGCGCGTCGATCTTGTTTCTCCGGTTCTTGATGGCCTCGGCGATCTTGCGGACCGGATCGACAAGTCCCTGTTCGGAACGGGCATAGCGCTGCACGGCGATCAGCCGGCCGCCGAGCTTGGCGAGCGAGGTGGCCAGTGCATTCTCAACCAGCGTGCCATAGGCGGTTTTTGGAATCAGGGCGACGAAATTCCGCTTCTTGCGCCTGATCGCGTAGCTGACCACGCGCTGGACGTCCTGTTCGGGCAGGAAGCTCAGCAGATAGACGCCGGAGCCGGCCACATTGCGGTCTGTCGAGAAGGCGACGACGGGAACATTGGCCTCACGCGCCACCGGCGCGGTCGCGCGCACCGATCCGGCAAACAGCGGGCCGATAATGAGTCTGGCGCCCTCCGCGACGGCGTTTTTCGCCGCCAGCCGCGCGCCGTCGGGCGTGCCGCGGGTATCCTTGGTCACAAGCACGATGCCCGGGTCGGCGGTGTCGAACAGCGCCAGTTCGCCGGCTTCCTTCAGCGCCTTGGCGATCTTGCCCGCCTGCCCGGTTGCTGAAAGCGGCAGCAGCAGGGCGACCTTGGCGCCGCCGGCCCGTATGGCCTCCACCTGTTTTTTCTCAAGATCCTGGGCCGTCTGGCCGCTGTCGGAGCCGCCGAAAATTCCGCCCGGACCGGTCAGCGCGCCGCTGCACCCGGCCAGCACCAGAACAAAGGCCACGCAAAGCAGCGCGCGCGCGGGCAACAGACCGCGTCCCTTCAATTTTCGCATTATACCACGTATAAACACGCAATAGGCCTCGCACTCAAACAAGCCGCAACATTTTTGATCCGGCAGGGGCAAAAGATCCGGTCCAGCTAGCGGGAGCCTTTTAACCTAACCATATTCACCCGGCCAATCAAAATCTATTTCCGGTGCTTATGGTTAACGCGCATACACATCTGTTCGGCGGAAATCACGCTCATGGCAATATCTGGCGCAGAAAACGGACATTCTTATGTCGTGGCGGGCCATCGCCACGAAGCGCCGCCGCTGCAGCCGGGTCTGTATATCGTATCGACCCCGATCGGCAATATGGCGGATATCACCCTGCGCGCCCTCGAAACCTTGGCGGGCGCCGATAGGGTTGCCTGCGAAGACACCCGGCTGACCGGCAAACTGCTGTCGCATTACGGCATTTCGGCGCGCCTTGCCGCCTATCATGATCACAATGGCGCAAGGATGCGGCCCCGGATCCTGGCGTGGCTGGACCGCGGCGATGCGGTGGCGCTGGTCAGCGATGCGGGCACGCCGCTGGTGTCCGATCCGGGCCTGAAACTGGTGCAGGAGGCGGCCTCGCGCGGGGTCGATATAACCGCGATCCCCGGCGCATCCGCCGTACTGACGGCGCTCAGCGTGGCCGGACTGCCAAGCGATCAGTTTCTTTTCGCCGGGTTCCTGCCCGCCAGGCCGCGCGCCCGCGAAAAACACCTGCAATCGCTCGCCGGCAGCCCCGCGACCCTGATTTTCTATGAAACCGCGAAGCGGCTGGTGGCCATGCTGAACGCGCTGTTCGGCGTTTTCGGCAGGCGCCAGGCGGTCGTTGCCCGCGAACTGACCAAACGCCACGAAGAGATCGTTCGCGGCCCCCTTCCCGACGTGATCGAGACATTCGCGCAACGCCCCTCCATCAAGGGCGAGGTGGTGGTTCTGGTGGCACCGGGCGATGGGCGGGAGGTGTGGAGCGAGGAGGCGGTCGATGAGCTGCTGCGCGATGCTCTGGACGGCTCGCCCACGCGTGCGGCCGCCGAACAGGTGGCGCGGATCACCAAGCGTTCGCGCCGCGCCCTGTATCAGCGCGCCCTGGAGCTCAAATCGTGAGCCGGGGCCGAAAAACAGCCGCACCAACGTCCTATCGCACCGGCCTGCGGGGCGAAGTCTTCGCGCGCTGGTTCCTGCGCGCCAAGGGATACCGGGTGCTGGCGCGGCGGTTTCGCTGTCCTGCGGGCGAAATCGACCTGATCGTCAGGCGCGGGCGCACCATCGCCTTTGTCGAGGTCAAGGCGAGGCCGGAGCGCGAACAGGCGGCATATGCCGTCACCGCGCGCCAACGCCGCCGGATCGCCCGGGCCGCCGCCGTGTGGTGCGCGCAAAATCCCCCCGGCCCGAACGGCGTCCTGCGCTTCGATGTGGTGCTTCTTGCGCGCCGATCGCTGCCCTTGCACATGCGCGCGGCGTTTGAGGCTGACCTGTCGCCCGGCGGCTGGTAAGAGGAGCGGTGGCCCGCGCCGGGCCCGTGGTCCGATGTCAGGAAAAGAGAGCAACCCATGGCGCTGAATGTCGCTGTCCAGATGGACCCGGTCGAAACAATCGACGTTGCGGGCGATTCGACCTTTGCCCTGCTGATGGAAGCGCAGCGGCGCGGCCACACGGTGTTTTACTACCTCACCGGCCGGTTGAGCCAGAAGGGAAGCGAAATCTACGCCACCGGCTGCGATCTGCACCTGCGCGAGCAGGCCGGCGATCACTTCACCAAAGGCGAACCCTACCGCGCGCGCCTCGATGGTTTCGACGTGGTGCTGATGCGCCAGGATCCGCCCTTCGACATGGCCTATATCACGGCGACCCACATGCTGGAGCAGGTGCATCCCGACACCCTGGTGGTGAACGACCCGCGCGAGGTCAGGAACGCGCCGGAAAAAATGTTCGTCATGCAGTATCGCGACCTGATGCCGCCGACGCTGATTACGCGCGACACCGATGAAGTCAAGGCGTTCCGCGCCGAGCATGGCGACATCATCGTCAAGCCGCTTTACGGCAATGGCGGCGAGGGGGTTTTCAGGCTCGCCAGGGGAGATGAGAACCTGAATTCGCTGCTGGAACTGTTCCAGCAGATTTTCCGCGAGCCGTTCATGGTGCAGAAATATCTGTCCGCGGTGCGCGAGGGCGACAAGCGGATCATTCTGGTCGATGGTGAACCGGCCGGCGCCATCAACCGCATCCCGGCGCAGGGCGATGTGCGCTCCAACATGCATGTCGGCGGCACTCCGCTGGCGACCGAACTCACCGGGCGCGACCGCGAAATCTGCGCGGCCATCGGTCCAGCGCTCAAATCGCGCGGCCTGATCTTCGCCGGCATCGATGTGATCGGCGACGCGCTGACCGAAATCAACGTCACCTCGCCCACCGGCATCCGCGAAGTCAAACGCTTCGGCGGCGCCGATATCGCCAGCCTGATCTGGGACGCCATCGAAGCGCGGTGCGGGTAAGGTATGGCGTTGCTTCAAAATGTTCATGAATTGTTCTTGACGGATCAGCGTCGATCCCCTAGGCTTCCCCGGCACGCTCGGAGGGTTTTGGGGGTTCGGCCATGGTTGCTCATGTCAGGACGGTCGCGTTTCATGGCGTTGAGGCCGTGGAGGTCGATGTCCAGGTGCAGGTTGCGCCGGGCCTTCCGGCCTTCACCATCGTCGGCCTGCCCGACAAGGCGGTGGCCGAGAGCCGCGAGCGGGTGCGCGCCGCGCTGGGCGCCATCGGCCTGGCGCTGCCGCCAAAGCGCATCACCGTCAATCTGGCGCCCGCGGACCTGCCCAAGGAGGGCAGCCATTTCGATGTGCCCATCGCGCTGGGGCTGCTGGGCGCGATCGGGGTGATCTCGTCGGAGTTTCTCGACCGGTTCGTGGTGGTCGGTGAATTATCCCTTGATGGCTCCATCAATGCCGTCATCGGATCGCTGCCCGCCGCCATCTGCGCCAATGCGCTGGGGCGCGGTCTGATCTGCCCGCGCCAGGCGGGCCCCGAAGCGGTGTGGGCGGGCGAGGATGTCGAGGTTCTGGCGCCCGGATCGCTCATTCAACTGATCAATCATTACAAGGGCACGCAGATGCTCTCGCGTCCCGAGCCGGAGCTTGAGGCGGCCGGTCCCGATCTTCCCGATCTGTGCGATATCAAGGGCCAGGAGACCGCCAAGCGCGCCCTGGAAGTGACCGCCGCCGGCGGGCACAATCTGCTGCTGAACGGGCCGCCGGGGGCGGGCAAGTCCATGCTGGCACGGCGTCTGCCCTCCATTTTGCCGGTGCTCGATCCCTCTGAAATGCTCGAAGTCAGCATGATTTCCAGCATTGCCGGGGAATTGCGGAACGGGCGCATATCGCGCCGCCGGCCATTCCGCGATCCGCATCATTCCGCCAGTCCGGCCGCGATCATCGGCGGCGGCACCAGGGCAAAGCCCGGCGAAGTGACGCTCGCCCATCTGGGTGTGCTGTTTCTCGACGAGTTGCCGGAATTTTCGCCACAAGTGCTCGAAGCCCTGCGCCAGCCCATGGAATCGGGCAGCGCGGTGGTGGCGCGCGCCAACCACCATGTCACCTATCCGGCGCGCTTCCAGCTCGTTGCCGCCATGAACCCGTGCCGCTGCGGCCATGCGGGCGAACCGGGCCACACCTGCCGGCGCGGCGAGCGCTGCGCCAGCGATTATCAGGCGCGGCTGTCCGGCCCGCTGCTCGACCGGATTGATCTCCGCATCACCGTGCCGCAGGTGGCGGTCGGCGATCTGTCCCTGCCCGCGCCGCGTGAGGGCAGCGCACAGGTCGCGGCCCGCGTCGCCGCTGCCCGGCGCGCCCAGGCCGAACGCTTCGCACAGATCGGGCGACCCGACCTGCGGGTCAATGCCCAGGCCGACGGCGCCCTTCTCGAAGCGATCGCGAAGCCGGACGATCCGGGCTGCAAACTGCTCAACGATGCCGCCAGGGCCATGAAGCTTTCCGCGCGCGGTTATCACCGTGTGTTGCGGGTGGCCCGCACAGTTGCCGATCTGCGCCAGGGCGGTCAGGTGAGGCGGATCGATATCGCGGAAGCCCTGAGCTATCGCGGCGCCTCAATGTCGCAGCGTCTGGCCGCCTAGCCGCCCGCCCGCCGGCGCGGCAGTAATCAAATCTCAAGCATCCCCCGTCAATAATGGGTCCGGGCACCAACAGCGCGATGGGATGCAATGGCGTTGGCTGAACACGACAACACCGCGGCGGCGCGGGCTTTTCCCTCCCCGCCGCCCGGGCCGCCAGGCGGCGCGCCCGGCCTGAATGCCTGGCGCAGGGTTGTGGCGGTCCTGAGCGCCGTTTTGATCGTGGTCTCCACGCTCGGGCTCGT
>JALURZ010000292.1 GCA_027058735.1 Hyphomicrobiales bacterium | reverse complement strand
CCTGCCGCCTTTTCGCTCCAGATGCAGATCGATGTCGGGATAGACGGCCGTTTCGTCATCGCACCGCGTCCCGACCACCAGATAGCGCGCCGGCGTGCGTGTCTTGTTGATCAAATGATGGCCGTCGGCGCGGCCGGCGGGAAAACCGGCCACCTGACCCGACGTCAGCACCTGTTCGCCGGCATCTGTCACCAGGGTTACCGCGCCGTCGATCACATAGACGAATTCCTCTTCGCGTTCATGCCAGTGGCGGTGCGCGGACCAGACGCCGGGCGGCAGGGTCACGATATTGACGCCGAACCGGGTCAGCCCGAGCGGATCGCCCAGGACCTGTTTCAGCCGCCCGGCGCATTGCGCCTTGAACTTTTCCGGGTAGATGGTTCCAGCCGTGGCCGGCACCTGCGCCGGGTCGAGCGCAGGCGTCCGCAGCGGTTTTTCCTGGCCGCTCATGCGTGCTCCTTCGCCTTTTTTGATTCTCCGGCGCCACGCGCCGCCTCGATATCCGCGATGGCCTTTTCGACCGCATCGAACGTCAACAGGGTCGAGGCGTGGCGCGCCTTGAAATCGCGCACCGGTTCGAGCACCGCAAGATCGGCCCATTTTCCGCCGGGCGCCGGGCCCCCGTCATGCAGCATCGCGCGCATCTGCGCCCCCACGCCGCGCAGTTCATCCGCCGTTGCGCCAATCACATTGCGCGCCATGATCGAGGATGACGCCTGGCCCAGCGCACAGGCCTTCACGCTGTGTCCAAAGGCGCTTACGCGATCGCCCTCCATTTTCAGATCAACGACCACCCTGCTGCCGCAAAGCCTGCTGACGGCGGTGGCGGTCGCATCCGGATTGTCCAGCCGCCGGGTCAGCGGAATATCCGCAGCAAGGCGCAGGATGCGTTTGTTGTAAACCTGATCGAGCATGATCCCAGTATACCCCTTATGGCGCCCGGCGTCAGCCCGTCGGTATGTGGCAACGGCGCCGACCCTCTTTTGCCGGCGCGCTTGAAGCGATGGCCGATGCGGATTATATTTGGGGGCGTCGTTGCAGGCGGACAACGGCCTCTGGATCAATATTCACGCAATTTCATGGCCCCGTGGTTTAAGGACATTGTCATGAATACTGCGTGGAACCGGCCTTTCGGACAAAACGACGGGCGCACACTTGTTAACATCCGCCTCATCTGACGGAATTGAGCGATAGGGAAGAAAAACATGGATGCGATCATCAAGAAAATGCCCCAGCGCAAGTCGCGTCCACACCTTGGCGCCGGACCCGATATCGTTCGCCCCACGCGCGAGGAGGCCGAAAATGCCGTGCGCACGTTGATCGCGTGGGCGGGCGATGATCCCGCGCGCGACGGACTGCTCGACACGCCAAAGCGCGTCACCCGGGCTTATGAGGAATTCTTCAAGGGATATGAGGAATGCCCCCTTGACCTGCTGTCGCGCACGTTCGAGGAGCCCGGCGGCTATGACGATGTCGTGCTGCTGCGCGATATCGATCTCAATTCCCATTGCGAACACCACATGATCCCGTTTGTCGGCAAGGCCCATGTCGCCTATTACCCGACGGAGCGTGTGGTGGGGATCTCCAAGCTGGCGCGTGTCATCGATGTCTATGCCCGCCGCCTGCAGACCCAGGAAACCATGACGGCGCAGATCGCCGAGACCATCAACACCGCGCTGAAGCCAAATGGCGTGGCGGTCATGATCGAGGCCGTGCACCAGTGCATGTCGCTGCGCGGTGTGAAAAAACGCGATGTGGCGACGGTCACGACACAGTTCGTGGGCAATTTCAAGGAAGACCCTGCGCTCCAGGCCCGTTTTATCAGCCTTATCCGCAACGACTAGCCAGCGATGACAAAGTCACCAAAAGGCCCTTTCGCCGAGCGCACGAGCGTCGAGCAGGTGGAGGAGGGCCATGTGCTTGCGCCCAGGTTCGATGCCGACGGCCTCCTGCCCGCCGTCGCCACCGAAGCGGCGAGCGGCGATGTGTTGATGCTCGGATACATGAACGCCGATGCGCTGGCCAGAACCATAGAAACCGGCGAAGCCCATTACTGGAGCCGCTCGCGCCAGACGCTGTGGCGCAAGGGCGCCACCAGCGGGCTGGTCCAAAGGGTTGTGGACCTGCGCATCGACGACGATCAGGACGCGGTCTGGCTGAAGGTCGAAGTCGCCGGTTCAGGGGCCAGTTGCCATGTCGGCTACAAATCGTGCTTTTACCGCACGGTGCCCACCGGCGAACCTCCCTCGCCGGACATGAAGCTGGTCTACCGCGAAGACGCAAAGACCTTCGACCCGCAAGCGGTCTATGGCGACGCGCCGAACCCCACCAAGCTTTAGAGCGTTTCCTCGTTGTTCGGTATCATCTGAGCGGGCATTTCTTCAACAAACCCAAATGCTTCTAGCGCATTGCCCTGCGTTGCGGAAAGGCGGCCGGCTCATTCGAAGCCTTCGCCGGTCTCGTCTGCGCAATGGCTTGCACCGAAACCATATGTGTTTGCCCGGCGTTTTCAGTTACCGCTCTGGCCTGCGCAGTTTCGGCACGGCTCTTGCCAGCGGCACGGTCCGGCCGCGCTCGTCGATCAGCGCGACCTTCAGGCCGCTCCCGGTCTGCTTGTCGACGATTTCGATTGGCCCGGGCTCTCCCAGAACATGGGCTTCGCTCCAGTGGGTCAACGCGATGAAGGCGAGCGCCAGATCGCGGCCTTTCGCCGTCAGCACATAGCCAAAGCGCCGGCGGTCGCCGGCTTCCTGATAGGGGCGTTTTTCCACCAGAGCGCAGCCGACAAGCTTGGCGAGGCGATCGGTCAGAACCGAACGTGGAATGCCGAGATCCGCGCGTATGTCGTCGTAACGCATCACACCGAAAAAGGCCTCACGCAGGATAAGCAGCGACCAGCGGTCACCGATTTCTTCCGCCGCGCGCGCAAGAGCGCACTGGGCGCGTGGAACGGGAGCACGGCGGCGGACCGGGTCCGCGGATTCTAGGTTTGACATGCGAACCCAGATACCTTATCTCAGCCTGAGTTCAAAATACGGACTCAGAATCGCCGGCCGCATGCCGCTGCGGGCCGAGCCTGTGAAAAGGAGCCGTCCATGTTCTCCAGATCCTCCCGTCCGCTGCGCCTTGCGCTGTTTTTCAACCTGACGCTCTCGGCTCTCTGCGGGCTCGCACTGCTGATGGAAGGTCCGGCCATCGGCGCGATGCTCGGCCCGTTTCCGAGCTGGCTGATGACCGCTCTGGGGGCCGGTCTGCTGGGGTTCGCGGCGCTGATCGGCGCAACCCTGCGGCACCTGCGTGTGGGTCTTGGCCTGTTGATCTCGGGGCTGGATCTGCTCTGGGTCGTTTCCACTCTTCCGATGGCCGTCATCCCGGGTTTGCTGACAAGCCAGGGGCAGGTCGTGGTCGTGGCCGTCGCCGCCATGGTCGGGCTTGCGGGCCTTCTGCAATTGACCGGAATCCGGGCGATGCTGCGCGCCCCGGACGGATCCGCAGGCACCTATCGCCACTGCGTCAGGCTGACAAGCGGTGCAAGCCCCGGAAAACTGTGGTCCGTCATCCGCGATCTGGGCTCGATCTCGCGCTACGCCAGCGGGCTGAAGTCCTCCCGGCTGGAGGGCGCGGATGGACCGGAGCCCGGCGCGGTGCGCATCTGCACAAACCTCAAGGAACAGAGTTGGGCCGAGGAGTTGGTCTCCATCGATGACGACACCCGCTCGATCGAGATTCGGTTCCGGGCCGAGGCGGACGACTTCCCGTTCCCCTTCGCCGCGATGTCGGGCGGCTGGTCGGTCGGCCCCGCGGAAGGGGGCTCCACGGTGGAGGTCTGGTGGACGGTCCGCCCCCGGCAGCGCCATTTCGGATGGCTGCTGCTGGCCATTGCCACCATCCCGATCGACAGCGAAATCCGGCGCCTCATTGCCGCCATGGAGGCTGGAGGCGCTGACATGTCCCGAAGAACCGCCGGCCTGCCCGCGCTCACCTATTGCTGATGCGCAGGGGCGCATTGTCCATCTTGGCTCTTCTTCTGCCCGTCTGTCCGTGTGTGGTGGCCTCATTGCGCGCATTTTCGCCCGTCGGTATCCGGAAGCGCGCGGCCGCGGCCGGTCATGTCGGCCTGATCCGACGGCCCGAACACGCCCGGCAGGCCGCCGATGAAATCCACAGCCTCGCACGGCCAACACGCCGGCGCACCATTGCCGCCCCGCTGAACCGCCAACAACCCGCAATGTCCCGTCAAATCCGCAATGCAGGAAAATCCGTCATGGCTTTTGAATATGTCGATCTGCAAGATGCCCGTACTGGCGATGGTGTTCGAATGTCTGTGGTCAGCGGCATTCCAAGCCCGTGGAGCGAAGCCGCGAAGGGCATTCTCCACATGAAGGCAATCGATTGGAAGGCGGTTCGCCATTCGCCTGGCAATCGCGAACTCCAGAACTGGACCGGATGCCACAATGCGCCGGCACTCAAATTCGGGAGCGGACCGTCCAGATCGGGATGGGCCGAAATCCTGCTGTTTGCGGAACAGCACACCGCCCGGCCGAATCTGCTTCCGCAAGACGTTGAGAGGCGGGCGCAGATGTTTGGCCTTTCCCATGAGTTCATGGGCCAGGACGGCTTGTGTTGGCTGAGGCGTCTGCAACTGGCTCACGGGGCCAAGCAAATGCAAGGCCCGCCCAGGGAAAATGCGGATTACATCGCAAGCAAATACGGCTACAGGGCCGAAGATATTCCGCGTGGGCACGCGCGCGTGATCGATCTGCTAACTCTGTTTTCCGGCATTCTGACGAGCCAGAAAGCGAAAGGCTCCAGCTATTATCTTGGCAATCGAGCGACGGCACTGGACATCTACAGCGCTGCATCAATGGCACTCTTTGCCCCGCTGCCCGAGCAGCAGTGCCCGATGGACCCGGCAATTCGAATCGCATTCAGCATGAGCGATCAGGCGACCAAAGTCGCCCTCAGCCCAATCTTGTTGAGTCATCGTGACATGATGTACGAAAAGCATCTGTCGCTGCCCTTGTCGCTTTGAATGAAAAAGGCGAAACCGTATCTGCCGGCAATAGCCGGGGAAACAGGGGCGGCTGTCGTTGCTTGCTGCTTGCGCCGTGCAAACCACAGCCCTGCCCCCGCGCCCGGCCATCCCCCTGTTTCGCCATTAAATCTCCATTAGGCCTCTGGGCCTAGACTGATGAGGGGAGACAGCCGGATATGTTGTGGCATTCGCACGACAAGAAATCGCAGATCGTCCAGGACGGCCCCGTCGGGACCGGGGGCGACGACAAGTCGCCCGCAGCACGCCCGCTGGTTGGCGTCGCCTTTGGCAGCGGTGCCGCGCGCGGCTGGGCGCATATCGGCGTCATCCAGCGGCTGTGCGAAGCCGGCATCGCCCCGGATGTCGTCGCGGGAACGTCTGTCGGCGCTCTGGTCGGGGGATGCTACGCGGCCGGCAAGCTCGACGAGCTTGAGGAGTTCGCCCGCGGGCTGACCCGGCGGCGGATTTTCGGTCTGCTTGACGTGGCCTGGAAAGGATCGGGCTTTATTTCCGGTGACCGGCTCACCGAACTCTTGAACACCCATCTTGGCGGCGTGACCATCGAGACCCTGCCGCGGCCCTTTGCGTGTGTAGCGACGGAGATCGCCACCGGCCATGAGATCTGGCTGCGCCGCGGACCGCTGGTGGAATCCATGCGCGCATCCTATGCGCTGCCCGGCGTGTTCAGGCCCGTTCATCTCAGTGAGCGCTGGCTGATCGACGGCGCGCTGGTCAATCCGATACCGGTTTCGGTCTGCCGCGCCCTTGGCGCGCGGATCGTTATCGGGATCAATCTCAACCACGATATCTACAGCACCGGCACCATCATTCAGTCACCGCGGCGCGGCGAGCCTGGCCATGATGAACCGATGAGCCGGGAAGAGAAAGCGGGCGCATCAAACACGATGCGCAATTCGGTTCTGCGTCAGGTGTTCGGCAAACCGGACAACGGGCCGGGCATCACGGGCGTTCTGGTGGCCGCCTTCAACATCACCCAGGACCGGCTTGCGCGCTCGCGGCTGGCGGGCGACCCGCCCGATCTGCTGATTTCGCCGCGCTCGGGCGATATCGGTCTGTTCGATTTCGACAAGGCCGCAGCGTCCATCGCCCTTGGCCGCGAGGCGGCCGAGCGCGCCCTGCCCTTTTTCGACGATGCGCTCAACGTTCTCAGCTAGAGCGTGTCAACCCGACGCGATATAATCCCGCATCGCGTCGGCTTCCATTTCCGCTTCCGCGATACGCCGCTTGACGATATCCCCAATGGACACGATGCCCACCAGTTTGCCGCCCTCGACCACGGGCAAATGCCGAAAACGCCCCACGGTCATGCTCGCCATCAGTTCGGCGACCGTATCGGAGCGCGAACAGGTCACCACCTTGCGGGTCATGTGGTTTTTCGCCGGCTCGTTGAGTGCCTCCGGCCCATAGGCGACGATCGATTTCACCAGGTCGCGCTCCGAAACAATGCCCTCCAGCCGGCCTTGCGCATCCACGATGACGACCGCGCCGATCTGCTTGTCCGACAGCAGTTGCGCGATATCGAACAGCGTGACATCGCCGGTGACCGTCGCCACATCAGCGCCCTTTTCCTTCAAGATAGCCGCTACGCTCATTGTCTTTACCCTCACATCCAGAGTCGGTCGGCGATGGTGGCCTGTCATGACAACGCGGTCCCCCGGCCGGGCAGTGCATGCCGTTCCGCCGCCAACAGAGCGCGAGCGGGAAATAGAATATGCCGGGGATCGCCGCCCACGGATCAAATGATGGCCCATTGTGGATCGGCATTTCAAGAAAAACCGTGCCGCAACCGCCAGGCGGGGCGCGCAAGACGGCACCGCCGGCCCCCCGCGGCTTCAGCGCGGCCGGCCGGACCGCCCGGCCGGGCGCGGATCAAACAGGGAAAACAGGAACAGGCCGCTCAGAAAGCCGCCGACATGGGCTTCCCAGGCGATCTGCACGTCTTCACCGCCCACGCTGACGCCGCCGATGCCGCCCAGCAGATTGAGCGCGAACC
>JALURZ010000291.1 GCA_027058735.1 Hyphomicrobiales bacterium | reverse complement strand
GTTCGCGCTGGGGGGGGGAGTATAGGCCATGTTCGATCTGACAGGAAAAACCGCCCTGGTCACCGGCGCCTCGGGGGGGATTGGCGGCGCGATCGCGCGCGCGCTGCATGGGCGCGGCGCGGTGGTGGGTGTTTCGGGCACGCGCACCGGGGCGCTGGAAGCGCTGGCCTCTGATCTTCGTGAACGCGCCCGTGTCCTGCCCTGCAATCTGGGCGATCTGAACGAAGCGGACCGGCTTGCGGCGCGCGCTGAAGAGGCCATGGGCCGTGTTGATATTCTGGTCAACAATGCGGGCATTACCCGCGACAATATCGCCATGCGCATGAAGGATGCGCAGTGGGACGATGTGTTGCGGGTCAATCTCACGGCCGGATTTCATCTGGCGCGGTCCTGTCTGCGGGGGATGATGAAACGGCGCTGGGGGCGGATCATCGCCATAACCTCTGTGGTCGGCGTCACCGGCAATGCCGGACAGATAAATTACGCCGCCGCCAAGGCCGGCATGACCGGCATGACCAAGGCGCTGGCCCAGGAAGTAGCCAGCCGCGGGATCACGGCCAATTGCGTGGCGCCCGGATTTATCGCAACGCCGATGACCGATGCCTTGAACGAAAAACAGCGCGACGCCATACTGGGTGCGATCCCGGCCGGGCGTCTGGGCACCAGTGACGAAGTGGCCGCGGCGGTGACCTATCTGGCCAGCGAAGAAGCCGCCTACGTGACCGGGCAAACCGTCCATGTCAATGGTGGCATGGCGATGATTTAGGGGCGGCGGAACAACCGTTCGCGGCAACTGGTCAACGCGGAAAAAGTGTGTTACGAAGCCCGCGAATTGTTCCGGCAGACCACCGGATACCTGCTTTGTGACGTATTGGCCGCGACGGATTTCCGGGCCGGCTTTCGACGGGACTGGACCTACCTCAATTGACCAAGCGCCGGCTCGTACAATCTGACAATTCAACAGCTCAAAAATTTGGGGAATAGCGATGAGCGATATTGCCGATAGGGTGAAGAAAATTGTTGTTGAACATCTCGGCGTCGAAGCCGACAAGGTCAACGAAGGCGCAAGTTTTATTGAAGATCTGAGTGCCGACAGTCTCGATACGGTCGAGTTGGTGATGGCGTTTGAGGAAGAGTTCGGGGTCGAGATTCCCGATGATGCGGCCGAGTCCATCCAGACCGTCGGCGATGCCGTCAAGTTCCTCAAGGAAGCCAGCGCCTGAGTGTGGCTGGCAACGTCTAGCTGTCCCCTGACACCAAGAAATCCCGCGCCGGATCGCGCTCAGTGCGGCTGAGAGGGTTGGCGGGATGTGCCCATTCTCCTATCCTCGCGGGAATTGTTTTGCATTGCCGGATCTGAAGAGGCCTGAAACATGTACGGGCAGCGCCGCGTTGTTGTAACCGGACTGGGACTGGTCACGCCGCTGGCCTGCGGCGTGGAGGAAACCTGGTCGCGGCTGTTGGCGGGCCGCTCCGGCGCAGGCCCCGTCGAAGGAGTCGATGTTTCCGACCTGGCCTCCAAGATCGCCTGTCATGTTCCCAAGGGCGACGGCAGCGACGGCACCTTCAATGCCGATGACTGGATGGCGCCGAAGGACCAGCGCCGTGTCGATGAGTTCATCATATTCGGCCTGGCCGCCGCCGAGCAGGCGGTCAGGGACGCAGGCTGGCAACCCGAGCAATATGAGGACCAGATTCGCACCGGCGTGTTGATGGGGTCCGGCATCGGCGGTCTGACGGGCATCGAGCAGACCGCGCTGCTGCTGGCCGAAAAAGGGCCGCGCCGGGTCAGCCCGTTTTTCATTCCCGGCCGGCTGATCAACCTGATCTCGGGCTACGTCTCCATCCGCTACGGGTTCAAGGGTCCCAATCATTCCGTCGTGACGGCCTGTTCCACCGGCGCCCATGCCATTGGCGATGCGGCGCGCCTGATTGCCCTTGGCGATGCGGACGTGATGGTGGCGGGGGGGGCGGAATCGTCGATCTGCCGCCTCGGTCTTGCCGGGTTCATCGCCTGCCGGGCGCTGTCGACCCACTTCAACAGCCGGCCCAAGCAGGCCTCGCGCCCCTATGACGAAGAGCGCGACGGGTTTGTGATGGGCGAGGGGGCGGGCGCCGTCGTGCTGGAGGATCTGGATCATGCGCGCGCGCGCGGCGCGCGCATCTATGGTGAAGTGATCGGCTATGGCATGTCGGGGGACGCCTATCACATAACCGCGCCGGCCGAAGATGGCGATGGCGGCTACCGCTCCATGGTCGCGGCGACGAAAATGGCGGGCATCGCGCCCGCGGAAATCGACTATATCAATGCCCATGGAACATCGACGCCAATGGGCGACGAAATCGAACTGAATTCAGTGACGCGCCTGTTCGACGGCAAAGTCGATGGTGCGTCGATGTCGTCGACAAAATCGGCCATCGGTCACCTGCTGGGCGCGGCCGGCGCGGTGGAGGCGATTTTCTCGCTGCTGGCCATTCGCGACAATATCGCCCCGCCGACACTCAATCTCGACAATCCCTCGGTCGAGACGGACATGGACCTGGTGCCTCACAAGGCCAGACCGCGCGAGATCAATACGGTGCTGTCGAACTCATTCGGATTCGGGGGAACGAACGCGTCTCTCATCATGCGCCGTATTTCCGACCAATAATGCGGGCAAGAGTGATGTCTGAAAGTGCCATGGTGCAGAGGCCCGATGAGCGATTTTGAACCACAGGACGATTACAGGCGCCACCAGCCGCAGCCTCCCCCCACCCAGGCGCGGCGGCGGCCCGGGCGCGTGTGGCGTCTTGGTTCGCTGGTGAGCGGACTGCTGTCCTTTTCGCTGGTTGCGGTGATCGGCTTTGTCGGCGCCCTTTACTGGCTCAGCCTCCAGCTTGGAAAGCCGGGGCCCCTCGCCCAGGACAAGACGGTTCTCATTGCCGCGGGCTCGGGTCTCGCCAGCATTGCCCGCAATCTGGAGCGCAATGGCGTCATTTCCAACCGCCAGCTTTTTATTCTCGGCGTCTCCTTTGGCCGCGCCTCCGGCCGGCTGAAAGCCGGAGAATACGAATTCAAGGCCCGCTCCAGCATGAACGCGGTCATGGCCAAACTTGTCGAAGGCCGCTCGATCCGCCACAAGATCACCTTTCCCGAAGGGCTCACCAGCGCAGAGATAGTTGAAAAACTTAATGAAAACAGCATATTGATTGGGAAAATAGAGGCGATTCCTGAAGAGGGAAGCCTGCTGCCCGACACCTATCTGTTTCAGCGTGGCAACAAGCGTGGGTCGGTCATCGAGCAGATGCAAAAGGCGCAGGAAAAGCTCATGGACGAGTTGTGGCCCAAGCGCGCGGACGGCCTGCCGATCAAGACCCGCGCCGAAGCGCTGACCCTGGCCTCGATCGTGGAGAAGGAAACCGGAATTGCCGCTGAACGCCCGCGCGTCGCCGCGGTGTTCATCAACCGCCTGCGCAAGTCCATGCGCCTGCAATCCGACCCCACCATCATCTATGGCATCACCGGCGGCAAGGGTCCGCTCGGGCGGCCGATCCGGCAAAGCGAGATCAACCGCAAGACACCCTACAACACCTATCAGATTGACGGCCTGCCACCGACCCCGATCGCCAATCCGGGGCGCGCGTCCATCGCTGCGGTTCTCAATCCGCTGGAGAGCGACGAGCTGTTTTTCGTGGCCGACGGGAGCGGCGGGCATGTGTTCGCCAGGACGCTGGCGGAACATCAGAAGAATGTCGCCAACTGGCGCAAGATAGAAGCCGCGCGCCGCAAGGCGGAAGCGGAGGCGAGGAAGGCCGCGCCGCAAGCCGGGGCGGCGGGAAAGTCAGATCGCGGAAGCGGCGCGTCGCCGCCCGCAAAAGAGAACTGAAAAGCCGGCATGATCGCCCCATTTCCCGGATCGCGGCGGGCATGACCCTGACCAGCATGACAGGCTTTGCGCGGCGCGCGGGATCGCGGGGTGATGCGCGCTGGGTGTGGGAAATCAGGACGCTCAACGGGCGCGGTCTCGACATGCGCTGCCGGCTGCCGGCGGGGTTTGAGGCCCTTGAGCCGGAGGTGCGCGAGCGTGTCGCGGGCCGCGTGCGGCGCGGCAGTTGCCAGATCGGCCTGACATTGGCGCGCGGCGGGTACAGCGGCGAGCTTCGCGTCAACGAGGCGGCGCTCGATCAGGTCGTCGCCGCTCTGGAGATCGTTCAGGCCCGCACCGGATCGGTCCCGCCCGGCGCCGACGGCATTTTGGGTCTGCGCGGTGTTCTTGAACTCGTTGAGCAGGTTGACGGGCCCGGCAACGAGGCCCTGGGCGCGGCGATGATGGATGATCTCGATCCCCTGCTGGAGGATCTCGTCGAGGCGCGCGGCGAGGAGGGCAGGCGGCTGCATGGGATTATCGGCTCTCAGGTTGAGAATATCGAACGGCTCGCAAGTGCTGTGCGCGATTGCCCGGCCCGCAGCCTGGAGGCGGTTCGCGAGCGCCTGTCGGCACAGGTCCGGCGGCTGCTGGAGGAACACGGCGAATTTGACGAGCAGCGCTTGTACCAGGAAGCCGTGATGCTGGCCGCGCGCGCCGATGTGCAGGAGGAAATCGACCGGCTGTTCGCCCATGTGGCCGCCGCAAGAGAGCTGCTGGGCGCTGGCGGCGCGGTCGGCCGGCAGTTGGATTTTCTGACCCAGGAATTCAATCGCGAAGCCAACACTTTGTGCGCGAAGGCGAATCACGCCAGCCTGAGCGCCCTTGGCCTCGAACTCAAGACGGTAGTCGACCAGATGCGCGAACAGGTGCAAAACGTTGAGTAGTTCCGGTCCCGACACGCCAATCGAACGCCGTGGGCTGATGCTGGTGATGTCGTCGCCGTCGGGTGCGGGCAAGACAACCCTGTCGCGGCGGCTGCTGGCGCTCGACCCGCAGATCGAACTGTCCGTTTCGGTAACGACCCGCGCGAAGCGCGCCGGCGAGGTGGACGGGCGCGACTACAGTTTCATATCGCGCGAAAAATTCGCCGCGATGCGCGATGGCGGCGCCCTGCTGGAATGGGCCGAAGTGTTCGGCAATTATTACGGAACCCCCGCACAGCCGGTCGAGACCGCCCTGGCGGAGGGGCGCGATGTGCTGTTCGATATCGACTGGCAGGGAACCCAGCAATTGGCCGAAAAAATGGCCGACGATCTGGTGCGGATTTTCATCCTGCCGCCCAGCGCGGATGAACTGGCGGCAAGGCTGAAGCGCCGTGCCCAGGACCCCGCGGAGGTGATCGCTGAACGCATGGCGCAGGCGGCGGCGGAAATCTCCCACTGGCCCGAATATGACTATGTGCTGGTGAACCGGGATATCGAGGCGTGCGAAAAGGAGATTGTCGCCATTCTGCGCGCTGAACGGCTGAGACGGTCGCGCCGCAAGGGTCTGGGAAGTTTCGTCCGCGATCTGCAGGCCGAACTGTAGCGGGCGGTTGGGACTGGACCGCGGAGCAACCTGTTGAGGGCTCACATCTAGGGGCCGGGCCTGCCCGTCTGTGATGCGCGCCGCGGCCCCAGTTGGGCCGCCAGGTTCACAAATTGCCGAACACTCAGTTGCTCCGCGCGCTCCTCGCCATCGAGCCCGGCACGGCGGAGCAGCCCGGCGGGATCGTCCAGCAGCGTTTTCAGGCTGGACCGCAGCATCTTGCGCCGCTGTCCGAAGGCCGCGGCGACGATCTTTTCTAGATCCTCGTGCCGGCACGACCTGCCGGCATCGCTTCGCGGCGTGATCCGCACCAGCGAGGAACGCACCCTGGGCGCCGGTGTGAATGCGCGCGGATCGATATGGAACAGGATCTCCGCATGGCTGCGCCACTGGGTCATGACGCTCAGCCTTCCATAGGTCTTGCCGCCGGGAGACGCGACCAGCCGCTCGGCCACCTCGCGCTGGAACATCAGCGTCATGGACTGATAGTCCGGCGGCCAGGATTCGGCGCCAAGCCAGGCCAGCAGCAGCGGTGTTGCGATATTATAGGGCAGGTTGGCGACTATGCGGAACGGCGCGGCGGGCAGGTGTTGGTCTGCAAGCTCAAGCGCATCGGCGTGTATGAGGGTCAGGCGGCCGGGAAAATGTTCAGCGATTTCCTGCAGTGCCGGCAGGCACCGCCCATCGCGCTCCACCGCCGTGACGCTGGCTGCGCCTTCATCCAGCAGCGCCCTGGTCAGCCCGCCGGGTCCGGGCCCGATTTCGAGAACCCGCGCGCCGTCGAGCGGGCCGGCGGCGCGCGCGATCTTGCCGGTCAGATTGAGATCGAGCAGAAAATTCTGGCCCAGCCCCTTGCGCGCGGTCAGGCCATGGCGGCGGATGACGTCGCGAAGCGGCGGCAGGGGCGGCGCGCTGCTCACGCCGCGCCCGTGCGCATGTCGTTTTTTTCCGATCCGCCGGCCATGGACGAAGCGAGCAGGAGCGCATTGACAAGCGAGCAGGGGTCGGCCTTGCCCGACCCGGCGATATCCAGCGCGCTGCCGTGATCGGGCGAGGTGCGAATGAACGGCAGTCCGATCGTGACATTGACCGCCCGCTCAAAGGCGATCGTCTTGATCGGGATCAGGGCCTGGTCGTGATACATGCATATGGCCGCGTCATAGGTCTTGCGGGCTCCGGCATGAAACATGCTGTCGGCCGGATGGGGCCCGGTGGCGGCGATCCCGGCGGCGCGCAGATCGGCCACCGCGCGCGCAACGATCGTTTCGTCTTCGCGGCCCATGGCCCCCGCTTCGCCCGCGTGGGGATTGAGCCCGGCGATCGCGAGCCGGGGGGAGGGGACAGCGAAATGTTCGCTGAGGCAGGCGGCGACCTGCCGCGCGGCGCGCGTGACCAGCGCCACGCTCAAGTGCTCCGGCACCGCCTTCAGGGGCAGATGGACTGTCACCGGCACGGTTCTGAAATCATCGGCCACAAGCATCATCACCGGATTTGCCGGCAGGTTCTCTTCCCTGCACAGGGCGGCGAGATATTCCGTATGGCCCGGCGCGCGAAACCCGGCCTCGTAGAGGGTGCTTTTGTGGATCGGATTGGTGACCATGCCGCAGGCCTCTCCCGACAGGCACAGGCGCG
>JALURZ010000290.1 GCA_027058735.1 Hyphomicrobiales bacterium | reverse complement strand
CACAACGCCTGAGGGCCCGCCGACACCCTCTATTCCGGCGGGCCCTCAGGCGTGGTGCCGGAGCCCTATTTCCGGATTTACCGGCGCGTTCACGGGCTGCCCGCACGGCGCCGCGCGGTGGCGCTCGGCGAGGTGGGCGTCGATCCCGCGACCGGCCTGGTGACCTTCAACGGCGTCCCTTTGAATGCACCGCGCGATGCGTATGCGCGGTGCGCCGACGGGCTGGCAGGCGCGCGCGCCGTTCCCGGGCTGAAATAGCCGCCGGCGGCGGCGGGCCCGTGCGAAAGGGCTTGTGTTTGGCCGGCGTTAGGGGTTCACTCCGCCTGTGATCGAATCCGGTCGGGTTGCCTGTATCGGCCAGCAACGGAATGTCTTGATATGCGGCGTTCGCGCTATTTTCTCCCCATTCTGCGGCAGGACCCCAAGGAGGCGGAGATCGTCTCACACCGCCTGATGCTGCGCGCCGGGCTGGTGCGCCAGGCGAGCGCCGGCATTTATTCGTGGTTGCCGTTCGGGCATCGGGTCTTGAAGAAGATCGAGCGGATAGTCCGCGAGGAACAGGACCGCGCGGGCGCCCTTGAGGTGCTGATGCCGACGATCCAGTCGGCCGATCTGTGGCGCAAGAGCGGGCGTTACGACGACTATGGCGAAGAAATGCTGCGCATCAAGGATCGTCATGATCGCGACATGCTCTACGGCCCGACCAATGAGGAGCTGATCACGGACATTTTCAGGGACGGGGTACGTTCCTACAGGGAACTGCCGCGCAATCTCTATCATATCCAGTGGAAGTTCCGCGACGAGATCAGGCCGCGCTTCGGCGTCATGCGCGGACGCGAGTTTCTGATGAAGGATGCCTATTCCTTCGACCTGTCGGCGCAGGCCGGTCGCCATTCTTACAACAAGATGTTCGTTTCCTATCTGCGCACGTTCGAGCGTCTGGGCCTCAAAGCGATCCCGATGGCTGCTGAAACCGGCCCCATCGGCGGCGACATGAGCCACGAATTCATCATTCTGGCCGATACCGGAGAAAGCCAGGTATATTGCCACAAGGATCTGATCGACATGGCGGTGCCCGGTGATGATATCGATTATGACAGCGACCTTGAGCCGGTCGTCAGGCGCTGGACGTCGCTTTATGCCGCGAGCGACGACGAACACGACCCGGCGCGTTTTGAACGCGAAGTCCCGGCCGAGGCGCGGATCAGCGCGCGGGGCATCGAGGTCGGCCACATCTTCTTTTTCGGCTCCAAATATTCCAAACCCCTCGGCTGCGTGGTCCAGGACGGGCAAGGCAGGAACGTGGCGGTCGAAAGCGGCTCTTACGGGATCGGCGTTTCCCGGCTGGTGGGCGCCATCATCGAGGCCAGCCATGACGGGGCCGGGATCATCTGGCCGGAATCGGTGGCGCCCTTCAAGGTGGGTCTGATCAATCTCAAGAGCGGCGAGGCCGGCACCGACAGGGCCTGCGATGATATCTATGCGAAACTGAGCAACGCGCGCATCGAGGTGCTGTACGACGATACGTCGGAGCGGGCCGGCGCCAAGTTCAACACCATGGATCTGATCGGCCTGCCCTGGCAGCTCATTGTGGGCCCGCGCGGTCTCGCGGACGGTCAGGTCGAACTGAAACGGCGCAGCACCGGCGAGGCGGTTTCATTGTCAATTGATGACGCCCTCGGCCGGCTGAGCGCCTAGGAACCCGTTCGTCATGAAGGACACCGCTCCGTTCGCAGGATTTGAATGGATGCTGGCCATGCGCTATCTGCGCGCGCGGCGCAGCGAGGGGTTCATCTCGGTGATCGCCGGAATTTCGTTTTTCGGCATTCTGCTCGGTGTTGCGACGCTCATCATCGTCATGGCGGTGATGAACGGGTTCCGCAGCGAGCTTCTGGGCAAGGTTCTGGGGGTGAACGGTCATATTATCGTTCAGCCGACAGGAAAATCGCTGCGTGATTTCGATGAAACCGTGGCGCGTATCGCGCGCATTCCCTTTGTCAAGCGCGTTGTTCCCTATCTCGACGGACAGGTGATGGTTTCCTCGCCGCGCCGCGCGTCCGGGGCGTTGCTGCGGGGCATTCGCGAAGCGGACCTGAAAACCCTGAGCGCCGTCGCCTCCAATATCCGGCTCGGCACGCTGGAGGGTTTCGAAA
>JALURZ010000289.1:5053-7115 GCA_027058735.1 Hyphomicrobiales bacterium | reverse complement strand
CCGGAAGGTTTCCGCCGCCGCCTTGACCGCGCGCTGATCGCGCGGGGTAAACGCGCGCAGCGCATGCTGGATCCGGTTGCCGAGCTGGCCCAGCACGGTTTCGGGCACATCGAGCGGGTTCTGGGTGACGAAATAGACGCCCACGCCCTTGGAGCGGATCAGGCGAACGACCTGCTCCACCTTGAGCAACAGTGCCTTGGGCGCTTCGGCGAACAGCAGATGGGCTTCGTCGAAAAAGAACACGAGCTTGGGCTTTTCCGGATCGCCCACCTCGGGCAGTTCCTCGAAAAGCTCCGACAAAAGCCACAGCAGAAATGTGGCATACAGCTTCGGCGACATCATCAGCTTGTCGGCGGCGAGAATGGAGACATAGCCGCGCCCGTCGCTGGTGGTGCGCATCAGATCGGCAATATTGAAGGCCGGTTCGCCGAAGAAATCCTCAGCGCCCTGCTCTTCGAGGGCCAGCAGATTGCGCTGGATGGCCCCGACGGAGGCCTTGGACACATTGCCGTATTCGGAACTCAGTTCCGCAGCGCGGTTCGCGACATTGACCATGAGGGCGCGCAGGTCCTTCAGATCGAGCAGCAAGAGCCCCTCTTCGTCGGCCACCTTGAACGCGATGTTCAGCACCCCTTCCTGGGTATCGTTGAGCCCCATCAGGCGCGACAGCAGCAGCGGCCCCATCTCGGAAATCGTGGTGCGGACCGGGTGGCCCTGATCGCCGAACAGATCCCAGAAAATGACCGGGAACGCGCCATAGACGTAGTCGTCGAAGTCGATCTGGGCGGCGCGTTTGGTGAGAAACGGTTTTTCAACCCCGGCCGCCGCGATGCCCGACAGGTCACCCTTCACGTCGGCGGCAAACACGGGCACGCCCTGGGCGGAAAACCCTTCGGCCAATATCTGCAATGTCACCGTCTTGCCGGTGCCGGTCGCGCCGGTCACCAGACCGTGCCGGTTGGCGAGCTTGAGATTGAGTTGCTCGCGCTTGACGCTTTTGCCAATGAAGATCGTGTTCTCGTCGCCAGTCGCCATATTAGAATGCCCTGAATTTCGCAAGATCGGTTTGAGGAATGCGGCGCAATCCGGTTGCGCCTGCACATTGCGACAATCACCGCCACTTTGCAAACCCGCAAACTTGACTTGCGCACCATCCCCGCGCGCGCGAAAAAATAGGCGATTTACGCGGCCTGCTGAGCGCGTATATTCATTTCAGCGGGCATGTTGTGCATGTCCGCCAAACGTCAAGGGGCGCACATGAGCGCGATCGAGGGAGTGAACGACCTGCCATTCGGTGCGGAATTTCCGCCCGCCACCTACGCGCACTGGTTGTCGCTGGTCGAAGGCGTGCTCAAGGGCGAGGGATTCGACGAGCGTCTGGTCTGGCACAGCTATGACGATATCGCGATCCGGCCGCTCTATACGCGCGAGCGCGACGGCGGCGTGGCGGCGCGCATTGGCGCCTGGCCGGGCACGCGGAATGCGGATGCGCCGCCGTGGCATATCGCGCAGAGCGTTTCGCTCGCCGGGCCGCACGAGGCGAATAATGCCATTCTTGACGATCTGAACGGCGGTGCCACCGCCGTCATGCTGAAGATCGCGGAAACGCCGGACGCGCCGGGCATGGGCGTCTGGACCGTGGACGATCTTGATGCCGCGCTCGATGGCGTGCATCTCGACATGATCCCGGTCCATCTCGATGCGGGGCGGCGCGGCGCGCAGATCGCAGCTCTTCTTGTTGAACTGTACGACGCGCGAAACACACCCCCCCCCGGGCGCCGGGGCAGCTTCGGCCTCGATCCTCTGGGCGTGCTGGCGCGCACGGGCTCGGTTGCCGGAACGGCGCAAAGCTGGGGCGACCTGCTTGCGCAGATCGCTCGTGCCGGCCCCGTGGCGGGATCGGCCCTGCAAACCATCGCCGCCGACGGGCGGCCCTTCCATGAAGCCGGCGCCCCTGCCGGTGTGAAACCGGGCCGGCGGGACCCGTCCATTGCGGACGCTCTTGCAAGTGCTGGAAGTTTCTGCTTGCTTGAAAGCCCGGCCGGAGCGCATTATGTGCGCG
>JALURZ010000289.1:0-5043 GCA_027058735.1 Hyphomicrobiales bacterium | reverse complement strand
CCGGCGCCCCGGAAGCGCTCGAACTGGCCTGCACGCTGGCGGGCGCGGTTGCCTATCTGCGGATGCTCGAAAACGCAGGCATCGGCCCCGAGGAGGCCGCCGGCCAGATACGCTTCATCCTTGCTGCCGATGCGGATCTTTTTCTCACCCTCGCCAAGTTCCGGGCCCTGCGGGCGCTGTGGGCCGACGTGGGCGGTTCATGCGGGTTCGACGCAGCGGCGCTGAATTTGAGTGCGCACACCTCCCTGCGCATGATGAGCGTGCGCGACCCCTGGGTGAACATGCTGCGCGCCACCGTGTCCTGCCTGGGCGCCACGATGGGCGGCGCGGATACGCTCAGCGTGGCGCCGTACACCGCGGCCCTTGGCGCAAGCGATGAATTTGTCCGGCGCATCGCGCGCAATGTGCAGATCATCTCCCGGGAAGAAGCGTTCATGGGCCGGGTCCGCGATCCGGCCGGGGGATCGTGGTATGTGGAAAGCCTGACCCAGGCGCTCGCGCAAAAGGCCTGGGCGCATTTTCAGGATATCGAAGCCGCAGGCGGTCTGGCCGGTGCGCTGTGCTCGGGCAGGATACGCGACCTGATCGCCGTCACGGCCGAGCGGCGCGCGGCGGATATCGCGACGCGCAAGGCGACCATCGTGGGGGTCAGCGACTTCGCCGATCTCGGAGAAAAGCCGGTGACGCCGGGCGACGAAAAATCAAAGACCGCGGCGAGAGCAAAGAAGACCGTTTCGGCTGGCACGTTCGAGGCGTTGCGCGCGCTGGCCCGGGACGGCAAGGCCCCGGCGCTGTCTCTCGACGGGACTCTGACCGGCCCGGCACTCAGGCCCGTCCGGTTCAGCGAGGCATTTGAACGTCTGCGCGATGCGGCTGCGAAAAGCGATCGCGCGCCGCGCGTTTTCATCGCCAATCTGGGCACGCCGGCGCAATTCGGCGCGCGCGCGCGTTTTGCGCGCAACCTGTTTGCCGCCGGCGGCATAGAGGCGGCTGCCGGCGAGGGATTCGACTCCATCGAGGCGTGCCTCGCGGCGTTCGCGAAGAACCCGTCGGCCTATGTGGTGATCTGTTCAAGCGACGAGGTCTATGCGCGAAGCGCCGTTGAACTGGCGAAAGCGCTCAAGGATGCCGGCGCAAGAGCAATTTGCCTCGCCGGCAGGCCCGGCGCCCTGAAAGACGCGCTCAGCGCCGCGGGCGTGAACGCCACCATCCATGCCGGGTGCGATGCGCTGGCGGTCCTGCGCCGGGCCCATGACGTGCTGGGACTGGCGCCATGAGCCGGATCCCCGATTTTTCGCAGATCGATTTCAGCGCAAAGGGCGATGCGGGCGCACAGCCGCAGGGCGATCCGTGGCAGACGCCCGAAGGCATCGGCGTGAAACGCGCCTACGGACCGGGCGATCTTGAGGGCATCGAATTCCTCGATACATTGCCGGGCATCAAACCCTATCTGCGTGGTCCCTATCCCACCATGTATACGACCCGGCCCTGGACGGTGCGCCAGTATGCGGGCTTTTCGACGGCGGAGGATTCAAACGCCTTTTACCGGCGCAATCTCGCCGCCGGCCAGAAGGGCCTGTCCATCGCCTTCGACCTGCCCACCCATCGCGGCTATGACAGCGACCATCCCCGCGCCGCCGGCGATGTGGGCATGGCCGGGGTCGCCATCGATTCAATCTATGACATGCACACCCTGTTCGATGGCATCCCGCTCGACCAGATGAGCGTCTCCATGACCATGAACGGAGCGGTGCTGCCGGTTCTGGCGCTCTATATCGTGGCGGGCGAAGAACAGGGTGTCGCCCATGACCAGTTATCGGGCACCATCCAGAACGATATCCTGAAGGAGTTCATGGTCCGCAACACCTATATCTACCCGCCCGCGCCCTCCATGCGGATCGTTTCCGACATTTTCACCTATACCTCGCGGCACATGCCGAAATTCAATTCCATCTCCATTTCCGGCTATCATATGCAGGAGGCCGGGGCGACGGCGGATCTGGAACTGGCCTATACCCTTGCCGACGGCGTTGAATATGCGCGCGCCGGCGTCAACGCCGGGCTGTCCATCGACAAATTCGCGCCCCGGCTGTCCTTTTTCTGGGCGATCGGCATGAACTATTTCATGGAGATCGCGAAACTGCGCGCCGCGCGCCTGTTATGGGCCCGGTTGATGAAGCCGTTCCAGCCGCAGGACGACCGCTCCTTGAGCCTGCGCACCCACTGCCAGACGTCGGGCTGGAGCCTGACGGCGCAGGATGTGTTCAACAATGTCGCGCGCACCTGTATCGAGGCGCTGGCCGCGACCCACGGGGGCACCCAGTCACTGCACACCAACGCGCTCGATGAAGCGCTCGCGCTGCCGACGGATTTTTCCGCCCGTATCGCCCGCAACACCCAGCTCTTCATCGAAAAGGAGACCGGCGTCACGCGGGTCATCGATCCCTGGGGGGGCAGCTACTATGTCGAACGGCTGACCCACGATCTGGCGGCGCGCGCCTGGGCCCACATCGAAGAGGTGGAGGCGCTTGGCGGCATGGCCAAAGCCATCGAGGCGGGCATTCCGAAACTGCGCATCGAGGAAGCCGCCGCGCGCACCCAGGCGCGCATCGATACCGGCCGCCAGACGGTCGTCGGCGTCAACAAATACCGGGTCGGCGACGAAACGGACATCGATATTCGCCGGGTCGAGAACGCCAAGGTGCGCGAGGCCCAGATCGCCAAACTGGAGCGATTGCGCAAAAACCGCGACGAGGCCGCCTGCGCACAAGCGCTCGATGCGCTCACCCGCTGCGCCCGATCGGGTGGCGGTAATCTGCTGGAACGGGCGATCGAGGCAGGCCGCGCGCGCGCCTCGGTGGGCGAAATTTCCAGCGCCCTGGAAAAGGCCTTTGGCCGCCATCGCGCGCAAACCAGCGCCATTTCCGGCGTTTACCGCGCCGAAGCGGGCAGCGGCGCGGCGCGGATCGAGCAGGCACGCGCGCTATCGGCGCAATTCGACCGGGAGGATGGCCGCCGGCCGCGCATTCTGGTGGCCAAGATGGGCCAGGACGGCCATGACCGGGGCCAGAAGGTGATCGCGTCGGCATTTGCCGATCTCGGGTTCGATGTGGATATCGGACCGCTGTTCCAGACACCGCAGGAGACGGCCCGCCAGGCGGTCGAAAACGACGTGCACATGATCGGCGCAAGCTCGCTGGCCGCCGGGCATCTCTCACTGGTGCCGGAACTGAAAAACGAACTGCACAAGCTTGGCCGTGAGGACATCATGATTATCGTCGGCGGCGTCATCCCGCCCCAGGACTACGATACGCTTTTTCAGGCCGGGGCCACGGCCATCTTCGGCCCCGGCACGATCATTGCGGAGGCGGCCATCGACCTGCTGCACAAATTGCGCCGGAAGCTCGGCTACGACCCACTCGAGGCGGCGCAATAGGTCCAAGCCGCATTTACCCAGATTGCACGTCGTCCACGCCGTTTCGCCGGGCGGTGCTACCCTCAAGGCGCTCAATCAGGGAGGCAACACCATGCTCGACAGACGCGAAATCCTGACCGCCGGGATCGGTGGCGGCGCTGCAATCGGGGTTGCCGGCCCGGCCGTTGGCCAGGCGGGCGCTGTGGACCCGGCCCGCGTGGTTCTCGCGCGCGACTTCGGCGTCCTGCCGGACCGCAAGGGCGACCAGACCCGCCGCCTGCAACGCGCCATAAACCGGGCAGCGAAATCGCGCGCGCCGCTGCTGCTCGATCCCGGACGCTTCGCGGCAACCCGTCTGGTCGTCGATCAGCCCGTGCGCATTGTCGGCGAACCGGGACAAACCGTCCTGCGCGGTACGGGCACGGGGCCTCTATTGGTGGTCTCCCAAACCCATGACGTCACGCTTTTCGGCCTGACCCTTGATGGCGAGGCCCAGAGCGTTTCGGGCAGGAATTCCGGCCTGGTCACGATCGAGGACACACGGAACCTGCGCATCGAACACTGCGCCATCCGCAACTCAAACCTTCACGGTCTCGCGCTTCAGGGCTGTTCGGGTCTGGTCACCCGGTGCGGCATCGAAAAAATCGCGCAGACCGGCCTGTTTTCCAATGACGCCGGCGGATTGCGCCTCACCGATAACGACATCCATGATTGCGGCAACAACGCCCTGCAGGTGTGGCGCTCGAAAGCCGGTGACGACGGCACCCTTGTCAGCGGCAACCGCATCGCGCGCATCCGCACCGATCTGGGCGGATCGGGGCAAAACGGCAACGGCATCAATATTTACCGGGCCGGGAATGTCATAATCGCCCATAACCGCATCACCGACTGCGCCTTCACCGCGATCCGCTCCAATGCCGGGGATGGCTGCCAGATCATCGCCAATTCGTGCTCGCGGTCGGGCGAAGTGGCGATCTATGCCGAGTTCGGCTTTGAAGGCGCGATCATCGCCAACAATCTGGTCGAACAGGCGGCCGTCGGCATTTCCATCACCAATTTCGACGATGGCGGCCGGCTGGCGGTGTGCAGCGGCAATATCGTGCGCGACATGACGTTGGATTTACAGGGCAGGACGTCCGCCGGCACCGGCATCCATGCCGAGGCCGATACGGTGGTGTCGGGCAACGTCATTGAAAATGCGCCGCTGGCGGGCATCGTGCTGGGTTGGGGGAAATATCAGCGCGATATTTCTGCGACCGGCAATGTGGTGCGCGATGTGGGGGCCGGCATTTCGGTTTCCGTGGCTGAGGGTGCGGGCAAGGCGCTGATCGCCGGCAACATCATTTCCGGTGCCAAGACAGGCGCCATTCTGGGGATGGATCACGCAACCATCGCCACCGGCGATCTCTCCGCTCCCGGCGCGCAACCGCCGGCCCATGTCAGCCTGTCGCAAAACGCCACCGGGTGATCGGCCCTGACATAGCCCGTGCCGGTCCGCGCCAATGTGGCGCGCGGTCGCCAGCACTGCCACATGTTTGCCCGAACAGTTGTTGCGCCGCGCATTGCGGAAATTCAGTCGCGACGCTCCGAATTAGAGCAGATTTGATTATCCCCGATTCAAATTGAGG
>JALURZ010000288.1 GCA_027058735.1 Hyphomicrobiales bacterium | reverse complement strand
GGTCAATCTGGTGCGGGTGGCGGTGAAATGGCAGTTTCGTACATCCGAGGATTTGAGCTTCTTGTTGCGCCGCGACGCCGTTGAGCAAAGGACCCTTTCGCGCGCGGCGCTGGAGACGCTGGCCATTATCGCCTATCACCAGCCGGCGACGCGCGCCGATATCGAGGAAATCCGGGGTGTGAGCACGTCGAAGGGCACCCTCGATGCGCTCATGGAAATCGGCTGGATCAAGATGCGCGGCCGGCGCCAGACACCGGGACGCCCGGTGACCTATGGCACCACGGAGGACTTTCTGAGCCATTTCGGCCTGGCTGAACTTGGCGATCTGCCGGGCCTTGCCGAACTGAAGGGCGCGGGCTTCCTTTCCGGCAATCTGCCGTCCGGTTTCAGCGTGCCCGAGCCGAACGCCATGCCCGCGGCCCATGACGACGAGAACCTGCTGAGTGCCGATGATCCGCTGGGACCCGATGCGTTGATCGAGCCCCTGGGCGAACTGAACGCGCGTCCGGACGAAGCCTGAGCGCACCGGCGCGCCTGCGGATCCATGTGGTTTCGGCTTGCCGGCCCGTTAATGCTGCCTGCAGGAATTGGCGCGATTGCGGTTGCGCGCCTGCCGGCGATTTTGCCATAGTGCCAGCCAGCCAGCAAAGAAAGCGATTTTTCGTGCGATTGAGGAGTAAAGAATAATGTCTCTGGGTATCTGGCAGATCATGATTATCGCCGTTTTGGTGGTATTGCTATTCGGCCGCGGCAAGATTTCCGATCTGATGGGCGATGTGGCCAAGGGCATCAAGAGCTTCAAAAAAGGCATGAGCGATGAGGAGGATGTCGCTTCCGACACCATGAAGTCGATCGATCACAAGGAACAGGAAAACGTGGCGGCGAAGAAGCCCGCCAAACGCAAAGCGGCAAAGAGCTGATTGGCTGAATTCGTTTGACGGCTTGTCAGGCGGCGCGCTGATGGTCCTTCAGTGACGCGTATAGCGCAGATTGAACAGTCATGTTTGATATTGGAGCAACCGAGCTACTCGTCCTTGCGGTCGTGGCCATTATCGTCGTTGGGCCCAAGGACCTGCCGCGCCTGTTGCGCCAGGTGGGCCAGTGGATCGCGAAGGCGCGGAGCATGGCGCGCGAGTTCCAGTCTCATTTCGACGAGGCGGCGCGCGAGACCGGCCTCGACGATATCAGGAAAGATATTCTGGAGATGGACAAGGGCGCACCGCTCGGCGATCTCGCCGAGCCGTTTGACGATATCGCGAAGTCCATCGAAGAGCCGGCACCGGCGAAAAAAAAGCCCGCCGGGACCGGTTCGCGCGCAACCAGGGACCAGCCCCGCGCCAACGAACGCGCGGGCGCATCTGAGCCACCGGCAAAACCACGCAACAAGCCGGCCGCGCGCAAGCCGGGCCGCGCGGGCGCCCGGCGCATTTCGGGCAAGTAAGGGCGCAAGGCTGTGTCGGAACAGGAAATCAACGCCACGAAGGCGCCGCTGGTGGAGCATCTCACCGAGTTGCGTTCACGCCTGATCAAGTCGGTCATCGTTCTGGCGATTGCCACCGTCTTGTGTTTCATCATCTCCGACAGGATTTTCAACCTGCTGCTTTACCCTTATGAGCGTGCAACGGGAAATATCGGCGACATCAAGCTGATCTACACCGCGCCGCAGGAATATCTGTTCACGCAGTTCAAGATTGCACTGTTTGGCGGGTTGTACATTTCGTTTCCGGTGATCGCCGCGCAAATCTACAAGTTTGTCGCGCCGGGGCTGTATCGCAATGAGCGCAGAGCCTTTCTTCCGTTCCTGTTTGCAACCCCTGTGCTGTTCGTCATGGGGGGCGCGCTGGTCTATTTTCTGGTCATGCCGCTGGCGATGAAATTTTTCCTCGGCATGGAACAGGCCGCAGACGCCGGACAGGCCGCCATCGAGCTGCTGCCCCGGGTCAGCGAGTATCTCAGCCTCATCATGACCCTGATTTTCGCCTTCGGCCTGTGTTTTCAGATGCCGGTGATTTTGACGCTGCTGGCGCGCGCCGGGCTGACGAGCGCCGAAGGACTGAAAAAGAAGCGCAAATTCGCCGTTGTCGGTGTTTTCGCGCTGGCCGCATTCTTGACGCCGCCCGATCCGGTTTCGCAAATCGGCCTCGCCCTGCCGACATTGCTGCTGTATGAATTTTCGATCATCGCGGTGAAAATGGTCGAAAAACGCCGTGCCGAAGCCGAGGCCGCCAGGGCTGTCTGATCGCGCCCGCATCTCCCTTCCGTCGCTTTACGGCGGCAGCGCGCGCGTCGTATACACGGGTGGAGTTTCCTGCCCGGCTGCGATTTTTTCGAATCTCCCCAAGAGGCCGCATAGATGTACGATATTAAATGGATTCGGGAGAATCCTCAGAAATTCGACGAAGGATTGAAGGCCCGGGGTCTCGATGCCCTGTCGGCGAAAATCCTGGCGATGGACGCAGAGCGCCGCGCGCATCTGGGCGAGTTGCAGGCGCTTCAGCAGCAGCGCAATGCGGCGAGCGGCGAAATCGGCAAGGCCAAGGCCGCCGGCGACGATGCGAAAGCGCACGAACTGATCGATGAGGTGGCGAAAATCAAGGCGGCGGTGCGGCGCGGCGAAGACAAGGAGCGCCAACTGACCGCAGCACTCGACGATTTTCTGGCGACCATCCCCAACCGGCCCCTCGATGACGTGCCCCTCGGCGCCGATGAAACGGACAATGCCGAAATCCGCAGGCAGGGCGATCCGCCGCAATTTCCGTTCAAGGCCCGGCAGCATTTCGAAATCGGAGAGGCCATGGGGCTGATGGATTTCAATCTGG
This sequence comes from Hyphomicrobiales bacterium, assembly GCA_027058735.1. Taxonomy (GTDB): domain Bacteria; phylum Pseudomonadota; class Alphaproteobacteria; order Rhizobiales; family JALURZ01; genus JALURZ01. The sequence goes on along the minus strand of JALURZ010000288.1, from coordinate 4,298 downwards.
CGGCCAAGCTGTCGGGGTCGCGTTTTGTCGTTCTGAAAGGCGCGCTGGCGCGCCTGGAGCGCGCGCTCGCGGCCTTCATGGTGGACCTGCACACGCGCGAGCACGGCTATCGCGAAATCTCGCCGCCCATATTGGTGAACGACCATGTGATGTTCGGCACGGCGCAATTGCCGAAATTCGCCGACGATCAGTTTCGCACCGTCGATGGCCGCTGGCTGATCCCGACCGCCGAGGTGCCGCTCACCAATCTGGTGCGCGAAAGCGTGCTCGGCCACAATGAGCTGCCGGTGCGCGTGACGGCCTGTACGCCGTGTTTCCGCCTTGAAGCCGGGGCTGCGGGGCGCGATACGCGCGGGATGCTGCGCCAGCACCAGTTCTCGAAAGTGGAACTGGTCTCCATCGTGGAGCCGGAACATTCCGACGGCGAACTCGAACGCATGCTGGGGTGTGCCGAAGAGGTCCTGAAGCGTCTGCAAATTCCCTATCGTGTCATGCTGCTTTGCACCGGCGATATGGGGTTTGGCGCACGCAAGACCTATGATATCGAGGCCTGGCTGCCGGGCCAGAAAACCTATCGTGAAATCTCCAGCTGTTCGGCCTGCGGCGATTTTCAGGCCCGGCGCATGCAGGCCCGCTACAAGCCGGACGGCGGCAAGGCCACCCGCTTCGTCCACACCCTCAACGGCTCCGGTGTCGCCGTGGGCCGTCTGCTGATCGCCGTGCTTGAAAACGGCCAGTGCGAAGATGGATCGGTAATCATTCCAGACGCCCTGCGGGGCCATATGGACGGAACCAGGAAGATATTGGCCAATGGCGCCCTCGAACAAGCGTGATATCCGCATCCTCGTCACCAATGATGATGGTTTTTATGCGCCGGGGCTGGGGGTGCTGGAGCAGATTGCGCGCGAAATCTCCGATGATGTGTGGACGGTCGCTCCCGAAACCGAGCAGAGCGGCGCGTCACACTCCTTGACCCTGTCCGATCCGCTGCGCCTGCGCCAGCACGAGGAGCGCCGCTACATGGTGCGCGGCACACCCACCGATTGCGTCCTGATGGCGGTCAAGACCATCATGGACCGTCCCCCCGATCTGGTTTTGTCCGGGGTCAACCGGGGCCAGAACCTGGCCGATGATGTGACCTATTCGGGCACCATCGCAGCCGCGATGGAAGGCACGGTCTTCGGCATTCCCTCGATTGCGCTCAGCCAGTCCTATGGCTTCGATGGAACCCGCAAGGTGAAGTGGCAGACGGCCAAACATCATGGACCCTCGCTTGTGATCAGACTGTTCGATCTGGGCTGGCCGGAGGGTATCTTGCTGAACGTGAACTTTCCCGATGTCGAGCCGGGTGAGACGGGACCTGTCGAAATGACCCGCCAGGGCCGGCGCGATCAGGACCTGCTGGTGATCGATGAACGCAGCGATGCGCGCGGGGTGCCATATTACTGGTTCGGTTTTGAGCGCCGCAAGTCCAATCCCCCCGAAGGCACCGATCTGCGGGCCATCTATGAGGGGCGCATTTCCGTCACCCCGCTGCACATGGACCTCACCCATGCCAAAGTGCTGGAACACATGCGCCGGAAATTCGATGGCGGCGGCTGACGCGCGCGGCGCGGCAAGCGAACGATGCGGGGGATCGCGAACCTTGAGCGGGGAATTCGGCAAAATCGAACTGGTCATGGCGCTCCGCAATCAGGGGATCCGGGACATAGGCGTGCTGGCGGCGATGGAGCGCGTGCCGCGCGATCTGTTTGTCGGACCGGCCTACAAGGCCCAGGCCTATGCCGACCGGTCCCTGCCGATCGAATGCGGGCAAACCATCTCCCAGCCCTATGTCGTCGCCTATATGACGGAAAAACTGGATGTGGGCCCGAAAATGAAGGTTCTGGAGGTTGGAACCGGGTCCGGATATCAGACCGCGGTGCTGGCGCATCTGTGCCGCCGGGTCTATACCATTGAACGTTTCAGGGCGCTGTCGCGCCAGGCCGTGCGGCGCTTTGAGGATCTGAAACTGAACAATATCGTGGCGATCGCGGGCGACGGTGCCAGGGGCTGGCCCGAACAGGCGCCGTTTGACCGCATCATCGCGACCGCGGCGGCGCGCGATGTGCCCCTGCCGCTGATCGACCAGCTCAAGATCGGCGGCGTTCTGGTCATGCCGGTGGGCGACCAGAACGAAGAGCAGCATATTGTCCGGCTGACCCGTGGCGAGGATGCGGTCACGCGCGAAGTGCTCTTGGCGGTCCGGTTCGTGCCACTGGTCGAAGGCGCGGCGCGCGGCTGACCGGTCCGGCTTGGGGCGAAAAAATTCAAATTCGCCCAGCCGTCTTAAAGGTGCTTTAACACTAAGCGTTCAAACTCGGCTCCGTCAGTTAGTAGTGGAGCGTTGAGTATGAGTAGCGTTATGCCCGCGAATTCCCGGCCACGCCGGATCGCCAAGCTGTTTGCCGCGTTTGGGCTGGTTACACTGGCAGCGGCCTGCAGCTCTTCGACAAGCCGTTTCGGGCCCTTTGAGCAGACGGCGGGGATAAACCCCGGCTCCAGCTATCCCAGCGGGCCGTCCAGCAAATCCGCCGGCGCACCGGCCCCCCTTTACACCGCTTCGGTGGACCGCCGGAAGCAGGAACCGGCGGCCAGGCCGTTTTACACCGCTTCGGTGAACCCCCGAAAATCCGATCGCCGCGCCTATTCGCGTTCAGTCACCAGCGCCCCCCTCGACGATGCCGCGCAGGCGCCTGACCCGGCGCCATCCGTGGCTCCCCTGGGCTATGTCACCGTGCAGCCGGGCGATACCGTCTATGGCATTTCGCGGCGCAACGGCGTCGACATGGCCGATCTGGCGAGCATCAACGGCCTGAGCAGTCCGTATGCCATCAAGCTGGGCCAGAAACTGCGCATTCCGCGCAACGGCGTCGGGCGGACCGGTTCGCTCAGCCCGCAGCCGGCGCCCGTGCGCCGGGTCGCCACGGTGCCCGTGCGCAAGACCGGTGCCAGGATGCATCGCGTCCAGCCCGGCGAAACGCTTTATTCGCTGTCGCGCAAATATGGCGTCAAGCCGATGGCGATCGCCGAGCAGAATGCAATGAGCGCGCCCTATATGCTCAAGACGGGGCAGAATATCCGGATCTCGGGCGGCAACAGAACGGTTGCGAAACTGTCGCCCGCCGCGCCGAAGGTGCCCAGCTACCGCTCGCCGTCCACTCAGATCAAACCGGCCCGCGCGACGCCTTCGCGCCCGGTGGCCGTGGCCGCGCCTCCGCTCAAGCCGGCCGCTGCGGCGCCAACGCCGAAACGGTCGCAAAAGACCGCGTTTCGCGGGCCCCTGCCAAAGCCCGATCCGCGCAGTTCGTCCAAATTCCGCTGGCCGGTGAAGGGCAAGATCATCTCCAGGTTCGGTCCGCGCGCAAATGGCGTGCGCAACGAGGGCATCAATATCGCGGTGCCCGAAGGCACCTCCGTGCGCGCCGCGGAGAATGGGGTCGTGGCCTATGCGGGCAGCGAATTGAAGGGTTATGGCAATCTCATCCTGGTGCGCCATACGGACAACTGGGTGACCGCCTATGCCCACAACGGCCGGATGTTCGTGCGCCGCGGCGAAAAGGTCACCCGCGGGCAGATTATCGCCAAGGCCGGCAAGACCGGATCGGTGACCCGCCCGCAGCTTCACTTCGAGATTCGCAAGGGCTCCAAGGCCGTCGATCCGCTGAAATACATGAACGCCACCTATTTCGCCGGAGGGTGAGGCGGCCCCGGTGCGTCCGCGACGCGCAGATAGGCGCAACGCCGAATGACGCTCCGGTCCGATTGGGCCGGAGCGGTTTCTGCGCTCCTCCCGCGGCACGCTCTAGAGCAGATTCAAAGAACGTTGAATCGGTTTGAGGATTCCCTTTTTGGCCTATCTCTGATTCCCTGGTGTCCTGAGTCTCATTCGGGAGGTTTTCATGGGTTGGGCTTATGGGATTGATCTTCGCCAGCGGGTTGTCGATGCGATTGAGGGGGGATTGTCGCATGGTCAGGCGGCGGCGCGATTTTGCGTTGCCATTTCGACCGCCGGCAACTGGCATCGGCTGTGGCGTGCGACCGGTTCGGCCAAGCCGGGCAAGCAGGGCCAACCCAGCCGCTCCAAGCTTGATGCCTATGAAGCCGACATCGCAGGCATGGCCGAGGACAACAAGGACATTGCCCTTTACGAGATTGCCGATCGGCTGGCACAAGAGCACGGCGTTCGCGTGGCCCCCTCGACGGTCTGGCACTTTTTCGCCAAGCGCGGCATCACGGTTAAAAAAAGACGGCACATG
>JALURZ010000287.1 GCA_027058735.1 Hyphomicrobiales bacterium | reverse complement strand
CATCCGCAACATGTTCCAGCGCACGAGCCTGACGGGTCAGGATGTGCGCACCTTGCGCGGCATCGTCTCTTCGCTGGTGCGCCAGCATCAAAGGCCCAAGGGGTAGTGTGGCGCGGGTGGGTGCAACCGTCCTGATATTCGATTCAGGTGCCGGGGGGCTGACGGTTTCAGCGGCGCTGCGCGCGGTGATGCCGGATGCGGGCCAGGTGTATCTGGCGGATCGGGCCGGGTTTCCCTATGGCGCGCTGCGCGACGAAATTCTGGTGGCGCGGGTGCGGCAGGTGCTGCAACAGGCCGTGGCGCGGGTGCGCCCCGATGGCCTCATCATCGCGTGCAATACCGCAAGCACGCTGGTGCTGGAGGACTTGCGCGCACGGTTTGATTTCCCCGTCATCGGCACGGTCCCCGCCATCAAGCCGGCGGCCGCCCGGACCCGCTCCGGCATTGTCGGCCTGCTGGCCACGCCGGCAACGGCGGCGCGTGACTATACCCGCCGGCTGATCGACGAGTTTGCACGCGATGTCGATTTCACCGTGCACGCGGCCCATGGGCTGGCCGCGCTTGGCGAACAAAAAGCCTCCGGCGTGCCGGTATCGGTTGAAAGCGTGCGCCGCTGCATCGCGCCGGTGTTCGTGACCGGGCAGTCCGGGCGCACGGATGTTGTCGTGCTGGGGTGCACACACTATCCGCTGTTGCGCGACGAGATCATGCAGGCCGCGCCGTGGCCGGTTTTTCTTGTCGATCCCGCCGATGCCATTGCGCGCCGGGCCCGCGGGGTCGTCGTTGCGCGCGCGCGCCGGCGTGGCGCGGTCAAACCGGGCACGGCATTGTTGAACGCGGTGTGCGAGCCGGGCAGCGGTCTGGCGGAAACCCTCGGATCGCACGGGTTCGGGCGGATCGAAATCATCGATCCGCCCGATGGTCGGCTGTGATTTCTCATCGCGTTGTTCATTCGACCCATCTCCGAAAGGCCGGGAGGCGTGACCGGCCGGCTCGAACGCGGCGAGCGACTGGAAGACACTGCCTGCGCCATGGGGCTCAGCGAGCCCGGTTTGCAAGCGGCGCGTTCACGCATACAGGCGGCAGGGCAGGTTTGACATTGCGCATCGCTGTTTGTATGAGTGCGCGTCCGGGTCAGGCCATATTTCGGCTGATCCTTGTCTGCTTGCCTGCGGGCTGGCGCCGCCGCGGCGCGGGTCCTGTCGGTTTCCCAACGGAGACAGAGGAAGGCTTGCCGAATTATTACCGGCGGCGTGCGCGATGCGCCATGCCTGCTTGACGTTTAATGAGACATCCCGGAGACAACAGGGCATGAGCAAGAGACTGAAGTCCAAGTACAAGATCGACCGCCGCCTGGGCGAGAATATCTGGGGGCGGCCGAAAAGCCCCGTCAATCGCCGCGACTACGGGCCGGGCCAGCACGGCCAGCGCCGCCGCAGCAAGATTTCCGATTTCGGCACCCAGTTGCGCGCGAAGCAGAAACTCAAGGGCCACTACGGCAACATCACCGAAAAACAGTTCAAGGGCATTTACAAGGCGGCCTCGCGCATGCGCGCAACGGCTCGCGAAACCGCGCCAAACAGCGCGGAGATGGCCGCGATAAACGCGCGGCTGCTGGACGACTACCTCCGGTCCGTGCGGCTGACCGGCGAGGCGCCGCCCGGGATGGAAGAGGCCGACCCGGAGCAGCTCCTGGAGGCGCTTTCGCCCGGCAAACGCATCGCGTACCGGGACCGGCTGGCAGTGGCTCGAGACGTTTACGAGCGCGTCAAGGATGCGCCAGTCATGGGGCGCTCGGAATTGCAGGCCACTCTGAACGACGCGCTTACCCCGGCGCCGGGGCGCGAGGCGCTGAGTGTCAGTGAGCAGGCGGTTGCAGACGAGGTTCTGAAGGCCGTTCGTGCGACGGAAGAGGCGCGCCTCGCCGATCCGGCAGCCGAGACGATGGCGTTCGAAGACATCAGCAAGGAATGGGGTTTCGTGGTCAACCCGGCTTCCGGGCTGATCGCGCGCGACCAGATGCAGAGGTGGATCGCGCGCAGTCTCGAGGTGCAGCGCGACGTGTTCCAGCTCGCGCCGGAAGAAATGCGGCCGCTGCCGAAAGCGGCACTCAAGAAGCTGGCCGAGCGGATCGCCGCGATCACGCGGGGGGTGGACCCCGACAAGAG
>JALURZ010000286.1:7835-19137 GCA_027058735.1 Hyphomicrobiales bacterium | reverse complement strand
CACGATGCCCGCGCCGATCTCATAGAGCGTTGTGACGCCGTGCGCGGCCATCGTGGCCACGCTTTCGCGCCAGCGCACCATGCCGGTCACCTGCTCTATCAGGTTGGCGCGCAGCTCATCCGGGCTGGTCACCGGCGAGGCGACGACATTGCAGATAACGGGCACGGCCGGACCGGCAATCTCGACCTCATCGGGAGCCTGCGCCATGACATCGGCCGCCGGCGCCATCAGCGCGCAATGAAACGGCGCGCTGACCGGCAGCAGAACGGCCCGGCGCGCACCCATCCGCGAGGCGATCTCCATGGCCCTTTCGACCGCCGCCCTGCCGCCGCTGATGACAACCTGGCCCGGCGAATTGTCATTGGCCACCGAACAGACATCGTGCTGCGCAGCGCGGCGCGCGGCCTCGCGCGCATCGTCGAGTTCGAGCCCCAGCAGGGCGGCCATGGCGCCATCGCCGACGCGCACCGCGTTCTGCATGGCCTGCCCGCGCGTCCTGAGCAGACGGGCGGTGTCGGACAGGCCCAGGGCGCCCGCCGCGGCAAGTGCGGAATATTCGCCGAGCGAATGGCCGGCGACAAACGCGGCCCGGGCGGCGAGAGAAAGGCCCACATCCTTTTCCAGCACGCGCATGACCGCCATGCTCACCGCCATCAGCGCGGGCTGGGCGTTTTCGGTGAGGGTCAGTTCGTCTTCCGGCCCGTTCCAGATCAGCCCCGACAGCGGCTGGGACAAGGCATCGTCGACTTCGGCGAAGACATCCGCGGCACTCGTGAACGCCCCAGCGAGAGCCTGGCCCATGCCGACCTGCTGGCTGCCCTGCCCGGGAAATGTAAAGGCGCTGGTCATGACGTCCCCAACCCGCAAGGCGCATCATTGCGCCGGTGAGACATAGCAATTTCGATCAGGGTGTCAATATGCCGCCCGCGCGCGCCACTGCGCATCCGGGCTTGCGCGCGGGCGCAATATGCGTATAACCCACCGGTGTGAATTGGACCGGCTGCCCGGCTGGAGGCTGAACGGAAGGTCATGGCCGAAGCGCCAATGACGGGAGCGATGCTCCGGCTTTCCGGTGTTTCCGCTCTTTTGGTCCGGCTTCGCGAGCCTTTCGTTTTTCATCAGGGGCTCAAGAGGGGCTTTGCGCCGGGCGCGGTCGCGACGATGATTTCGAGAAGGGCTCTGTCCATGCCTCTGTACGAGCATGTCTATCTGGCGCGTCAGGATGTTTCGGCCTCACAGGTCGAAGCGCTGACGGAAAAATTCAAGGCGCTTATCGCGGAGGGCGGCGGTACGGTGGGCAAGACCGAATACTGGGGCCTGAAGACCCTCGCCTACCGGATCAAGAAAAACCGAAAGGCGCATTTTTCACTGATGAATATCGATGCGCCGCACGCCGCGCTCGCCGAGATGGAACGCCAGATGGGGCTTGACAATGACGTCATCCGGTTCCTGACGCTGCGCGTCAGGGAGCACGAGAGCGAACCGTCCGCCGCCATGCAGTCGGGGCGCGGGCGCGACGAAAGAGGCGGGCGGCGCGGCGGGCGGCCCGATGAGCGGCCCCGACGCCGCGAGCGGGCGGCGGAAGAGCCGGCCGGCGACACCGCGCCCGATGCCCCCGACACGCCCCGCCGCAAGGAGAACGAATGATGGCCGCCCCTCACTCACAGACCCGCAGACCGTTTTTCCGGCGCCGCAAGACCTGCCCCTTCACCGGGTCCAACGCACCCAGGATCGACTACAAGGACGTGCGCCTGCTGCAGCGCTATGTGTCGGAACGCGGCAAGATCGTGCCGAGCCGGATCACGGCTGTGTCCGCGCCCAAGCAGCGTGAACTGGCGCGCGCCATAAAAAGGGCGCGGTTTCTGGGCCTGTTGCCCTATATCGTGCAATAACGCAAGGCCTCCGCCACCCGGTCCTCCGGCGAGGGCGGCTTGAAACGGGTTGGGACCACGCCGCACAAGAGTGTCCCTAACCGCTCACAAACGGGCACGGATGCCCGGCGCGGGACAGCTGAAATGACGACGAAACAGATCCTTGTTGGAATTGGCGCCGGCGCGGCGACGACGGTGCTCTACGTATCGGTGGCGACGGGCAATGCGCTATCCATCGTGTTGTTCTACCTGGCCGCATTGCCGATTTTCCTGGCATGTTTCGGCTGGGGCATCATCGCCGGCGCGGTGGCCGCGCTCACCGCGGCGCTGGCCGCCGTCGCGATCATGGGGGTCGCCGGGGCGAACATGGTGTTGTTCACCGCGGGGCTGCCGGCGGTATGGCTGAGCCATCTGGCGCTGTTGTCGCGCCCCGACCCCGGGCAGGGCGCAGATGGCGGCAACCCCGGTGAAAGCCGGCTGCAGTGGTATCCGCTGGGCCGTCTGGTGGTCTGGATTGCCGCCATAGCGAGCGTGCTGACAACCGTGACGATGCTTATTATCGCGCCGGACGCGGAAACGTTTCAAAAGTCGGTCCGCGAAACCCTGCGCCAGATGATCGCGCAGAGCGCACCGTCCGGGGCGCTGAAAGACCTGCAACCGGAGATGCTCGACCAGTTTATCGCCCTGTTGTCGTGGATGCTGCCGGCGGCATCCGCGGTCATCTACATGGCCGCGACGATGATGAATATGTGGCTGGCGGCGAAAATCACGCGGGCGTCGGGATTGCTGCGGCGCTCCGCGGACGCCATCGGCGAAATGAGCTATCCGCACGGTTTTGTCTATGCGCTTGCCGGCGCCCTGCTGGTCGCCATGCTGCCCGGCACGTTCGGCATGATCGGCGGCATCGCCAGCACCGCCATCATTTTCGCCTTTGCCCTGCTGGGGCTGGTCGTCCTGCATGTCATCACGCGCAACATGCCGGCGCGCGCCGGCCTGCTGTTCGGCGCCTATGCGCTGTTGTTCCTGTTCAACTGGATGGCGGCCCTGATTTTCGCCGGCCTCGGCCTGGCGGAAACCTTCCTGTCTTTGCGCAAGCGTTACGCCGGACGGCCCGGGCCGCCCCTGGCGAGTTGACACAGGCTTTTTTTCAAACACCCGAGATGAGGACAACTGGATCATGGAAATCATTCTGCTGGAACGGGTCGGCAAACTGGGCGGCCTGGGTGATATCGTCACCGTGAAGGACGGGTTTGCCCGCAATTTTCTGTTGCCGCAGCAAAAGGCGCTGCGCGCGACGCCGGCCAATCTCAAACGCTTCGAGGCGGATCGCGCCGATATCGAACGGCGCAACGCACAGCGCAAGTCGGCCGCCGACGACGCCGCCGCCTCGATCGACGGCAAATCCTTCGTCATCATTCGCCAGGCGGGCGACACCGGACAGCTTTACGGCTCCGTCAGCACCCGCGATATTGCCGATGTGGTGAGCGCGACGGGCGCGAAGCTGACCCGCAATCAGGTCGTTCTGGACAAGGCCATCAAGGTGTTGGGCCTGCACGAAATCCGCATCAACCTGCATGCCGAGGTCTCTGTGGCCATCACCATCAACGTGGCCCGCACGCCCGAAGAGGCGGAACGCCAGGCGAAGGGCGAGGATGTGACCGCCGACCAGTTCGAGGACGATGTGGAGGACGGCGAGGCGATCAGCGCGCAGGAGGTGTTCGACGATGAAGAGGTCGCCAGGCAGGTGAGCGAGGAACTGGCGCAGGACGAGGCGCAGGACGAGACCGCCCCTGACGATGGCGAGGCCGCCGCGCAGGCGGCCGGGCCGGACCAAGAGACACCGCACGAGGGGGACGGCGAAGCGGCGGGCGAAAAGACCTGATCTGAACCGGGGCGGAGCCGCCAGCCCGCGCGCGGGCCTGTGACTTGCCGCTGACTTGCCGCGCCCGGGGCTTGGTGATTTAATGGGCAGGGGCAAGGTAAAAACTCAAAGTACGCTGCGGTGGCGAAAGAGCGGCTGGGGGCGGATTCGATATGCTGACTGGAGGCGATTGAGCGATGTCCAGGCTACTCGACTTTGTGTTTGGCAGGGTTGTCCTGAGCGGCAATCTCACCGTCATTGACCCGGACGGGCAGGCGTGCCGCTTCGGCGATGGCACCGGCCCCGCAATCACAATGCGCGTCAAGGACCGCTCGCTCGGCTGGAAGCTCGTGATCGATCCCTCGCTCTATCTTGGCGAGAGCTATATGAACCGTGGCTTCGAGATCGAAGAGGGCACGGTCTATGATCTGGTCGCCCTGCTGATGCGCAATGTGGAAGCCCTGCCCGCGCCGCCACGATGGACGAACCTGTTCACCGGCCTGCGGACGCTGACCCGCAGGCTGCAGCAGCGCAACCCCCTTGGCCGCGCCAAGGACAATGTGGCCCACCACTACGACCTCGATGCCCGGCTCTATGAGTTGTTTCTGGACAGGGATCTGCAATATTCGTGTGCCTATTTCGAACATGATGACGACACGCTCGAACAGGCCCAACTGGCCAAGAAGCGCCATATCGCGGCGAAGCTCGACATCCGCGACGGGCAGCGCATTCTCGATATCGGCTCGGGCTGGGGCGGGTTGTCGCTGTATCTGGCGCAATGCGCGGATGTGGAAGTCGTCGGCATCACCCTGAGCGAGGAGCAGCTGGCGCGCTCCAGGGCGCGCGCCAGCGAGGCGGGCCTCGCCTCACGGGTGGATTTCCAGTTGCAGGATTACCGCACCCTGGACGACAGGTTCGACCGCATCGTCTCGGTCGGCATGTTCGAGCATGTGGGCGTCGGCTACTATCCGCAGTTCTTCAGGCGCGTTCGCGCCCTGCTCGACGAGGACGGCGTCGCCCTGCTGCACTCACTGGGCCGCTTCGATGGTCCGGGACACACCAACCCGTGGATCAAGAAATACATCTTTCCCGGCGGCTATATCCCGGCCATGAGCGAAGTCCTGAGCGTCATCGAGAAAGCCCGCCTGTACACCAACGACATCGAAATCCTCCGGCTTCACTATGCCAAGACCATCGCCCACTGGCGCAAGCGCTTCGCCGCGCGCAGGGACGAGGCGCTGACCATCTATGACGACCGGTTCTGCCGCATGTGGGAGTTTTACCTCGCCGCTTCGGAAGGCGCGATCCGTTATCAGAACATGATGGTGTTCCAGATGCAGTTGACGCGCAAACTGGCGACCCTGCCGCTGACCCGCAACTATATGCGCGAGCGCGAAGACGAACTTCGCCGCGCCCGCGCGCCGCGCGTGGTGTCGCGCAGGGCCGGCGAATGATCTTTCTGCGCGCCGCCGGACCGCGGGAGACGGCGGAGAAAACCGGATAAATCCGTCAAGGAATATTTTGCCCCTGTGAATAGCGGGGAAAAGCAATTTTCACCCGCCATCGCAGTATCCCCCGCTCAACGGGTGCGGTATCAAGAAGACATGGAAACCACCGCGCGAACCGAAAACGACCCCCGCGAGGATGCCGCCGGAGGGGCGGGTGACTACAGGACACCGCCGCACAATATCGAGGCCGAGCAGGCCCTGCTCGGAGCGATCCTGATCAACAACGAAGCGTGCGACCGGGTATCGGGGTTCCTGAAGCCGGAACATTTTTTCGAACCCCTGCACGCGCGCATCTTCGAGGCCAGCGCCGCCCTGGTGCGGGCGGGCAAGCTGGTGACCCCGGTTACGCTGAAGAGCTATTTCGAGACCGATGCGACGCTTGAGGAAGTAGGCGGGCCGGCCTATCTGGCGAAACTGGCCGCCGCCGCCACCACCGTCATCAACACCGAGGAATACGGCCGCACCGTATATGATCTGGCAGTGCGCCGCGCGCTCATCGGCATCGGCGAGGATCTCGTCAACGAGGCCTTCGATGCGGGCGTCGATGAGCCCCCCGAACAGCAGATCGAACGCACCGAACAGGCGCTGTACGACCTGGCCGAGACCAGCAAATACGGATCCGGTTTTCTGAATTTCGGCACCGCCCTGTCCCATGCCATCGACATGGCCGCCAAGGCTTATGAACGCGACGGCGGGCTGTCGGGCATTTCATGCGGGCTGAAGGACATCGACGCCATGGTGGGCGGGCTGCAGCCCTCCGATCTGATCGTCCTGGCGGGACGCCCCTCCATGGGCAAGACGGCGCTGGCGACCAATATCGCCTATCATGTGGCGCGCGCCTACAAGTCGGAACACGCCGCCGACGGCACGACCCTGGTGACCGACGGCGGCGTGGTGGGTTTCTTTTCGCTGGAAATGTCGGCGGAGCAACTGGCCACGCGCATCATTTCGGAACAGGCCGGCATCCCGTCGGAAAAAATCAGGCGCGGCCGCATCGATGAAGAGATGTTCCACCGGCTGGTCCAGAAGTCGCAGGAGCTTCAGGGCATCCCGCTCTATATCGATCATACCGGCGGCATCACCGTCGCCCAGTTGGCGGCCCGCGCACGCCGCCTCAAGCGCCAGCGCGGCCTCGGCCTCGTCGTGATCGATTATCTGCAGCTTCTCTCCGGCTCCAGCCGGCGCGCGCGCGAAGGCCGGGTGCAGGAGGTGAGCGAAATCACGACCAAACTCAAGGCGCTGGCCAAGGAACTGGAAGTGCCGATCCTGGCGCTGTCGCAACTCTCCCGCCAGGTCGAACAGCGCGACGACAAACGCCCGCAACTCGCCGACCTGCGCGAATCGGGATCGATCGAGCAGGACGCCGATGTGGTGATGTTCATCTTCCGCGAGGAATATTACGCAGAGCGCCGCAAGCCGCGCGAGAACACGCCGGAATTCTTCGAATGGCAGGAGGAAATGAACGCAATCACCGGCCTCGCCGAAGTGATCGTCGGCAAGCAGCGCCACGGACCCACCGGCACGATCCGGCTGCAGTTCCAGGCCGATGTGACCCGCTTCCAGAGCTATATGCCGGAAGACCGCCTGCCCGAACGCTACGACTGAGGCCCGGCCCGAGGCCCCGGCCGACACCGCTCCATTGCCAAGCCCTCCCAAAAGGGTCGATAATGCGCACCCTTTTGCCGTGGTGCGGCGTCACGCACCTGTTCCCTGCCGGGTGATCCGATGAGCGTTTCCGCAAACCACGCCGCGCCGCCGTTCTGGCGCACCACGGGTTTCATCATCATTTGCGGCTGCCTGATCTCGCTGGTCTCGTTCGGCGTGCGCTCCACCTATGGGCTGTTCAACGATCCGATCACGCTCGCTCACGGCTGGAGCCGGGAGGCGTTCGCCTTCGCGCTGGCCGTTCAGAACCTGCTGTGGGGTCTCGGCCAGCCCATCGCGGGCGTCATCGCGGATCGCTTCGGCTCGGCGCGGGTGATCGCCATCGGCGGCGTCTTCTATGTCGCCGGCATCGCACTGAGCGCCCTCAGCACAACGCCGCTGGCCTTCACCCTGAGCGCCGGCGTGCTCGTCGGGCTCGGGCTGTCGGGCGCATCCATGGGCATCGTGGTCACCGCCTTCGGCAAACTGGTCAGCGAGGGCCGGCGAAGCTGGGCGATGGGCCTTGGCACCGCGGCGGGCAGCGCCGGGCAACTGGTTTTCGCGCCGCTCGGGCAGGCCTTTATTTCAGGATATGGCTGGCAGAGCGCCCTGTTCCTGCTGGCGGTGTCGGCCGCGCTCATGCCCGTGCTGGCGCTGGCGCTCAGAAGCGGCGGACGGGAGCCTGGCGCCATCGAAAACGATCTGCCCTTCGTCCGGTCCATGCGCGTGGCGTTCGGGCACAACAGCTACCTGCTGCTGGTGGCCGGGTTTTTTGTGTGCGGTTTTCAACTGGGTTTCATCACCATCCATCTGCCGCCCTATCTCAACAGCCTCGATATGGATCCCGCCATTGCCGCCTGGGCGATCGGGCTCATTGGCCTGTTCAACGTGATCGGCGCCTACACGGCCGGCATTCTCGGCACCAATCATTCCAAGCGCTATCTGCTGAGCGCGCTCTATGTGGCGCGCGCGCTGGCCATTGCCGTGTTCATAACCGTGCCCCAGACACCGGCGAGCATATTTCTTTTCGCGGCCGTCATGGGGCTGATGTGGCTTTCCACCGTGCCCCTCACCTCAGGCCTTGTCGCAGTCATGTTCGGCACGCGCTATCTTGCAACCCTGTTCGGGGTTGTGTTCTTCTCCCATCAGCTTGGCTCGTTCATCGGCGTCTGGCTGGGCGGTCTCATGTTTGACCTGTATGGCGATTTCAATGTGGTCTGGTGGATGGCGGTCGTGCTCGGGCTGTTTGCCGCCCTTGTCCACCTGCCCATTGTCGAAAAGCGCGTGGAACGGTTCGCAGGCACCGGATGATCCAACCGCGCAGGCACGCCGGAAAATGACTTGATGACCCGTTCCGCACAACCGCCGGGCACCGCCGGCGCCGTCCTGACCATTGACCTGGCGGCGCTGGCGCACAATTACCGCACCCTGCAGAGCCGCGCCGCGCCGGCCCGCTGCGCCGGGGTCATCAAGGCGGATGGTTATGGGCTGGGCGCGGGGCCTGTGGCGCAATGCCTGCATGATGCGGGGTGCCGGACTTTCTTCACCGCCCTGCTGGGCGAGGCCCTGCAGGTGCGCGAAATCTGCCGCGACAGCGCGCTTTACGTGTTCGGCGGGCTGCCGCCGGGGGCGGCGGCGCAATTTGCCAGGGCCGGCGTGCGCCCGGTGCTCAACACGCTGGAGGAAATCGCGGAGTGGCGCGGGTTTTGCCAAAACAGCGGATCGGCGCCGCCGGCCGCACTGCATGTGGATACGGGCATGAACCGGCTGGGCCTGAGCGCGGGCGATGTCGAGGTCCTGGCAACGAGCCCGGCGAAACTTGAGGGCATCGAGGTCGCTCTGGTGATGAGCCATCTGGCATGTGCGGACGAGCCCGCGCACGCGATGAACACCGCCCAGCTCGCCGCGTTTCAATCACTGCGGGCAAGACTGCCCGAAGCGCCGGCAAGCCTCGCCAACTCGGCGGGCATTTTTGGCGGCGCGGCGTTTCATTTCGATCTCGTGCGCCCGGGCATCGCGCTTTATGGCGGCAATCCCGTCGCCGGCGCACCCAGCCCGGTGCGGCCCGTCGCCCGGCTCAAGGCGCGGGTTCTCCAGGTCCGCGATCTTGGCCCCGGCGATACCGTGGGCTACGGTGCGACGTTCACCAGCACGCGCGGATCGCGCATCGCGGTGCTGGCCGCGGGCTATGGGGATGGCTATTCGCGCGCGCTGGGGGGAACGCCGGCAGCCCCGCCCGCCGACATCTGGCTGGCGGGCGGGCGCGCACCCCTGGCGGGGCGGGTTTCGATGGACATGATCGCCGCCGATATCACCGGGTTCGATGCCGGCGCGGTGCGCGCCGGCGACTGGGCGGAATTGATCGGCGAGCATATCGGCATCGACGAACTGGCCGAGAGGGCTGGAACGATCGCCTATGAGGTGCTAACCAGCTTGGGCACGCGATTTGAGCGAATCTACACAGGCGGCGCCGGGCGGTGAAACGCATGCTGGACTACAACTTCCTCGCGCCGGTCGGCCGCTTCGTTCTGGCGCTGTTTGCCGAGATCGGCAGGCTGTCCCTGTTTCTCAAGAACGCGCTTTTGCATATCGCGCTGCCCCCCTACTACTGGCGGCTGGTGCTGGAGCAGATGATGCGCATCGGCTATAATTCGCTGCCGGTTGTCGGGCTGACGGCGTTTTTCACCGGCGGCGTCCTGGCCCTGCAGATTTATATCGGCGGCTCGCGGTTCAATGCCGAAAGCATCGTCGCCTCCATCGTCGCGCTGGGGATCACGCGCGAACTGGGCCCGGTGATTGCCGGCCTCATGGTGACGGGCCGGGTCAGCGCGGCGATCGCGGCTGAACTGGGCACCATGCGCGTGACCGAACAGATCGACGCCCTGGTGACCCTGTCCACCAACCCGTTCAAGTATCTGGTGGCCCCGCGCATCATCGCCGGCGTCCTGTGCATGCCCATTCTCGTCGCCATCGCCGATATCATCGGCATTTTCGGCGGCTATATCGTGGGCACCCGGACCCTGGGGTTCAATTCCGCCGCCTATATCAAGAACACGGTCGACTTCATCGAATTCAGCGATGTCTTTTCCGGTCTCGTCAAGGCAGCCGTGTTCGGCTTTCTGATCACCCTCATGGGGGCCTATCACGGCTTTCATTCCCAGGGTGGCGCGCAAGGGGTGGGCCGCGCGACAACCAACGCCGTGGTCAGCGCCTCGATCCTGATCCTGGCCGCGAACTACACCCTCACCTCACTCATTTTCACCTCCTGACGGGTTCGAGCGATGGCCCCCGATATCCATATTCAACTGAGCGAGGTGCACAAGCGATTCGGCGCGAATGTCGTTCTCGACGGGCTGTCGGTGGATGTGGAACGCGGGCGCTCGCTGGTTGTCATCGGCGGGTCGGGCACCGGAAAATCGGTCATGCTCAAATGCATTCTGGGCCTGCTCACGCCGGAATCCGGCGAGATTTTCGTTAACGGCGAGGATGTGCTCAAATCCGGCACCGCGGCGCGCGAAGCCATGCTCACGAAATTCGGCATGCTGTTCCAGGGCGCCGCCCTGTTCGACAGTCTCACGGTCTGGGAGAATGTCGCTTTCGGCCTGATCCAGGGGCGCAAGCTGGCGCGCGGCGAGGCCCATGACATTGCGCTGGAAAAACTCGCACAGGTGGGGCTCGGCGGCGATGTGGCCGGCCTGCGCCCGGCGGAACTGTCCGGCGGCATGCAGAAGCGCGTCGGCCTTGCGCGCGCCATCGCAACCGACCCGGAAGTCATCTTTTTCGACGAGCCGACCACCGGCCTGGATCCGATCATGGCCGATGTCATCAACGATCTGATCGTTGACTGCGTGCAGCGCATCGGCGCGACGGCCGTGTCCATCACCCATGATCTGGCAAGCGCGCGCAAGATCGCCGACAAGGTCGCCATGATCCACAAGGGCAAGATCATCTGGTATGGCGATGTCGGCGAAATCGACGACAGCGGCAACCCCTATGTGGACCAGTTCATAAACGGCCGCGCGGACGGCCCCATCAAGATGGACATTCTGCGCGCCTGAGGCCCGCAGCACGAACGAATGGCGCGGCAAAAAACCAGCTATGTGTGCCAGAGCTGCGGCGCGGTGAGCGGCAAGTGGGCGGGGCGCTGCGATGCGTGCAATGCATGGAACTCGATCATCGAGGATGCTTCAGGTTCCGGCCTGGGCGCAAGCCCGGCGCGCGCCGTGCCCAGGGGGCGCGCGATCGCCTTCACCACCCTTTCAGGCGACTTCGAGGAGCCACCCCGGCTGAAGACCGGCAATGGTGAATTCGACCGTGTCACCGGCGGCGGGCTGGTGCCCGGCTGCGCCATCCTCGTGGGCGGCGATCCGGGCATCGGCAAATCGACCCTGCTGCTGCAAGTTGCCGCCGCCCACGAG
>JALURZ010000286.1:1177-7825 GCA_027058735.1 Hyphomicrobiales bacterium | reverse complement strand
GCCCATATATATTTCCGGCGAGGAGTCGATTGCCCAGATCCGGCTTCGCGCCTCGCGGCTGGGGCTGTCAGATGCCGATATCCGGCTGGCTTCCGAAACCAGTCTGGCCAACATCCTGACCACCCTTGGCGCGGACGATCCGCCGGGCGTGCTGATCATCGATTCCATCCAGACCGTGTGGACCCCGGCGATCGAGGCCGCGCCCGGCACCGTCAGCCAGTTGCGCGAAACAGCCCAGGGGCTGGTGCATTTCGCCAAGGCGAGCGGCGCGTGCGTCATTCTGGTGGGCCATGTCACCAAGGACGGCCAGATCGCCGGCCCGCGGGTCATAGAGCACATGGTGGACACGGTGTTGTATTTCGAAGGCGACGGCAGCCACCAGTTTCGCATTCTGCGCGCGGTCAAGAACCGGTTCGGACCCGGAGACGAGATTGGCGTCTTTGAAATGACGGACAAGGGGCTCGCCGAGGTTGCCAACCCGTCGGACCTGTTCTTGAGCGAATTTGACGCATCCGCGCCGGGGATGGCGGTGTTTGCCGGGATCGAGGGCACCCGGCCTTTGCTGGTGGAAATTCAGGCGCTGGTGGCGCCAAGCCCGCTGGCCACCCCGCGCCGCGCGGTTATCGGGTGGGACACGGGCCGGCTGGCCATGGTCATCGCGGTGCTGCAGGCCCATTGCGGGGTGTCGCTGGCGGGCCATGACGTTTATCTGAATGTCGCCGGCGGCCTGCGCATCCGCGAGCCCGCCGCCGATCTGGCCGCCGCGGCGGCGCTGATCTCGTCGCTGAGCGCAACGCCGCTGCCCGAGCGGTGTGTCTATTTCGGCGAGATCGGCCTGTCGGGGGCGATCCGTCCGGTGAGCCGGGTCGGCGCAAGACTGCGCGAGGCGCTGAAACTGGGCTTTGAACGCGCCGTGACGCCCGGCGATGGCGCGCGGACGAAAAAAACGGCGGCGAAAATGGCAATCGACGCCGTTGACACCCTCGCCGCTCTCACGGCACATTGCGCCGGCGCGCACCCGCCCCCACAGGACCCGCGCACCCCGGGCCAGGGCTGACCTGCCCAGCCTTTCGGCATGACCAACCTGGAAGGAATCATGCTAGTCTCTTTCACTCCGGCACCGGTGGTGTTCGTCAATCAGACAAGTTGATTTTGCCCATGCCCCTATCCTGGCTCGACATAATTCTCGTTTCCATCATGCTGCTGTCCGGCTTTCTCGCCATGATGCGCGGCGTCACCCGCGAAGTCATGTCCATCAGTTCCTGGGCGGGCGCTGCGGCCGCCGGCTATCTGGCCTATCAGCAGGAGGCCCTGAAGGAAATCGCGCGCAGCTATGTGCAACCCGAAAGCAATTATATTGCCGACATCGCGCTGGTGATCGCGGTGTTTTTTATCGTGCTGATAATCCTGTCGGTTCTCACCATCCGGTTATCCGACCGTATTCTCGACAGCCGCATCGGCGCACTCGACAGAACGCTCGGCTTCGTGTTCGGGCTTTTGCGCGGGTTGATTATCGTGGTCGTCGCCTACATGTTCTATTCGTGGATTTTCCCCAAGGACAAGCAGTTCCAGTGGATCAAGCAGGCGCGCACGCTGCCCATAATCCAGGCGACCGGGGACTTTATTATCTCCTTCCTGCCGCCCGACACGGCCGATGCGCTGCTTGGCGACCGCGCCCGCCCCCTCAAACCGCTGCAACCCGAACAGGAAGGCGGGCAGCCCGAAAAGGAAAACGGCGCATCGCTGAAGCGGACCGGCCCCTACCGGATCGCGGCGCTCAGGCAGATGCCAAGGAATTCGGTTCGATAGCCCGCAATCAAAGCCCCGCGCGCGGCTGTGGCGCGCGGCGATCGAGGATCACGGATCGGTGTGCGACACGACCAGAACTGATGACAGGCTGCGTGAGGAATGCGGCGTTTTCGGCGTGTTCAACCAGCCCGACGCGGCCGCCCTCACCGCCCTTGGTCTGCATGCCCTGCAACATCGCGGCCAGGAAGCCGCCGGCATCGTCAGTTTCGACGGCGAGCGCTTCAATGCCGAACGCCGGCAGGGTCTGGTCGGCGATCACTTCACCAAGCCCGCGATGATGGAGCGGCTGCGCGGCGACGCCGCGATCGGCCATGTGCGCTATTCGACGACGGGCGAAACCGCGCTCAGAAATGTGCAGCCGCTGTTTGCGGAACTTGCCTCAGGGG
This sequence comes from Hyphomicrobiales bacterium, assembly GCA_027058735.1. Taxonomy (GTDB): domain Bacteria; phylum Pseudomonadota; class Alphaproteobacteria; order Rhizobiales; family JALURZ01; genus JALURZ01. Next base: position 5,630 of record JALURZ010000286.1, on the reverse strand, counting down.
GATTTGCGATCTGCCACAATGGCAATCTCACCAACGGGCTGACCCTGCGCGGGAACCTGATCGCGAATGGCGCCATCTGCCAGTCCACATCGGATACCGAAGTGATCCTGCATCTTGTCGCGCGCTCCACGCGGCGTCACTTCATCGATCGCTTCGTGGAGGCCCTGAGCCGTCTTGAAGGCGCCTATTCGCTGGCCGCCCTGACCAACAAGAAACTGATCGGCGCACGCGATCCCCTCGGCATCCGCCCCCTGGTGCTGGGCGACTATAACGGCTCGCCGGTATTGGCGTCGGAAACCTGCGCGCTCGATATCATCGGCGCGAAATTCGTGCGCGATATCGAAAATGGCGAAATCGTCGTCATTTCGCGCACCGGCATCGAGAGCCTGTTTCCCTTCGGCAAACGCCCGCCGCGGCCCTGTATATTCGAATATATCTATTTTGCCCGCCCCGACAGCGTGGTCGGTGGACGCAGCGTCTATGATGTGCGCAAACAGACCGGCATCCGCCTGGCGCAGGAAGCGCCCGCCGAGGCGGACGTGGTGGTTCCGGTGCCCGATTCCGGCGTGCCGGCGGCCATCGGCTATGCCCAGGCCGCCGGGTTGCCGTTTGAATTCGGCCTCATCCGCAATCACTATGTGGGGCGCACCTTCATCGAGCCGAGCCAGCAGATCCGCCAGCTTGGCGTCAAGCTCAAGCACAACGCCAACGCGGCGCAGATTCGCGGGCGGCGCATCGTGCTGGTGGACGACAGCATCGTGCGCGGCACCACATCGGTGAAAATCGTGCAGATGCTCCGCGAGGCCGGCGCGAAGGCCGTTCACATGCGCATCGCCAGCCCCCCCATCGCCTATTCGGATTATTACGGCATCGACACCCCTGATCCCTCCCGCCTGCTGGCGGCGCAATATGATCTTGAGGGCATGCGCACCCATATCAAGGTCGACAGCCTGGCCTTTTTGAGTATCGACGGGCTGTATCGCGCGGTCGGTCATGAGGGCCGCGACAACGACAATCCGCAATTCACCGATCACTGTTTTACCGGTGATTACCCGACCCCGCTGCGCGACCGCGAAGGGCCCGAAAAGATATCGGCGCTGGCGCTGATTGCCGAAACCGGATGAGTTCGCGCCTGCGCGAGCGAAATTGACCATGGCCGATCTGCCCGACAAATCCCTGGCACTCATCACCGGCGCCACCCGCGGGCTGGGGCGTGCCGCGGCGCTGGCGCTGAGCGCGGCGGGCCATCACATCATCGCGGTGGGGCGCACCGAGGGGGCTTTGAGCGATCTCGATGACGATATTCGTCAAGCGGGCGGGTCGGCAACGCTGGTGCCGCTGGACCTGGCGGACGGCGAGGGTATCGACCGGCTGGCGGCAACCATCCATGAACGCTGGGGGCGGCTTGACGTGATGGTGGGCAATGCCGCGATGCTCGGCCCCATTTCACCGCTTGGCCATGTGGGGCCGGAAGACTGGGAGAAGGTGCTGACCATCAATGTCACGGCGAACTGGCGGCTCATCCGGGCATTCGACCTGCCGCTGCGCCAGGCGGATGCCGGACGCGCGCTGTTCGTGACCTCGGGCGCGGCCGACAGCTGCCGCGCCTATTGGGGGCCGTATTCGGTCACAAAGGCGGCCCTCAACGCGCTGGTCAAGACCTATGCCCGTGAGGTGGAGAAAACACCGGTGTGCGCCAATCTGCTCAATCCCGGCGTGGTGCGCACGGCCATGCGCGCCCAGGCCATGCCCGGCGAAGACCCCGCGAGCCTGCCGCCGCCGGAAGACATCGCGCCGCATTTCGTGACCATGACATCGCCCGGCTTCACGAAGAACGGCGTCATCTATGATGTGCGCGCCGGCCGGTTCACGGATGCCTAGAACGTTTCTTCACATAAGGGTTTTCACCCTGGCGCACCTGCAGGCGCAGCGGCGTGCCGGGCATGTGGAAAGCCTCGCGCAGGCCGTTGAGGAGATAGCGCTGGTAGGACGCCGGCAGGGCGTCGGGCCTTGAGCAAAACAGCACGAAGGTCGGTGGGCGGGCTTTTGCCTGGGTGATATAGCGCAGCTTCAGCCGCCGCCCGGCCGGGGCCGGGGGGGGATGGCGTTCCACCGCATCGCGCAGCCACCTGTTGAGCGGGGCGGTGGCGGCGCGCGCGTTCCATCGCTCATAGAGCTTGAAGGCGCGTGGCATCAGCCGGTCCAGCCCCCGGCCGGTCGCCGCCGACAGCGTTACCAGCGGCACGCCCCTGAGCTGCGGCAACAGCCGTTCGGCCGCGCGCCCCAGACGGCGGCGCACCGCCGCCTTGTCCTTGACCAGATCCCATTTGTTGAGCGCGATCAGCAGCGCACGGCCCTCGCGCTCGATCAGATCGGCGATCTGTAAATCCTGTTTTTCGAACGGTTGCGTCGCATCGATCATCAGCACCACGATTTCGGCAAACCGGATCGCGCGCAGCGTATCGCCGATCGACAGTTTTTCCAGCACTTCGGACACCCGCGCCTTCTTGCGCATGCCGGCGGTGTCGAACAGTTTGACCGGCACGTCCCCAACCTGCCAGTCAACCGCGATGGCGTCGCGCGTCAGGCCGGCTTCGGGTCCGCTCAGCAGGCGTTCATGCCCGAGCAACCGGTTGATAAGCGTCGATTTGCCCGTATTGGGACGCCCCACGACCGCCAGGCGCAAGGGCCGGTCCGGCCCCGGCACGGTGTCCTCGTCCCCGCCAGGCGCCGGGGGCCCGGGCGTGGCGCAGCGCGCTTCGTGAAAGGCTTTCAGGTGCCCGGCCAGCACATCGTGCAGCGCGCCGATCCCTTCGGCGTGCTCGGCGGAAACGCATACCGGATCGCCAAGCCCCAGCGCGTGGCTTTCATGCACCCCGGGGGGCACATCGCGGCCTTCGCATTTGTTGGCAACCAGAATGACCGGTTTGTCGAGGCCGCGCACGAGCCGTGCGAAATGTCTGTCCGCCGGGATGACGCCGGCGCGCGCATCGATCATGAACAGGCAGATATCGGCGTCGCGGATCGCCGCCTCGCTCTGCGCGCTCATGCGGTCTTCAAGCGAGCCGCGCGGCGCATCATCGAGGCCCGCGGTGTCGATCAGCGTGAAGGCGCGGCCATTGACCCGGGCCTCACCCTCGCGCCGGTCGCGGGTCACACCGGGGCGATCGTGAACGATCGCCAGCCGCCTGCCGGCAAGGCGGTTGAACAGCGTCGATTTGCCCACATTCGGGCGCCCGACGATGACGACTTTGGCATTCATGGCGAACCGCCCTTCCGCGCCGTATCGCCGGCCAGTACGGGACCTGTCACACAAAGCCAAACGCAAAGCGGTGGCAACGCCGTTTCGCCGCGACATGCGCCAAAAGCGGCGTCAGGTCATCAGCTCATGGCGATCAACTCGGCATCATCGGTGAAGAAATAGATCAGGCCGTCTGCAACGACCGGCGGAATATAGATTTTTTCATCGAGGCTGAACTGATTGACGACCTCGCCCGACTGGGGCGCGATGCTCCACACCAAACCGCTGGCCGCGACAACGACGAGACGCCCGCCGGCCAGCACCGGCCCGCTCCATTCGGTGCCGGCGGGAAGCTGCTTGATCCAGCGGATTTTCCCGGTTTTCGCGGTCACCGCCACGAGCTGGTTGTCGCTGGTGACAACAAAAAGATAGTCCCCCGCCGCCCATGGCGTCTGCACCCCGGACAGGTTGCGCGACCACAGGCGCGCGCCGGTCTTGATATCCACCGCCACCAGCCGCCCGCCATGCGCGATGGCATAGGCAACGCCGCGATGGACCACCGGACGCCCGGAAATGGAGTTAAGCGGCGACAGGGCCGCGGCAACCCCGGTGCGGGACAGATTGTCGTTCCAGACCCGCCGGCCGTCCGCCGCGGTGAACGCAATCAGGTCGCCGGACGTATAGGGCATCACGACCAGCCCGCCGCTCACCGCCGGACTCGTGCTCACCAGCATGCCGCTGTTCCCGCCGACGCCGCCGAACCGCCAGCTCACCGTGCCATCGAGGGTTGACAGCGCCAGCACCTCGTTGTTGACGGTGGTGACGAAAACCTTGCCGTCCGAAACGGTGGGCGCCGCCCTGATCGGGGTCTTGATCTGGCGCGACCATGATTTGCGCCCGGTCTGCGCATCGAGCGCATGAACCCAGCCAAACCCGGTGGTTACATAGACCCGCGCGCCATCGGATGCGAGGCCGCCGCCAAAGCCTTCTTCCGCCTCTTCTTCCTCGGGCGCCAGATCGGTGGTCCACACCCGCGTGCCGTTCCTGGCATTGAACGCATGGACCCGGGCGCGTGTATCCAGTGCGAAAATCTTGCCGCCTGTCACAATCGGGCTGGCGGTCAGCCGCCCCTGGCTGCTCGTTCCTCTGCCGGCATCCTTGCGCCACACCCGGCGCAGCGTGATTCCAAGCGCCACATGCTGCGGCGCATTG
>JALURZ010000286.1:0-1167 GCA_027058735.1 Hyphomicrobiales bacterium | reverse complement strand
CGGCTGCAGCGCCGTCTGGGTCCTGGCCATGGAAACGCGCTCGCCCTTGAGGGGCTCTTCTTCTCCCGAGCCGAAAATCGAGTCAAGCGACGAACAGCCGGCCAGCAGCACCATGGCCGCGAGCAGACCGGCCAGAACGCGGGGCCGGGCCGTTGTGCGGGGCTGCGGGGACGACGGGATCATGGCGCTAGTTCCCGGCTGCAGATTTTGCCGGGCCGCTGTCCAGACCGCGCGCGGCCAGTTCGGGACGCAACAGGCTTATCATGACCTGCGCCCGGCGGCGCAGATTCGGCGGGCTTGCGGGGTCAGCGACAATCGACAGGAAAAACCCGTTTGCGGCGGCGTAGTCGCCGGCGCGATATGCGGCAAGGGCGAGAATCTCACGCGCCAGATTGCGCCATGGTGTCGTGCTGCGATCAAGGGGGGCCATGCGCCGCACGATCTCGCTGCGCTCAGCGGTGTCCACCAGCAGCAACGCACTGCGAATTTGCGCAAGAGTGGACAGGGATGCATCAGAGCGCGCCGCGCGCGCGATCTCGTCATAGGCCGCCACCGCCTGATCGCGGCGGCCATCCTTGGCCAGGATGGCGGCCTGCTTGAAACGCGAAAGCAGCGCGTAGCCTTCCGGTCCGCTGCGGCCCAGTTCGTCCAGGATTTCAGCGGACTTGGCGGTCTCGCCGGCGCCGACATGGACGAGCGCTGTGGCGAATTTCTCCCCGGCCTGTTCGGCCCGGGACTTCTGATACGCCTGCCAGCCCTTGTAGCCGCCAACACCGAACACGATCGCCAGTCCGACGCCAATCACATAGATACCGTATTTGCTCCACAGACGCTTGTACTCGTCGTGGCGAATTTCTTCTTCGACCTCGCGAAAAATGTCGCTCAACTGATTGTGCTCCAGATGCCGGATGAATGCGGCAGCGTATCATTGATTGGGGGTTAAAATAGCCACATGGCGGAATAATGGCAATCGCGATGCACAGTCTTTGTAAACAGCGGGAAGAACACACGCAAAACCCTTGAAAGATCGCAATTTTTCTGCCTATTCCTTCATGTCATAAGTGTGGCTCGCGGCGGGAAAGGCGCGCTCGCGCACCTCGCGCGCATAGGCCTCGATGGCCTGCTCGATGGCGCCGCCCACATCGCCGAACCGTTTGACGAACCTGG
>JALURZ010000285.1 GCA_027058735.1 Hyphomicrobiales bacterium | reverse complement strand
ACCAGGAATACATATATGGCCGGCGCGATATCGGGGTGCCGCGCCGGCCATATATGTATTCCTGGTTTCGCGACCGCAGGCTGGCGGCGTCGGGATAAAGAACGGTCGAGGCATGATAGATTGGCGGATTGACGAATCCGTGATTGGCATGGCTGTCGCGCCCGGAGGTGACCAGCGTCGTTTCGGTTTGCCGATCCGCGGGATGGCGTGCGGGCGCTGCCGGTTTTTTCATGTGGACTGCCTCCGGCTGTCTCCCGCGCGCGTTAAGGGTGACGCGAGTTTTTTCCTGCAAACCTCTATAAACACTTGACCGGCTCCGTTCGATCTTTTCTGATAGGCAGCGGATGCGCGTTCGCGTGTCCTTATGAGGGAGTCATACACGAAACGCCAGTCCTGTTGTGGTCAATGTGCGTAGGGGTCTTTCAGGCCTGGGTGAGTTCTGTAGTGCAGAGCCGCCCCCTGGCGCAATATCACAACGGGATAGAGCGCAACAGGAGAAGGCTGCAACATGAAATCCAAAATCATTCCGATCGCCATTGGCGCGACCCTGGGGCTGATGGCGACATCGGCGTCGGCTGCAACCCTTGATGACGTCAAGGCAAAAGGGTTTATTCAATGTGGTGTGAGCCAGGGTCTGCCCGGGTTCTCCAACCCTGACGACAAGGGCAACTGGACCGGCATCGATGTCGATACCTGCCGCGGCATCGCGGCCGCCGTGTTCGGCGATGCCTCGAAAATCAAATATACGCCACTTTCGGCGAAAGAGCGCTTTACCGCCCTTCAATCCGGCGAAATCGACGTGCTTTCGCGCAATACGACCTGGACCATGACCCGCGACACGGCGCTTGGCCTCAACTTCGCCGGCGTCAACTATTATGACGGTCAGGGTTTCATGGTGCGCAAGTCGCTTGGCGTGGATTCCGCCCTGAAGCTCGGTGGTGCGGCCGTTTGCACCAACACCGGCACGACCACCGAACTCAATGTCGCGGACTATTTCCGCGCCAACAAGCTTGAATACAAGATCGTTGCCTTCGAGAAGGCCGACGAAGTTGTCCAGGCCTATGACAAGGGCCGGTGCGATGTGTATACGACGGACCGTTCCGGTCTGGCCGCGCAGCGCCTCAAGCTGGAAAAACCCGATGAGCACATGGTGCTGCCGGAAATCATTTCCAAGGAGCCGCTTGGACCGGTGGTCCGCCAGGGCGACGACCAGTGGTTCAACATTGTGAAATGGGTCCACAACGCGATGCTCAATGCCGAGGAACTCGGCGTTACCAGCGCTAATGTCGATCAGATGAAATCGTCCGACAATCCGGCCATCAGACGTCTGCTCGGCGTTGAAGGCAAGTTCGGCAGCAATCTTGGTCTCAGCAACAACTGGGCCTACGCCATCATCAAGCAGGTCGGCAATTACGGCGAAATCTACGAGCGCAACGTCGGACCCAAGACCCCGCTCGGTCTTGCCCGCGGCCTGAACGCTCTGTGGAACAATGGCGGCCTGCAATATGCGCCGCCCATCCGCTAGGCGTTAGCGGCAACAAAGTTTGCTGTGGAAGCAGGCGGGACCCTCGCCCAAGAAGGGGCCTGCTTCCACGGCACATTCCATCGGCTGGGGAGGCGTAGATGGCTGTATCCGAACAGGCTGACGCGGCCAAGGTCGCGCTTTGGAACAATCCGCGTTTCCGCGCATTGCTGTCACAGGCGGTGCTGATTTTCGCCATTGTCTGGATGGGCTACGAGATTGTCACCAACACGGTCAGCAATCTTGAGCGCCAGAATATCGCGTCCGGGTTCGGGTTTCTGGAAAATACCGCCGGGTTCGGGATCATTCAGACCCTTGTGCCCTATGCCGAGGATTCGACCTATGGGCGGGCTTTTCTGGTGGGGCTTTTGAACACGCTTCTGGTTGCGTTTTTCGGCATTATTTTCGCAACCATCCTCGGCTTTATCATCGGCATTGCCAGGCTTTCAAAAAACTGGGTCATTTCCAGGCTTGCTGCGGTCTATGTGGAGGTGTTCCGCAACACGCCGCTGCTGTTGCAGATTTTCTTCTGGTATTTTGCGGTGTTGCGCGCAGTGCCGGGGCCGCGCGAGAGCTTGTCGGCATTCGGCTTGTTTTTTCTCAACAACCGCGGGCTGTACATGCCGGCGCCGGTTTTCAGCGACAACGCCTACATTATTCTGGTGGCGTTCATCGCCGGCATCTTCAGCGCGATCGCGCTGCGCTGGTGGGCCAAGCAGCGGCAGATCAGAACCGGCCAGCAGTTTCCCGTCTTCATCAGCTCGCTGGGGCTGATTTTCGGATTTCCGATCATCGCCTTCTTTGCCGCGGGCATGCCGATCACGCTCGACCAGCCTGAGTTGAGCGGCTTCAATTTCAAGGGCGGCATGACGATGATCCCGGAATTCGCCTCGCTGCTCCTGGCGCTGACGATCTATACCGCGTCGTTCATCGCGGAAATCGTGCGCGCCGGAATTCTGGCGGTCTCTCACGGACAGAGCGAAGCGGCCCATGCGCTCGGGCTTCGGGTCAATCCGACCTTGCGGCTGGTGGTCATTCCCCAGGCGATGCGGGTGATTATCCCGCCCTTGACCAGCCAGTTTCTCAACCTGACCAAGAATTCTTCGCTGGCGGTGGCCATCGCCTATCCCGATCTGGTCTCGGTCTTTGCCGGAACGGTGCTCAACCAGACGGGGCAGGCGGTGGAGATCCTGCTGATGACAATGGGGGTCTATCTGATCATCAGCATCATCACCTCCATGTTCATGAACTGGTATAATGCGCGAATGTCATTGGTGGAGCGCTAGACGATGACCCATTATGTTCGCACGAAAGACGCGCCGCTGCTGCCGCCGCCGGCCTCCACCACCGGGATCGTCGGGTGGTTGCGCGAAAATCTGTTCTCCAGCGTTACAAACACGATACTGACGTTTATCGGGCTGTATCTGATCTACCTGATCGTGCCTCCGATCATCAACTGGGGCTTCCTGAGCGCGGTGTGGACGGGCGAAGACGGTGATGCCTGCCGCAGCGAGAAGGTCGGGCGCGCCGTCGGCGCCTGCTGGGCTTTTGTCGAAGCGAAATTCGGGCAGATCATCTACGGCCGCTATCCGGTGGAAGAGCGCTGGCGCGTGACGCTGGTATATGTGCTCGGGTTTGGCGCGCTGATCCCCATGGTTGTGCCCTCGCTTCCCTACAAGGGCCTCAATGCCCTGTTTCTGCTGGCCATCTATCCGGTGGTCGCCTTCATCCTGCTCACCGGCGGCAATATCGACATCGGCACCGGTTTCTGGATCGGCTTTGCGGTGCTTGTGGCGATCCTTCTGGGCGTCGCGTTCTTCGCTGCGAGCGTGGCCAAAATCATCGAGTTGAGGGATGGCATCAAGGGCGTGGCGATGTTCGCGGTGCCTTTTGCGGCCGTGGTGCTTGTCAGTTCGGCGGACCTGGGGCTGGCGCCCGTTGAAACCTCCTTGTGGGGCGGGCTGCTGGTCACCCTGGTGGTGGCGGTGACGGGGATCGTGGCCTCCATGCCGATCGGAATTCTGCTGGCGCTGGGGCGGCGTTCGCAAATGCCGATTATCCGGCTGTTCTGCATCGCGTTTATCGAATTCTGGCGCGGGGTGCCTCTGATTACCGTGCTGTTCATGTCGAGCGTGATGCTGCCGCTGTTCTTGCCCGAAGGCGTGAATTTCGACAAATTGCTGCGCGTGCTGATCGGGGTTGCCCTGTTTTCGGCGGCCTATATGGCCGAAGTCGTGCGCGGCGGATTGCAGGCCATTCCGCGCGGCCAGTACGAGGGCGCGATGGCGCTGGGCCTGAGTTACTGGAAAATGATGCGGATGATCGTTCTGCCGCAGGCGCTCAAGATGGTCATTCCGGGGATCGTCAACACCTTCATCGGCCTGTTCAAGGATACGACACTGGTGCTGATTGTCGGACTGTTCGATCTGCTCGGTATCATCCAGCTCAATTTTACCGACCCCAACTGGAGCACGCCGAGCACCAGCCATTCCGGCTATGCCTTCGCGGCGATCCTGTTCTTCGTGTTCTGCTTTGGCATGTCGCGCTATTCGATTTTCATGGAAAACAGGCTGGATACGGGCCACAGAAATTAACGGCATTTGGTGAGGGACCGGGAAATGGCTCAAGCGAAAAGGAAGGCGGCGCCCAAAAAGGCGGCACCCAAGAAGGTGAAGCTGCGGGTGTCCGACGAAGTCGCTGTGCAGATCATCAGCATGAACAAGTGGTATGGCGACTTTCATGTGCTTCGCGATATCGATCTGACGGTCTACAAGGGGGAGCGGATCGTCATCTGCGGTCCCTCGGGGTCCGGCAAATCCACATTGATCCGCTGCATCAACAGGCTTGAGGAGCATCAGCAGGGAAAGATCGTTGTCGATGGCATCGAGTTGACCGACGATGTCAAGAAGATCGATGAAATCCGCCGCGAAGTCGGCATGGTGTTCCAGCACTTCAATCTGTTTCCGCATCTGACCATTCTGGAGAACTGCACGCTGGCGCCCATCTGGGTGCGCAAGACGCCGAAGGCGGAAGCCGAGGAAGTCGCCATGAAATATCTCGAACGGGTCAAGATTCCCGAACAGGCGGGCAAGTATCCAGGCCAGCTTTCCGGCGGGCAGCAGCAGCGCGTCGCGATTGCGCGTTCCTTGTGCATGAACCCGCGGATCATGCTGTTTGACGAGCCGACCTCCGCGCTTGATCCAGAAATGATCAAGGAAGTGCTCGATGTGATGGTCAACCTTGCCGAGGAAGGCATGACGATGCTGGTTGTAACCCACGAGATGGGCTTTGCCCGTCAGGTCGCCAACAAGGTGATTTTCATGGATGAGGGACAGATCGTGGAGCAGAACGAGCCTGAGCAGTTTTTCAGCAATCCGAAAAGCGAGCGCACCAAGATGTTCCTGAGCCAGATCCTGCATTAGGCGGGGGGAGGTGTTGCGGAGATTCATCGTCGCCCGCCGGGGTGGCTGAATTCAAGGGCGAAGGGTTGCCATTGCCCGATTGCGCAATTGCGGGCAATGGCCGCGGCGAGGGGCTCTGAGGGGAGTACAGGGAGGCGGAGCCAATCGCCTGGACAGACGGCACGGGTTCGATGAGTGCGTTTGCATGGCGCTCTTGGAACCGGCCACCCCGTCTCAGTCCAGCTCTTCCAAAGTCGTGTCCTCGCGCGCAAACGGCGTGAATCCGAATTTCTGGTACAGTGGCAGGGCGCGTGGATGGTCGAGGGTGCAGGTTTGCACATGCAGCCGCCGCGGCGCGCGGGCCCAGGCGATGGCGAGCGCCTGCGACAACAGATGGTAGCCCAGGCCGCGGCCCTGAAATTCCGGCATCAACCCGAGGAACGCCAGTTCCACATCCGGCATGTCGCGAAAATCAAGCTCGGCGAATCCCGCCGGACTGCCGTTCACATACAGGACATAGATCTCCACTTCGCGGTCATGAATGATGGCGGCCAGATCCTCGTCGTTCATCCGTTTACGGTTGACCCAGACATAATCGCGGCCCACCGCATCGTAAAGATAGCGGTAAAAATGCACCGGCGGCGCATGGGCGCGCAGCAGGCTGGTCCCGGCGGGGGGCGGCGGCGTTTTGAGCGCCGTCTGCTCGAGCAGTTCCAGATAGGTGATGGTGATCTTGTGGACCGTGCCCATCACGTCGCTTCTCCCGCGCGGCCCGTGTCGGGGCCGGTCTCCACAGGCAGATCGGGGTCCGACCCCCAGTCGCTCCAGGAGCCGTCATAAAGCGCAACCTGCCTGGCCCCCAGAATTTCGAGCCCGAGCGCCAGGACCGCCGCCGTGACGCCGGAACCGCAGGTTGTGATGAGCGGGGCGGACAGATCGCCGGCCCGGGAAAATGCCGAACGCAGCTCGCTGTCGCTGCGGAGCGTGCCGTCATCGTTGAGCAAGGTCTGGTAAGGCACATTGATGCTGGCGGGAATATGTCCCGCGCGCAGGCCCTCGCGCGGTTCGGGGGCGGTGCCGGCGAAGCGCTCCGGGGAACGCGCATCGATAATGACGCCGCCATCCGCGGACACCCTGGCGACATCGTCGCGGTCGCACAGTTTGGTGGTCTGGCGCCGGCTCGTGAAGTGGCGTTCCTGGCGCGCTCTGGCCGGCCCGTCTTCCAGTTCGCCCCCGTCGGCCACCCATTTGGGCAGGCCGCCGTCGAGAACGGCGACATCGTCATGGCCCATCACGCGAAACGTCCACCACACCCGCGCGGCCGTCATCAGACCGTGGCTGTCGTAAACAATGATCCGGTTGCCATCACCGATTCCCATCTTGCGCATGCGCGAAGAAAACATCGCCGGGCCGGGCAGCATGTGCGGCAGCGGACTGCTCTTGTCCGCGATATCGTCGATGTCGAACGCCAGGGCGCCGGGAATATGGCCGTCGAGAAACTCCCTGGCGGCGTTGCGACCGGACCCCGGCAGATGCCACGAGGCGTCGAGGATGACGATGTCGGGCGCGTTCACATGTTCCTTGAGCCAGCCGGTGTTGACCAGCCAGCGGTCCCTGTTCTCGTTCATGGAGCCTGATCCCGGGCGAACGCAACGCGCACGCGGCGGTTTTTCGCGCCCTTTTTCTCGATCTTGTGGATAAGAACGCCGCCGATCTCGCCGGTCGCGGCGACATGGGTGCCGCCGCACGGTTGCAGATCGACCTCGCCGCCATTGATCTCCAGCAGGCGCACGCGCCCGCTGCCCATCGGCGGTTTCACCGACATGGTGCGCACAAGGTCGGGCCGGGCGGTCAACTCCTCATCGCTGATCCAGCGCACCGATACCGGGTGGTTTTGTGCGATCAGTGCGTTGAGAGCATCCGTCAGTTCCTCCTTGGTGGCGAAGTCAGCGGCGGGAATATCGAAATCCAGCCGCGCCCCGTCCGCCGAAATGGCCCCCCCCGTCACGGGATAGTCCACGATCGAGCACAACAGATGCAGACAGGTATGCAGGCGCATGTGGGCATAGCGCCGTTGCCAGTCGATCCGGCAACGGACCCTGGCGCCCGGTTCGGGAAGGGTGCCGCCTTCGTCCGGCACATGGACAATCTGCGTTTTGTCGGGGCCGTAGACCGTTGTCGCGATGCTCACATCGCCCGCCCCCTCGATCGCCAGCGCGCCGCTGTCGCCCGGCTGGCCGCCGCTGGCGGGGTAGAAAACC
>JALURZ010000284.1 GCA_027058735.1 Hyphomicrobiales bacterium | reverse complement strand
GAACTGGGAAGAGACCTTTACCGGCACGCCGGGCGACATCGAGGCAATCGCGGCCGTGGCGGCCAAACGGCTTCTGAGCGCCATGGAACAGCAATGGCGCGCCGAAGGACCCAGGACGCCCGCCAGTGCGGCGGGCGTCTACACGGTCGCGGTTCCCTTTTCCGGGCTGCAGGAATGGCAGCAGATCAGGGACCGCATTCGCGCCACCTTCGGGGTGAACGCTCTTGAGATCAAATCGCTGTCGGCCAGGGGGGCGATCGTTGACATCACCTATGACGGCGAGCTTGCGCAATTGAACACCGCGCTCGCGGGCCAGGGGCTGATCCTGGCGGATAACGGGGAGGCGCTCGTCCTGTACCGCGAATAGGGTCTGGCCGACACAGCGGGCTCGCGGCGAGCGGCGACATCCGGCACGCAATGAACATCCCCAATACCATAACCCTTGTGCGGATTTTTCTGGTGCCGGTCATCATCTGGCTGATGGTTTCCGACCAGATGCTGCTGGCTCTGATCGTTTTTGTCATCGCGGGCGTCACCGACGGCGCCGACGGCTATATCGCCAAGACCTACAATCTGCAGACCGAACTGGGCGCCTATCTGGACGCCATTGCCGACAAACTGCTGCTCGTCAGCATCTATATCGTGCTGGGTCTGCTGGATGAAATTCCGGCCTGGCTCGTCATTCTGGTGGTCAGCCGGGATGTTCTGATCGTTGGCGCATTCATCCTGTCCTGGATGATCGAGCAGCCGGTACAGGTCCGCCCCCGCATGATAAGCAAGATCAATACCGTCGGGCAGATCGTGCTGGCGTCCCTGGTGCTCACCCATCTGGGGCTGGGCATAATTGCGCCGATCATCATTCAGATCGGCTATCTCATGGTCGGTATTCTCACGGTTTCGTCTGCCGCGGTCTATCTCGCCGCCTGGATGAACATCATGGCCCAGCCGACGGACCGGGCCGGGGACTGAACCCATGACCTTGCAAAGACAGGTGATGTTCTGGGTTGGCGCGGGCATGGCCTTCGCAATCGCGCTCTACATTCTCAGCGATATTCTGCTGCCCTTCGTGGCCGGGCTGGCGATCGCCTATTTCCTCGATCCGGTGGCCGACAGGCTAGAAAAGACCGGCCTGCCCAGGCTGGCGGCGGTTTCGCTGATCGTTCTGCTTTTCGCCATCGTGGTCGTCGGTTTCATCCTGCTGGCGGTGCCGGTGCTGGCCCGGCAGATCGTGAGTTTCGCCGGCAGTCTGCCGGGCTATGTGGACGGGCTGGCGAGCCTGGCGCGCGAGAACGGGCCGGAGTGGCTGAAAAAGCTTCTCGATGCCAGTTCCGCCGGCGAAACGGTGAGCGCCAGCGGTGTGGCGGCGAAGGGCGCGGAGTGGGCCGGCTCGCTCCTGACCAAGGTCTGGTCCGGCGGCAAGGCGTTTGTCAGCCTGTTGTCGCTGTTGCTGGTGACGCCGATCGTGACCTTCTACATGCTCAATGACTGGGACCGCATGGTCGCCATGGTCGATGGCTGGCTGCCGCGCCGCCAGGCGCCCACCATCCGCAGGCTGGCCGGCGAGATCGACAAGGTCATGTCGGGATTCGTGCGCGGCCAGGTCACTGTGTGTTTGCTGCTCGGCATCTACTACGCGGTGGGGCTCAGTCTCGCCGGGCTCAACCAGGGCGCCCTGATCGGGCTCACGGCGGGTGCCTTGAGTTTCATTCCCTATGTGGGCATGATCGTCGGGCTGATCCTGTCGGGCGGGGTCGCCATCGTTCAGTTCTGGCCCGACTATGTGCAGATCCTGATCGTGCTGGCGATCTTCGCCGGCGGCCAGTTTCTCGAAGGCAATGTTCTGGCGCCCAAACTCGTCGGCGGCAAGATCGGGCTGCATCCGGTCTGGCTGATGTTTTCGCTGTTTGCGTTCGGCTCCCTGTTCGGGTTCGTCGGCCTGCTGATCGCGGTGCCCAGCGCGGCGGCCATTGGCGTGCTGACCCGTTTCGCGCTGGGAAGCTACCTTGCCAGCCCGCTTTATCTGGGCGCGCGCGGGCGCGTGCCGCCTGAGGCGAAGCGCAAAAAGGCGTCCCGGGCCAAAGAGCCCCGGACGCCGAAATAACGGATCGGCCATGGCCGGCGGCGCGGATCAGTTGGCGTTTTCGTTTCCCCATCGCCCGGCGCTGGGGCGCGAGGATTTTCTGGTCGCCG
>JALURZ010000283.1 GCA_027058735.1 Hyphomicrobiales bacterium | reverse complement strand
CAGCGGCGCCACGCCACTTCAACAATGATATAAACATTTCTTTATGTTACCTTCCGACCCGCCGAAACGCGGCCGCTGCGAACAGCGGCCCGGCTCACTGTTCGCCGAAATTATCGGCCACGAGGCGCTCCAGGGCGGCGAGCGCGTCGCCGGCCTGCGGGCCGCTGGCTGCCACCTCGATTGTCGATCCGTGTGCGGCCGCCAGCATCATCAGGCCCATGATCGAGGTCGCGTTGACACTCTGGCCATCGCGCGAAACCATAATATGGGCATCGAACTGTTCGGCGCATTTGACGAATTTCGCCGACGCGCGGGCATGCAGCCCGCGCAGGTTGCCGATCGTCAGCGTGGCCTGGGCCGTGGGCCCGTTTTTTTCAGGATTGTCCCTCACGCGGGGCCTAGCCGCCTTCGCCGGCCAGGACCTGGCTGGCCACGTTGATGTATTTCCGTCCCGCATCCTGGGCCTCCAGAACGGCCCTGGACAGATCGCCATCGCCGCGCACGCTGGCAAGCTTGATGAGCATGGGCAGGTTGATTCCCGCGATCACTTCCACCTTGGCATTCTCCATGATCGAAATCGCCAGATTGGAGGGGGTGCCGCCGAACATGTCGGTCAGGAGGATGACCCCATCGCCGCTGTCCACCTCGCCCACCGCCTTGAGAATTTCCTCGCGCCGCGCCTCCATATCGTCGTCGGGGCCGATGGAAATCGCGCGGACCTGTTGCTGCGGGCCGACCACATGTTCCATGGCGGCGCGGAATTCCGCCGCCAGTCGCCCGTGCGTAACGAGAACCAGTCCGATCATGATGCGAACTCTAGTGCGTTTTCCGCCCGTATTGAACCCTTAATCCTCGGGCCGGCGCCGCAGGCCCGGCGCGCCGGATCATGACGGGCGGGCGGTGCCGTTCTCAACAGTGAATGCGCCGGTTACACGGGCTCCCAGGGCGAGTGTGATCCGCGCGATCGCGGAAGCATCGAAGGCGCAAAGAAACAGCCGGGGCAGGCGCACGCCGGCGAGATCGGTCTGGTTGGCGCCGGCATCGGGCAGCCGTTCGATGTCGTTGCGGGCGACCAGATCGACCACCAGGTCGATCCGGGCCTCGCTCACATGCGCAAGATGCACGATGCCAAGGCCGCGCACCTCGATCCGCCCTGCCAGTTCGCGTGGCGGCGCGGCGTATATCTGATTGCCGCGGCGGGTCACAATGCAGCAGTCGTCGCCTATCAGCATGGCGTGCCCCCGCGAGGCGCCGTCCAGCCCGCCGCCGGCCGCGATCAGCCGCAGGGCGAGATCGGACTTGCCCGCGCCGGGCCTGCCGCGAATGGCGATTCCCGCGCCCCTGAACACGACGCAGGTCGCATGCACGCGTTTTGTTTCACCGGCCATGGCAGGGCGCCTTAACGGGTCTGGACGCTAGCGGTCCTTTTTCTTTTTTCTGAATGCGGGCAGACGCACCACAAAGCGGGCGCCGAGCACGCGCGAAGCCGGCGGACCCGCGCTGTCCGGGTCGGACTCCGGGTCGGGCTCGCTTACGCCGATGCGGTTCTCCGCCCAGATCCGCCCGCGGTGAGCGTCGATGACCTGCTTTGAAATACTCAGCCCCAGCCCGGAATTCTTGCCAAATTCGTCATCCCCCGGCCGGTCGGTGTGGAAGCGGTCGAAAATCCGCCCCAGGCTCTCGGGGCGAATGCCGGGGCCTTCGTCCTCCACGGTAATTTCGATTTCCCGGCCGACCCGCCGCACGGCGACGGTGATCCTGCCGTTGGGCGGGGAAAACGAGATTGCATTATCCAGCAGATTGCGCACGACCTGGCCCAGGCGGCTGGCATGGCCGGATACACGCAGCCGGGAACCGTCACGCTCGTCAGTATCAATTTCCAGGTGGACTTCCGGCATGCCGTCTTTTCGGGTCTCGTTGGTGACCATGACCACGGTCTCAAGAATGTCCACGATTTCGACAATGCTGAACTCCTCGCGCGCCAGTTCCGCATCGAGCCGCGAGGCATCCGAGATATCGCTGATCAGCCGGTCGAGGCGGCGTACATCGTCTTGTACAATTTCCACCAGGCGCTGGCGCGCCGCCTTGGTCTTGGCGAGCGGCAGGGTTTCAACGGCGCTGCGCAGCGAGGTCAGCGGGTTCTTGAGCTCGTGGGCCACGTCGGCGGCGAAATTTTCAATCGCATCGATGCGGTTGTATAGGGCGGTCGTCATGTCGCGCAGTGAACCGGACAACTCGCCGATCTCGTCGCGGCGGTGGGTGAAGTCGGGAATTTCCACGCGCGCGGCAATGCCCTTGCGCACCCGGTCGGCGGCGTCCGCCAGACGCCGGACAGGCCCGGCGATGGTGCCCGCGAGCAGGAAGGAAAGCAGAATGGTCACCCCGAGCGCGACCAGAAACATGCGCAGGATCGCCCAGCGTTCGGCCCGCAGCGTGCTGTCGATGTCGCCGCCCTTGGTCGAGAGCACCAGCGCCCCGAGCACGGCGCGAAACCGCTGCACCGGGACCGCGACCGAAACGATCATTTTCTGCTGTTCATTGACCCGCACGATACTGACCGAAGCGCCGGCAAGGGCGGCCACCACCTCGGGGTAGTCCTTGCCCTGTTCGGGCCCGAGTTCCTTGTAGACCGGAAGATCGCTCGCAAACAGCCACCCCACATAGCTCTGCCACAATTCGGCGAAGGTGCTTTTTCTTTCCGTCTCCAGAGGCGGCAGATCAAAGCTCAGGATCTGGTCGCGCAGATACAGGCTGCGCGAATCGACAATGAGCGAGCCTTCGGTATCGTAGATCTTCGCCCGCGTCTTGGTTGGCGAAATCAGCCGGCGCAGGATCGGGGCCGCGCGTTCGGGATTGATGGGAAACTCGAGCGTCTTGATGCCCTGATCGGCGGGAGACGCCGTTTCGCCCTGTTTGAGACCCAGCAGGCGCTCGGGATCAATGGTGATCGCGTCGGTGTCGATGGTTGCGGACGCCGCGATCGCGCCGGCGATGATTTCGCCCTGGGTCAGCAGGCTGCGCACCCGCGAATCGATCAGCCCGGCGCGGAACTGGTTGAGATACAAGACGCCTGACACCAGAAGCACGAGGGCGGCGACATTGAGGAAAACGATCCGCCGCGTCAGGCTCGAAAACCGGTAGCGGTCCCGAAACCTCCTGATCTGTCTGATCCAGCCCCTTGCGTCCTTGCGATCCGCCGGCTCGACCGGCCGGATATCATGTTCGGTCTCTGCGACCATTCACAAGCCTTCACACCTCTTTGAAGCGATAGCCGACCCCATACAGGGTCTCGATGACATCGAAGGAACTATCAACCGCCTTGAACTTGCGGCGCAGTCTCTTGATATGGCTATCGATCGTGCGATCATCAACATAAACCTGATCGTCATAGGCGGCGTCCATCAGCGCGTCCCGGCTCTTCACGATGCCCGGACGCTGCGCCAGCGCCTGCAGGATCAGGAATTCCGTCACCGTCAGGGTCACCGGCTTGTTCGACCAGGTGCACGAATGGCGTTCCGGGTCCATGACCAGCGCGCCGCGTTCGATCGCCGCGGATTTTCCGTTCGCCTCGCCTTGCGCCTCGCGCGGCTGGGCGCGGCGCAGCACCGCCTTGACCCGTTCAACGAGCAGGCGCTGGGAAAACGGTTTGCGGACATAATCGTCGGCGCCCATCTTCAGACCGAACAGTTCGTCGATCTCCTCGTCCTTGGAGGTGAGGAAGATCACCGGAAACTCGGATTTCTGCCGCAGCCGGCGCAGCAATTCCATGCCGTCCATGCGCGGCATCTTGATGTCGAGAATTGCCATGTCGGGCGGCGATTTTTCAAATCCCTGCAACGCCGATGCGCCATCGACAAATGTCTGGATCGTATATCCTTCCGCCTCCAGAGCCATGCTTACGGATGTCAGGATGTGGCGATCATCGTCAACCAGTGCGACAGTTGGCATAATATCTCCTGAATGTCTCATTTGCCCCGTCGGGCGGCTTAACCGTGGATCAAGGGCAAAATGTGGCGGCAATTCTAGCCCCGTTGACGAAATTTTGCCATGATTGTCTCCGCATTCCTTCCAGCCGGCGCCAAGGAGGGTTAAAGACCATCCCCCCGGCCTTGTGAGCAAGACGCGCGAAATGCAGATGCAGACACATGGCGACCCGGCGGCGCAGACGCGCCATCTGGTGCGTGCGGCCGTGACCGGCGCGCTTGCGACATGCCATCACGAGACCGGCGTGCCTTATGCTTCTCTCGTCGCCGTGGCGACGGCGCCCGGCGGCGAGCCGGTGCTGCTGCTGTCCGATCTGGCGCTGCACACGAAAAACCTGAAACGCGAACCGCGCGCCTCGCTGCTGGTTTCCGCCATGCCCGGCCATGCCGGCATGCTGGATCATCCGCGTGCGACGCTGATGGGGGTCCTGGATATCACGCGGGACGCCGGGGAGCGCGCGCGCTACCTGCGCCGCCATCCGGACGCGGGCGAATATGCGGATTTCGCGGATTTCCGGTTTTACCGGATGCAGGTTGAGACCGCGCATTATGTCGGCGGTTTTGGCCGCATTCACGACCTCGAGGGGGACGTTCTGTTTGCCCGCGCGCGGCGGGCCGCGGCGATCTCATCGGGCGAGCCGGGCATTCTCGAACACATGAACACCGATCATGCCGACGCCATCTGCGCCATGGCCACGCGGTTGCTCGGCCTGCCGTCCGGCGGCTGGCGCATGATCGGCTGTGACCAGAGCGGGTGCGATCTGCGCCTCGGGCAGGTCGTGGCGCGGCTGGAATTCGAGACGCGCGCGGAAACCCTGGCACAGGTCCGCCGCGCCCTTGCCGGCCTCGCGAAGGCCGCGCGCGATCGCGACCGGCGCTGACCGCGCGCACACCTTCGCTTGGTGGAAAAAAACATTGTCGGCGCCACACGGGGGTGTTTCAATGCCTGCATGCGCGGGTCAAGGGTGCCGCTGAAACGGGCGGTATTATCGGGGGACGAGGTGAAGCAGACCGGACATCATATTGATCTGGACGGGGCCCGCAGGGCCGGCCTCGCCCATGTTGCCCGATTGCACTGGAACGGCAGCGAGGCCGCGCTCTATCAAGACGCGGTGGCGCGCGGCGAAGGGCGCATCGCGCGCCACGGCCCCCTGGTCGTGGAAACCGGTCACCACACGGGACGATCGGCCGATGACAAATTCATCGTGCGCGACGCCACCACCGAGGATACGGTATGGTGGGACAACAACGCCGCCATGTCGCGCGACCGGTTCGAGGCGCTCAAGGCCGATTTTCTCGCCTATGGCGTGCAAAAGGAACTGTTCGTGCAGGATCTGTTCGGTGGCGCGGATCCCGCCCACCGCCTGGCGACCCGGGTGTTCTGCGAATTCGCCTGGCATGCGCTGTTCATCCGCCATTTGCTGATCGTTCCCGACGATGGTGATTTCGCCGGTTTCCGGCCCGGGCTCACGATCATCGATTTCCCCGGCTTCCGGGCGGATCCGGCGCGGCACGGCACGAATTCCGGCACGGTAATCGCCTGTGACTTCACCAATGGCCTGGTGCTGATCGGCGGCACGTCCTATGCGGGTGAAATCAAGAAATCCGTGTTCACGACCCTCAATTATTTTCTGCCCGAGAAAAACGTGATGCCGATGCACTGCTCCGTCAACATGGGCGAAGACCAGGATCCGGCCATATTCTTCGGCCTGTCGGGCACCGGCAAGACGACGCTGTCGGCCGATCCCCGGCGCACATTGATTGGCGATGACGAGCATGGCTGGTGCGACGCGGGCATCTTCAATTTCGAAGGCGGCTGCTACGCCAAGATGATCCGGCTTTCCGAGCAGGCCGAACCGGAGATCTACGCCACCACCCGCCAGTTCGCGACCGTGCTGGAAAATGTCATTCTCGATGACAGGACCCGCGAGATCGATCTGGACGACGACCGGCTGACCGAAAACACCCGCGGCGCCTATCCGCTGTCGGCCATCCCCAATTCGAGCGCCACCGGGCGGGCGGGAAATCCCGGCAATATCATCTTTCTGACCGCGGACGCATTCGGCGTCCTGCCGCCGGTCGCGCGCCTGACGCCGAGCCAGGCGATGTATCATTTCCTGTCCGGCTACACCGCCAAGGTCGCGGGCACGGAAAAAGGCGTGACCGAGCCGAGCGCGACCTTTTCGACCTGTTTTGGCGCCCCCTTCATGCCGCGCCACCCCAGCGAATACGGCAATCTGCTGCGCCAGCTGATCGCGCGCCACAATGTCACCTGCTGGCTGGTCAATACCGGCTGGAGCGGCGGCAAATACGGCACCGGCGCCCGCATGCCGATCGAGGCGACGCGCACGCTGCTCAACGCCGCGCTCGATGGCACTCTCAATGATGTTGAAATGCGCACCGATCCGTGTTTCGGCTTCGAGGTGCCGGTCACGGTGCCGGGGGTCGATGCGGCGATCCTCGATCCCAGAAAAACCTGGGCCGACCCTGCCGCCTATGACATTCAGGCGCGCTCCCTGGTCGATATGTTCGTTGAGAATTTCGCCAAGTTCGAAGCCCATGTCGGCGACGATGTGCTGGCCGCCGCGCCGGCCATCCGCTCGGCGGCGGAATAACCGGCCCGGCGGGCTGAGGTCGTGCGCCGATGAGATCACGGCAGACCGGCGCGATCGCGGCCGGGCACCGTCTGAGCGCGGAGGCCGCAGCGGAAATTCTCAAAGATGGCGGCAATGCGTTCGATGCGGTGATCGCCGCCCTGGCGATGGCGTGCGTGTGCGAGCCGGTGCTGGCCTCGCCCGCCGGCGGCGGTTTCCTGATGGCCCGCCGGCGGGCGGGCGATGCCGTGCTGATCGATTTTTTCCTTCATACGCCGGCGCGAAAAAAACCGGCGGAGGCCCTGGAATTTTACGAAGTCGAGGTCGATTTCGGCCCCGCCCGGCAGGCCTTCCATATCGGGCACGGATCGGCCGCGGCTCCGGGCATGGTGCCGGGCCTGCTCGACATCCATGAGCGTCTGGCGGTTCTGCCCCTTGCGCGCCTGCTGGAACCGGCGGTCCGAAGCGCGCGCGCCGGGTTCGCGATCACCGCGTTTCAGGCCTTCTTGAGCGCGGTCGTCGAGCCTATCTTGACCGCGACCCCTTCAGCGCGCGCGGTGTTTGCCGCAACGGGAGCGCTGGGCCGGGAAGGCGAAACGCATCGCAACCCGCAAATCGCCGATTTTTTCGACAGTCTCGGGGCCGATGGCGCGCCGTT
>JALURZ010000282.1 GCA_027058735.1 Hyphomicrobiales bacterium | reverse complement strand
TCCAGATCCTGTGCGCCACGCCGGCCTCATATAGGCGAACAGGACCGGCGTGGCGCACAGGATCTGGAGGTCGATACCGTCGCGGTCCATGTCTTCGAGCCGTTGTTCTGCATCCCAGCAGGCCGATGTGACGGGGCGGAACTCGCGGTCCCCCACCATCACCATGGCCTTGCCGGGGCCGGTATGCCTGAGCCACGGCCAGTCGGGCGTGCCAAACCGCTGGGCCAGGTCGGGCCAGGTCTCGGGAAAGAAATGGCTGTGAATATCGATGACCGTCATGGACACCCTGCCGCCTATAGGACCACCCAACCGTCGGGTGGCTTGCCCTTGCCGGGATGCACCGTTGCGCAGGCCGGGCAGGTGCGCGCATCCATGTCCGCATGATAGGCATCATAAATTTTGGGCAGTTCCGTGACAATGCCGCTTGGATCGCCGAGCGTGACCTCGATCCGGTGCACCAGCCCCTTGCAGGAAAAACAGTACCACTCGAACCCTTCCTTCATGCCCGCCATGCGCGGCGATTCCACAACCAGCCCGATCGAACCCTGCTGCGGGCGCTGGGGCGCGTGGCGGGTGTGGGCGGGCAACATGAAAACCTCGCCCTCGCGGATGGGAAGGTCATAGATTTCGCCGCCATCGGCGATCTTCAACATCATGTCGCCCTTGATCTGGTAAAACCATTCCTCGACCGGGTCGTCATGAAAATCCATCCGCGTATTGGGGCCGCCGACCACCATCACGATCATGCCGGACCCCTCATGCAGCAGTTTGTTGCCGACCGGGGGTTTGAGCTGATCGCGGTTCTGCTCGATCCAGGCGGTGAAATTGAAGGGCGTCAGGGAAGGGTGCTTGATCATGGGGGCAACTCGCGATCGTTGGGTCCGGTCACTGTGCTTGCGCGCGTGAATTGCGCTTGCGCACATGATAAGTCAGCGCCAGGGAGACGCAATGGCGCACCGGCTCTTGCGGCACCGTGTCGTCTGCGTGGAACACGATAGCGCGGTTGCCGGCGAAAGTCAGTTCATCGTGATACAGACCGCGGAAGGTCTCGATCAGATTGGTGCGGCAGTGAAAATACAGCGCGTATTGATCAGTCGCGCCCGCGACCGGGCCAACGCGAACGGTGCTGCCGCTTTTCGGACTGACGGTCAGGTAGGACGGCTGGCCCCATTTCAGCGTTTCAATAAGCTGCCCGGCGTCTTTTGTTGCAGCGGCCGTCTCAAGAATGATCCGGCGCAGCCCCAAAAGCGCGTCGCGGACCCGTGGCGGATAAGCCTGATAGACGGCGGCGACGCCGGGATCATCGAAATCGCCCTCAGTCATTGATCTGGGGCCTGAAAGCGACCGCCTTGAGTTCGACAAGCAACTGGGGATGCGCGAGCTGGTGGACCGCGACCGTGGCGCGCGCGGGCCCGCTTTCGTCAAAAAATTCGCCATAGGCCTCGTTGAAGCCGCCGAAATCGTTCATCGAGACCAGATAGGCCGAAATTTCCACGACGTCTTCCAGACCGGCGCCGGCCTCGTTCAGAATATCGCGGATATTCTCGATCACCGCGCGGGTCTGGACGCGGATGTCGAGGGTCAGGGTTCCCATTTCGTCGCAACTCGCCCCGGCGATGGAATTGTCCGCGCGCCTGGCCGTGGTGCCGGACACAAAGATGAAATTCCCCGCCCGGCGATAATGGGGATAACGCCCGCGGGGCGTGGCCTTGCCGACGATCACCTGTGCTGCGGGTTTCGTCATTTTTCGCTCTGTATGCTGTCTAACCGACCGGTTCGCATATTAGGCGGATTGACGGCGCAGCAGTGGAGTTTTCCCTTCATGCGGGAAGGGGCCGTGTTCTGCGGTTGAGTGGGGGCGTGGCGTCGTCTACACTCTGGAATGCGGAACACGCGGATTGAATACAAGGGGAGAAGGGACATGACGATGACACCGGGAATCACGCCGCAGGGAGAAGGCATGGACGGCCTGGAATGGAACATTCTCGGCCAGACCTATGTGCCCAAGCAGCTTTCGGAGACCTCGTTTTCGTGGACCGCGGAGTTTCCCCCCGGGACCTTCGTTCCTCCCCACATTCATCCCACCCAGGATGAATTCATCTACATGTTCGAAGGCAAGTTCGATCTGGTGCTCGACGGCCAGTCGAAAACCGCCGGCAAGGGCGATCTGATCCGCCTGCCGATGGGCATTTCGCACGGTATCTTCAACAACTCCGACGCGCCGGTGACCTGCCTGTTCTGGGTCACGCCGACGCGCAAGCTGTTTGAACTGTTCACCCGCATTCACGACGTGTCCGACCCGCAGGAAGTGATGCGGATCGCCGGCGAGCACGAAGTCGAGTTTCTGCCGCCGGACGCCTGATGCGGATGTCCCTTAGACTTTAGTGCGTCATCAATTTGGCTTAAGTCCAAGGTCCAATTGCCGGGTGCGGGCAATTGGGTGTCTTAGTGGAGTCGTTGGCAGTCATGAGCTGCATCAAACTCCGGAGGACACGGACATGTTTGCGATCATAAAGAAAAATCCTTGGATTGTTCCCGTTGTCGGCTTCGCCATTCTGATCGCGGTTGGCATAGCCATTACATAAGGCCTGCTGGTCTGTGCAAGACCACATGCATTGGAGGCTTCGGCCTCCTTTTTTTGTGTGCGCTCAGGCTGCCTTGCGCGTCTCCGCCCAGCGGCGCAGGGCGATCAGCGACCATACCGATTCCGCGATCAGGAACGGATAGGATTCAATCAGGAATGCGTAAAGCGCCGCCAGGGCGCATCCGGCGGCGAAAATCGCCACAAAGATTGATCCGCGTTTTTCAAGGGCGTAACTGGCGACCATGATGGTGATGGCGACAGCGCCCAGCAGTTCGATCTGGGACATGGGTTCATACTACCGGATTGCTGGCAAGCTCCGCCAGATCATGGCGGATTGGATGATGCCTGCGCGCCGGCCGGAACGCGATGCGCCCGGCGCGGCTATTTGTTCAATGTGCCCTTGTCGAACCCGGCAAGCTGCTGGTAGCCCCTGGTGATGGCCACGAGTTCGTCGGGGTCTATGACATCCTCGATGCGCTCGAAACCGTCGGGGGCGCGTTCGGACACGACATCGACCACGCGCTCGGGCCCGCCCTTGCGGTTGATACGCACGATTTCGGCGGTTTTCGGCAATCGCTCCGCCTCGTAGGCCTTCAGGGCGGCCTTGACATCGGGTGTGCCGGCAAGGGTCGCGGCCAGAAAACGGGCATCAAGCACGGCCTGCGAGGCGCCGTTGGAGCCGACCGGATACATCGGGTGGGCGGCATCGCCCAGCAGCGTAACCCGGCCATCGCTCCAGGCGGGCAGGGGGTCGCGGTCACACATGGGATATTCATAAAACACCTCTGTCGCCTCGATCAGGCCGATCACATCCATATAGGGAATCCTGAAGCGCTGGACATGGGGCATGAGCTCTTCCAGCCTGCCCTCCCGGCTCCAGTTCTCGCGGTGCGGCATCGGCGTCGAGCTGTCGCCCAGCTTCACCGCGACGGCCCAGTTGGTCAGCTTGGTCCCCTTCTTTTTCACGTCATTGGAGATCGGGTAGAGCACGACCTTTTCTTTCATGTCGCCGGCGATCACCATGGAGTTGCCGGTCAGGAAGGGCGGCCATTCGGTGGCGCCGCGCCACAGCATGATGCCGTTCCAGCGCGGCGGGCCCTCGCCGGGGTAAAGCTGCGCGCGCACCGCGGAATGAATGCCGTCGGCGCCAACGAGAAAATCGCCCTCGCGATCGCGCAGCGGGTTGCCGTCGCGGTCGGCGAAATGGGCGGTAACGGCGCCCTCGCTCTGGGAAAACCCGGTGAGCGTGTGGCCGACATGGATATTCTCATCGCCAATGCGTTCGCGCGCCGCCTCATAGAGCACCCCTTGCAGATGGCCGCGATGAATGGAGAACTGCGGAATGTCATAGCCCGCGGCGAGCCCGCGCGGCTCGGAATAGATCACCTGTCCGAAACGGTTGACATAGATCAGTTCAGCCGTGCGGATGGCGACGGCGTCGAGCCGGTCGAGCAGTCCGAGCGCGGCAAGCTCCTTGATCGCATGGGGCAGGGTATTGATGCCCACGCCCAGTTCGCGGATGGTGTCCGTCTGCTCGAAGACCTCGCACGCAATGCCTTTTTCGTGCAGCGACAGCGCGGTTGCAAAACCGCCAATGCCGCCGCCAACGATAATCGCGCCCATGGTATGCCTCCCTGTCAGCAGGACCCGGATTCAGGGCGCGCTACAACAGCCCTTTTCGCCCCATGAACGCCAGGATGCCGTCGACGACTTCGCTCAAGGGGGGTCCTTTATTGTGCCTTGACCGGCCCGTCGCGCCGCCCGGTATCGGGCGCTGTCATAAAGCTTGAATTCCATGGACGAGATCTTGTCAACCGGGGAAACGAAAAAATCCGGCAACGGAAACAGCGGATCCTCGCGGGTGCGCCGGCGGATGGCTTCGGATATGAATTTGCCGGTCGTAAATTTTTCGAACTGCCGGCCGGTCCTGGCGGTAGTCAGGTCGGCGACATCGGCGGGAATGAAACGCACCTGGTTTCGCGCGCTCACACCGATTGAGTGTCTGATCATGAAGGCCGGCAGCAAAGCTTGCAATAGAACGTATCCTCGCTGAGGGCTGCCTTGCCTCAGTAGCCCAGGCACTCGCTCCGGCCGGCCAGCCAGACCGCACCAACACGGTTTTCCGGCAGCGAGCGGTTCCTGCATGGTCTCCGTGGCAATCCAGTCTCGTTCCCGGCATGCGCTGCGCACCTCCTCGGGCAGAGCGCTGTCGCGGCTGTCCACCCTATCGAGCAGGAAACGCCGGGCCGTCTCCGCCATGAGAATTGCGCCGGTCCAGAAAGGCGCAGAGAAGCTTGCCGGGTTGCCTCTCGAGCCGTTGATCGATGCGTCCGAACACGTCCATCTGGATGGCCTCGCGCGGCGCCATCACACGTTGTCCGCCTGCCGGATTGTCCTCCAGATTCATGGAATGCTGTGCCGGGGCACAGAGGGGATGAGTGGGTTTTTTCGAAAAATGGTGTTTTTGTCGTGGATCGCCGCTGCTGGCAGCGGCGGGTTCGCCGCTGGCCTTTTCCTGGGGCGAATGTGCCGGTACAACGTTCCCCATGCGCCGGCGCCTGCACCAGATTGGATTGATGATCGTGCTTCTGCTGGCGCTTGGCGCCTTGCGGATCACCGATCCCGCGCCCGTCGTGCAACTGCGCATGATGGTGTTTGACGGCTATCAGCGGTTGAGCCCGCGCGTGCCGGGCGCGGATGCGCCGGTGCGCATTGTTGATATTGACGATGAGTCCATCCGCCGCATCGGCCAGTGGCCGTGGCCGCGCACCGTGCTGGCGAAGCTGGTGGACAGGGCCACAGCGCTCGGCGCGGCGGCGATCGGCCTCGATATCGTGTTTTCCGAGCCCGACCGGCTTTCGCCGGAACAGGTTATCGGGACCTGGAGTGGCGATCTCACACAGTTGCGCCCGCGCATCGCCGGCCTGCCGTCCAATGACGCCGTCTTCGCCGAGGCGCTGAGGAAGGCGCCGGCGGTGCTTGGAATTATCCTTACCGAGACTTCCCGCTCAAAGCCGCCGCCGCCGAAGGCCGGCTTCGCCCATGCGGGCGACGATCCGCGGCAGTTCGTGTCGCGCTTTGCCGGCGTGCTGAGCGCGCTGCCTGTACTGGGCGATGCGGCCAAGGGGCTCGGCGCGATCAACTGGCGGCCCGACGGAGATCAGGTCATCCGCCGCGTGCCGCTGATCCTTGGCGCTGGCGAACGGCTGTATCCCTCGCTGGCGGTTGAGGCCTTGCGGGTGGCGCAAGGGGCGGGCACCTATATCATCAAGTCGTCGGGTGCCAGCGGGGAGGCTTCGTTCGGCGCGCGTACGGGGCTGACGGCTGTCAAGGTCGGCGCGCTGGAGATTCCGACCGATGGCCGCGGCGAGATGTGGCTCCACTACGCGCCGCCGCGCCGCGAACTGTATGTGCCGGCCTGGAAACTGCTCGACGGCGAGGTCGAGGCGCGGACCCTGAATGGCCGCATCGTGCTGGTGGGCACCAGCGCGGCGGGCCTGCTCGACCTCAGGGCAACGCCGGTGTCGCCGGCCCTGCCGGGCATCGAGGTGCATGCCCAGGCGATCGAGCAGATCGTGGCGGGCGGGTTCCTGCACCGGCCGGACTATGCCGATGCCATGGAGCTTGTCGTCACGGGGCTTGGCGGCCTCGTGCTGGGGTTCCTGATCGTCTGGCTTGGCGCCCTGTGGAGCGGCATCGCGGTGGCGGTCGCGATCGCGGCCGCGGGGGCAACGTCGTGGTTCGCCTTTGAACGGGCCGGATGGCTGCTTGATCCGGTCTATCCGGTATTCGCCGTACTGGTGCTCTATCTGGCGGGCACGGCGGTCGGCTATCTGCGCACCGAGCGCGAGCGCCGCGAAGTGCGCCAGGCGTTTTCGCGCTATCTCGCGCCAAGCGTCGTGGAGGAAATCGCCGCTGATCCGGACCGGCTGACGCTCGGCGGGGAGGATCGCGACATGACGCTGATGTTTTGCGATATCCGCGGCTTCACCCGGCTCGCCGAGGGGCTGAGCGCCAACGAGCTGGTCACATTGATGAACCGCTATCTGACGCCCATGAGCGAGGTCATACTGGCCCATCGCGGAACCATCGACAAATATATGGGCGATTGCATCATGGCGTTCTGGAACGCGCCGCTCGATGACGAGGCCCATGCCGCCAATGCCTGCCACGCGGCGCTCGCCATGGTCGGGGAACTCAAAATTCTGAACCGGACCCTGCGGGATGAAGCAAGACGGCAGGGCCGCCGGTTCCGGCCGATCCGCATCGGCATCGGCATCAATACGGGTCCATGCTGCGTCGGCAACATGGGTTCGGACCAGCGGTTCGACTATTCGGTGATCGGCGACAATGTGAACGTTGCTTCACGCCTTGAAGGCCAGACGAAGACCTACGGCGTCACCATCATCGCCGGCGAAAAGACCGTGTCCGCGGTCCCGGGGCTGGCGGCGGTCGAACTCGATCTGATTGCGGTCAAGGGCAAACGGCAGGCGGAGCGGATTTTCGCGATATTGAGCGACCAGCCGCCACCCTATGATCCGGCCGTTCCCGATCTGAGCGTTGTTCAGGGCCGGTTGCTGGCGGCATATCGCGGCCAGGACTGGCGGGCGGCGGCGAAGCTGGTCAAGGCGTGCCGGCCCCTCGGCGGGCCGGAGCTGGCG
>JALURZ010000281.1 GCA_027058735.1 Hyphomicrobiales bacterium | reverse complement strand
CACTGCCGGCCGCGCTGCTGGCCGGTCTTGTCCTCATGTTCGCGGCCGGCAGTGCGCGCGCGGTCGAAATTCAGCGCGTCATCTCGCAAAAGGGCATCGAGGCCTGGCTTGTGGAAGAGCGCTCCATTCCGCTGATTACCGTCAAGTTTTCGTTTCGCGGCGGCTCGGTGAACGATCCGGCGGGAATGACCGGCTCTGTCAGCATGCTGTCGGGCATGCTGGACGAAGGGGCGGGCGATCTTGATTCATCGGCCTTTCAGGCGCGCATCAAGGAATTGTCCGTGCGCATGTCCTTCAGCGCCGGGCGCGACCGTTTTTCCGGCACCTTCCAGACCCTGAGCGAAAACCGGGATGCCGCGTTCGCGCTGTTGCGCCTTGTGCTGAGGGAACCGCGTTTCGACAAACCGGCGCTGGATCGCGTGCGCGCGCAGGTTCTCGCCGGGCTGAAACGCGATGCCGAAGATCCGCGCCGCATCGCCGGGCGCAGCTGGATGGCCCTGGCCTTCGGCGACCATGTTTACAGCCGCCCGCAAAAGGGCACGCCGGACGATATCGCAAACATCACCGGTGACAGCCTGCGCCGGCTTGCGCGCGATCTGTTTCGCCGCGACGGTCTCAAGATTGCGGTTGTCGGCGACATCGACGCCAAGACCCTGAAAGGCATGCTCGACCGTGTTTTCGGCGATCTGCCGGAAAAATCCGCGCTCAGGACGCCGCCGGACACGCAGGTGAAAAAAGGCCCCATCCTCAAGATCGTGGAAATGAACGTGCCGCAGACCGTCATCCAGTTCGGCACTGTCGGCATCAAGCGCAAGGACAGGGATTTTATTCCCGCCTATGTGCTCAACTACATTCTGGGCGGTGGCGGGTTTTCGTCCCGGCTCTATGGCGAAATTCGCGAAAAGCGCGGCCTGGTCTATTCCGTCTACAGCTATCTCTATCCGCTCGAGCGCGCCGCCTTGTTCATCGGCGGGGCCGCGACCAAGAACGAGAATGTCGCCGAGACGGTCGCGCTCATCCGCTCCGAAATAGACCGTCTGGCGAAAGAGGGGCCGAGCGAAAAGGAATTGCGCGATGCCAAGACCTATCTGACCGGCTCCTACGCGCTGCGGTTTGACACCAGCGGCAAAATCGCCGGCCAGTTGCTGGGCATTCAGGTGGAAAACCTGGGACTGGACTATATCACCCGGCGCAATGGCCTGATCCGCGCCGTCACGCTTGAGGACGTGCGCCGCGTCGCGCGCCGCTTCCTCAGGTCCGACAACCTGATTTTCACGCTGGTGGGAAAGCCGGTGGGCGTCACGCCGGTCAATGTCGGCGGCTGAACCGCACCGCCCGATTTGGTCCACAGGGCCGCGCGTGCTTTGCGCGTGTCGCGAGCGGCGAATCTCTGGTAGATTCACCTCTTCGGTGTCCACCCGGTCACGGCTGCGCGACATGCCCTATTCCCAATCCCTGGACCTGTGCTTTGAGGCCTCCATTGGCGCCGGGGGCCTTGCGGGCGCGCAGTATGACGCCGCCCTGGATGCGGCGGCAAAGGGCGTTTCGTCGCTTCGCCGCGCCTTTGAGAAGGGCGAACTGGCATTCTTGAACCTGCCGGCCCGGCGCGATGACCTTGAAGGCTTGCGAACGGCGGCGGCGAAATTCGCCCGCGGCGCCAGCGACATCGTGGTGCTGGCGACGGGTGGGTCGAGCCTCGGCGGGCAGGCGGTGGTCCAGCTTACCGGCTGGCAAACGCCGGGGGTTGTCACATCCGCGCAGACCGGGATGCCACGGCTGCATTTCATGGACAATCTCGATCCGGTCAGCCTCGATGCCGCCTTCGCCGGCCTCGATCTGAAGGCGACCCGGTTTCTGGTCATTTCCAAGTCCGGCAAAACGGCTGAAACGGTAATGCAGATGATCGCCGCCATCGAGGCTCTGAACGCGCAGGGGCTGGACTGGAATATCGCCGGCCACTTTCTGGCCATCAGCGCGCCCGAGGGCGCGAATGGCGACAATGCGCTGCGCCGGCTGTGCGCGTTGCACGACATCCCGGTGCTGGACCATGACCGCGATATCGGCGGGCGCTTTTCGGTATTGTCGGCGGTGGGCATGGTGCCGGCACTGCTGGCCGGCGTCGATGCCCAGGCGCTTCGCGAGGGGGCGGCCCAGGTGCTGGATACGGTCCTGAACGCGCCCGACATGGCTGCGATCCCGCCGGCCGCCGGTGCGGCGGCGACCATCGCCATGGCGCGACATCGCGGCGCGTCGGTGAGCGTGATGATGGCTTATGCGGACCGGCTTGCCTGTTTCACGGGCTGGCACGCACAACTGTGGGCGGAAAGCCTCGGCAAGGAGGGCAAGGGAACGACGCCGCTGCGCGCCCTGGGGCCGGTAGACCAGCACAGCCAGTTGCAACTGTTTCTCGATGGCCCGCCGGACAAGCTGTTCACGATCATCACCTGCGATGTGGCGCGGCTCGGACCGGTGGTTCCCATTTCTTTTTCCGGGGATCCGCTGGTGGGCTACCTCGCCGGCAAGTCGGTGGGCGATCTGGTGGATTGCGCCCAACGCGCCACCATCCAGACCCTGGCGGACCGGGGGCGGGCGGTGCGCGTGATCAACATCGATGCGCTGAACGAACGCACTCTGGGCGCGCTGTTCATGCATTTCATGCTGGAGACGGTGATCGCGGGCCATATGCTGGGGGTGAGCGTTTTCGACCAGCCTGCGGTCGAAGAGGGCAAGAGGCTGGCCCGCGACTGTCTGGCGGGAGGTTTGGAAAAATGACGGCGCACGCCGAACGGATGAGCGAAACGACGATCCGCCAGTTGCCGGCCGCCACCGTGAACCGGATCGCGGCCGGCGAAGTGGTCGAACGCCCGGCCAGCGTTGTGAAGGAACTGGTCGAGAACGCGCTCGATGCGGGCGCACGCTCGATCGATATCGTGGTCAGCGCGGGCGGGCGCGACCTGATCCGCGTCAGTGATGACGGGTGCGGCATGTCCGGCGATGATCTTGTGCTGTGCGTCGAGCGCCATGCCACATCGAAGCTGCCGCGCGAAGACCTGCAGCGGATCACCACGCTTGGTTTTCGCGGCGAGGCATTGCCCTCGATCGGCTCGGTATCGCGCATGACGATTGCCTCGCGCCCGCGGCGCGATGGGGAGGCTTTTGAAATCAGCGTCGATGGCAACAAGAAATCAGCCCTGAGGCCGGTTGCTCTGGCGCGCGGCACGCGGGTCGAGGTGCGCGATCTTTTTTTCGCCACCCCGGCGCGGCTCAAGTTTCTGAAATCGGAGCGCGCCGAAATCATGGCCATCAGCGATATCGTCCGCCGCCTCGCGCTGGGTCATTGCCAGGTCGCGTTCAGCCTGTCGACCGGCGCCAGGCGCGTTCTCGCCTTTGCGCCGAGGGATGCGGACGAAGCCGGACTGCGGCAGCGGATCGGCGATGTCATGGGCGCCGAATTCGCCGAAAACTCCGTTTCGATCGAGGCCCGGCGCGAAGATATGTCCTTGAGCGGGCGCATCGGCCTGCCGACCTATAACCGCGCCAATTCCTTCATGCAGTTCCTGTTCGTCAACGGCCGCGCGGTGCGCGACAAGGTTCTGCTCGGCGCCCTGCGCGGCGCTTATGGCGATCTTGTTCCCAGGGGCCGCTTTCCCGCCGTGACGCTCTATCTTGAGATCGAGCCGCATCTTGTCGATGTCAATGTGCACCCGGCCAAGTCCGAAGTGCGGTTTCGCGATGCCGGTCTGGTGCGCGCTCTTGTGGTCGGCGCCATCAAGCAGGGACTTGGCGTCTCCGCGCAGCGCACATCGCGCGATCTGGCGGCTGGCATGCTGGCGGCGTTCCGCCCGCAGCACGCGCCATCACCGCCGCGTGGTTTCAGCGCCGGGCGCAGCGGTCTTGAGGGGGCGGATCTTTCAGGAGCCGCTCCGGGCATGGCGGAAGAACAGGCGGGGTTTTCGGCCGTGTCGCGGCCCGGTGCGGACGCCCGGGCGGGAGCGGGCGAAACGGCGGAATATTTTCTCGATCATCCGCTCGGTGCGGCCCGCGCGCAGATCCACGAAAACTACATTGTGTCCCAGACCGCCGACGGGCTGGTGATCGTCGATCAGCATGCCGCCCATGAGCGGCTCGTCTACGAGCGGCTCAAACGCGCGCATGAGGCGTCGCGGGTGCCGGGCCAGGTCTTGCTGATCCCCGAAGTGGTTGAACTCGATACGGTCGCGGCGGGTTTTCTCGACGATCACGCGGCTGAATTCGAACCCCTCGGACTGGTGCTTGAGGCGTTTGGGCCAAATGCGGTGATCGTGCGCGAGGTGCCCGCCATGCTCGGCGATTTCGACATCGCGGGGCTGGTGCGCGATCTTGCCGATGAACTGGCCGAACAGGGGGCCGCCCTGGGTCTGAAACAGCGTGTCGATTATGTATTGGCCACCATGGCGTGTCACGGCTCGGTGCGCTCCGGGCGGCGCATGACGGGCGAGGAAATGAACGCCTTGCTGCGGCAGATGGAAGGCGAACCCAATTCCGGCCAGTGCAATCACGGCCGCCCCACCTTCGTGACCCTGAAACTGAGCGATATCGAAAAACTGTTTGAGCGGCGTTAGAACGCTCTAACCGGCGGCCCTTGCGAAGACGATTACGGTCTCGCCGTAGCGGCGCTGGTCGATCACCTCGAAGCGTTCCCCAAGATCGATCGGCGTCCCGGCGCGTTCTTCCAGCACGAGGAGGGCGCCGGGTTCGATCCAGCCGCCAGCAAGAGCGCTGTGCGCGGCCTGCACGCCCAGGCCTTCGCCATAGGGCGGGTCGGCGAACACCAGCGTGAAGGGCTTCATGCCTTCCGCAGGTCCCAGGCGGGCGGCGTCGCGGCGGTAGACCCTGGTCGCCCCGGTGAGCGAAAGGGCTTCGACATTGCGCCTGATGAGCGCGCGCGCGCCGGCATCGCTCTCGACAAACAGGCAATATCTGCTGCCGCGCGACAACGCTTCCAGGCCAAGCGCGCCGGTGCCGGCGAACAGGTCGAGAACCCGCGCACCGCTGAGCGAAAAATCAGCAATACCGTGTTGAAGAATATTGAACACGGCTTCGCGGGTGCGCTCCGAGGTCGGGCGCAGCCCTGCGCCCGAAGGGCCTGCAAGTGCGCGCCCTTTAAGATTTCCGCCGACGATGCGCATTCTTTCTGCCTTTGGTCCTGGCCCAGGATCGCGGCTTGTTCGTTCGCCCCGCAATTTGCCCGCCGAGTTGTTCGCCGAGCACCTTCTGCGGCACCTCATCGACATCGCCGCGCGCGAGCGTACCCAGTTGAAAAGGGCCGAAAGAGGTGCGGATCAGCCGGTTGACCGTGAGGCCGAGACTTTCCAGAACCCGCCGGATTTCGCGGTTCTTGCCTTCGCTCAGCGCGATCGCCAGCCACACATTGCTGGCTGAGCGGTGTTCGATTTTCGCTTCGATGGGCGCATAGGAAAATCCATCGAGCGTGATGCCGCCGGCCAGTTTCCGCAGGGTTTCAGGGGTGATTCGCCCGTGGGCGCGTACCCGGTAGCGCCGGGTCCAGCCGGTTGCCGGCAATTCCAGACGCCGGGCCAGCTCGCCATCGTTTGTCAGCAGCAACAGGCCCTCCGTATTGAGATCGAGACGGCCCACCGAGATGACCCGGGGCAGGCTCTTGGGCAGGCGGTCGAAAACCGTCGGCCTGCCTTGCGGATCGGCATTGCTGGTCACCAGCCCGGCCGGTTTGTGATAGCGCCACAGGCGCGCCGGCATCGCGGGCGCGACCGGTTTGCCGTCCACCTCGATGCGGTCATCGGCGCTGACCGTGACCGCCGGCGTCGTGAGCACCTCCCCGTTCACCCGGACCCGGCCATCGCCGATCCAGCGTTCGGCTTCGCGGCGCGAGCATAAGCCCGCCCGCGCCATGGCTTTGGCGATGCGTTGTGGCGGTGTCATGGCCGTTTTGTAGCAGAGTGCTTGACCGGGCGCATGCAACATGTTGATGGTTTGGCCGCGATGGGCAAACCGGACATATTCATGCAACTGGCGCTGGACGAAGCGCGCCGCGCGCGCGATCTGGGCGAGGTGCCGGTCGGCGCGGTGATCACCGATGGCGAGGGGCGTGTGATCGCGCGCGCCGGCAACCGCACGATTGCGGAGCGCGACCCGAGCGCGCATGCGGAAATTCTCGCCATTCGCGCCGCGGCACGGCTGCTGGACAACGAGCGGCTGGTGGGGTGCGATCTCTATGTGACGCTGGAGCCCTGCGCCATGTGCGCCGCGGCCATTTCCTTTGCACGCATCGCCCGGCTCTGTTTCGGCGCGGCGGACGAAAAGATGGGCGGCGTCGATCATGGCGGGAGGTTTTTCAGCCAGCCCACCTGCCATCACCGCCCAGAGGTCGTTTCGGGGCCCGGGGCGGAGGCGTCAGCCGGTCTGCTGCGGGAATTCTTCAGCAGCCGGCGGTCTTGACCGCGCTCTCAAGGGCGCGCTTGAGTTCGTCTTTCGACGGTTCGGCGGCCTTGAAAATCTCGCGCACCTTGAAAAAATCGAGCACCCGGAAATGATCGACCGCCGGGCGGATCAAAATGTCGATATCAAGCGTCTCAAGCCGGGCCTCGACGACCGCCGCCTGGGTAATCTGCAGGCTGCGGAACAGCAGATCGCTCAAGGGGGGCAGTTTCCTGCCGCGCTCAACCGGCCCGCCGGTGACATCGATGCCGATCCTGATGCCCATGTCCGGCAGGTGATCGACCGGCAGCGGGTTAGAGATGCTGCCATCGATCAGCACCCGGCCGGCGACGATCTTGGGCTCGATCAGCCCGGGCAGGGCGATGCTGGCGGAAACGGCGGTGCGCAGGTTGCCACTGTTCAGGGCCCTGTCCTTGCGGCCATAAAAGTCCGTGGCGACGGCCTTGAAGGGGATCTCCAGGGCGGCGAAGGTATCCGGCACGCCGTCCGGCCAGAAGACCTCCAGCAGGTCTTCCCCGTCCACCAGCGAAACCTTGAACGGATTGAAGTTCAGCAGGGTGAACGCACCCATGCCCGCTTCGGAAATAATACGCTGAAACGCGCCCTTGCGGGTGCCCAGAGAGGCGAGCGCGTGGGCGCGGATTTCGCTGGCCGGAATGCCCGCCGCGCAGGCCGCCCCCACCAGCGCCCCCATGCTGGTGCCGGCGATGACGGCGGGCTTCAGCCCCAGTTCCTCAAGCGCCTCCAGGACGATGATATGGGCAAGGCCGCGCGCGCCGCCGCCGCCAAGGGCGATTGCGATCTG
>JALURZ010000280.1 GCA_027058735.1 Hyphomicrobiales bacterium | reverse complement strand
GCCGGGGACGGCCCCGCCCCGCCGCCCCGCGCATGCCATCGGTCGAGGATTTTCCGCCCCATGTGCAAAACGAGGTTCAATCGGTGGTGTCGGGCGCCGTTGAGGCGATGCCCGAAATGGCCAGGAAGAAGACCGGCTTTTTCGAGCGTCTGGCCAGTGTCGGGCTCGGCCGCAAGGAAGCGATCGCCAGGCCCGCCGGCCCCCCCGAACCGATGCTTGAGCCGGTCGATGGGCCGGCCCCTCAACAGCCGCTGCCCGCCGCCGTGCTTGCGCCGGGTGAAAGCCACGAGCCTGTTGGCGAACAGGCGGCGGAAGGCCAGGGCCCCGCATTCTTGCAGTCCATGGATAGGTGCGCCGGCGAAGTGGAGGATGACGAACTCGAAATCCCGGCGTTTCTCAGGCGTCAGGCCAACTAGATGTGATGTGTCGTCACGCTGTTCATTCGGTCCATCTCTGAAAGGCTGAGGTTTGCAACAACTGAAGCGTCTCAGGGAGGTGTGAATGAACATACACGAGAATGCACGACCGACGCCGTAAGGTTGAGAGGTGTTGATCGGCCGCGGCGGCTGTCCGCGCCGGGGCGGAGCGGTTTTTTCCGCCCCCGGGGCTGGCGTTTCTCCCCGTTCACCTTATTTTTCCTCCAAGACTGGCCAGTCCCGCCCGGCTGGGCTAAAAGCATCTGGGTTGTGGGCACGATTTTTCCACAATTCTCGGCTAGGCGTACGGCTCGAAGGCTGCAATGGTAGTCTGATTGTGCGCACATGGGCCCAATTGCGCCCAGTGGCGGCGGGCGGACCGCGCCCTCGGGCGGGCGGCGGCAAGAGGCGGTGTGGAAACGGAAAATATGACGCAGCAGCGATCATGGTTGGCGCAGGTTTTGCGGCTGGCGGTCATTCTGGTTGTCAGCGCCGGGGTGTCCGCGTGTTCGGGCGTGGACGACTGGTTCTCCTATGACGACAGCGCCCCCGCCAAGAAGCCGCCTTCGGGGACCGAGGCGGCGGTCGTGGACGATCAGGATTCCGTCGGGCGCCTGTATAACAAGGCGGTCGCGGAACTGCGCGGGAAAAACTATATCAAGGCGGCCAAGGAGTTTGACGAGGTTGAGCGCCAGCATCCCTATTCGAGCTGGGCGCGCCGCGCGATGCTGATGTCGGCCTATTCCAACTACGAAGCCAATAATTACGACGCGGCGATCGTATCGGCGCGGCGCTTTATCCAGCTTCATCCGGGCAACAAGGATGCGGCCTATGCGTATTATCTGATCGGGGTCAGCTACTACGAGCAGATCTCTGATGTGAACAGAGACCAGGAGGCCACCAAGAAGGCCCTGAAAGCCCTGAGCGAAGTCAAGCGCCGGTTCCCGGACTCAAGCTATGCCAAGGACGCGGAGCGCAAGATCCTTCTGACCAAGGACCATCTGGCGGGCAAGGAAATGACGGTCGGGCGGTATTATCTCAGACGCCTTGCCTATGTCGCGGCGATCAACCGCTTCCGCACCGTCATCACGGACTATCAGACGACATCCCACACGCCTGAAGCCCTGCACCGGCTGACCGAGGCCTATCTGGCGCTCGGCATCAATTCCGAGGCACAGACGGCTGCGGCCGTGCTTGGGTATAACTGGCCCCAGAGCCAATGGTATCGCGACGCCTATGCCGCGCTGGCGAGCGGCGGCCTGCAGCCCAACGAGAACAAGCAATCGTGGATCAGCAAGACGGTGAAGAAGATATTCTAGCGGCCAGGCCCGCATCTGACCGTTTCACCGGACCGCGGGCATGTGCTTAAAAAGGGGCGTCATGCTTTCAGCCCTTTCGATTCGCGATATCGTTCTCATTGACGCCCTTGATCTCAATCTCGAGGCGGGCCTGTTCGTCCTGACCGGGGAAACCGGCGCGGGCAAGTCGATCATGCTCGATGCGCTGGGCCTCGCGCTGGGCGGGCGTGGCGACGGGTCGCTGGTGCGCCGTGGCGCGCAGCAGGGCTCCGTCAGCGCCGTGTTCGAGGTGCCGCGCGGACATCGTGTTTTCGCTCTGCTCGATTCTCATGAAATCGCGGGAGACGGGGAACTGATCCTGCGCCGGGTGCAGTCGGCCGATGGCCGCACCCGCGCGTTCATCAACGATGCGCCGGTCGCGGTCAAGCTGCTGCGCGATGTCGGCGGCGCGCTGGTGGAAATTCACGGTCAGCATGATGATCGCGCCCTGCTGGAACCGGGCATGGCGCGGCGCCTGCTCGATGCCTTCGCCGGGCTGGAGGGGGACGCGGACGCGGTGCGCGATGCCTGGGACCGGGCGCGTGAGGCGCGCACGGCATTCGAGCGCGCGCGCGACGACCTCGCCAGGACCAGATCGGAGCAGGAATTCCTGCGCCACGCGGTGGCGGAACTGGATCAGTTGGCGCCGGCAAAGGGCGAGGAACAGTCGCTTGCGGATACAAGGCGGTTCATGATGCACGCGGAGAAGTTCGCCGCCGAGCTGGGTGAGGCCCATGATGCCCTTGCAGGCGATGGAACGGCGGACGCCCGGCTGGCCGCGGCGGCGCGTAGGCTGGAACGGATTGCCGACAAGGCCGGGGGCATGCTCGACGGCGCGATTGCCGCCATTGATCGGGTGCTGCATGAAATGGCGGAGGCGCGCGACGCCGTCAGCCGGGCCCTGGAGGCCATCGAATATGATCAAAAGACGCTGGAGCAAACCGAGGAGCGTCTGTTCGCCCTGCGTGCAGCGGCGCGCAAGCATAATGTGCCGGCCGACGATCTCGCCGCCCGGCGCGACGAAATGGCGCGCGCGCTTGCGGCCATGGATGCGGACGGCGCCCGGCTCGCCGAACTGGAGAAGGCCGCCGAAACCGCCATGCGCCGGTATCGCAGACTGGCCCGTGATCTGAGCAAGAAGAGAACCGCCGCCGCGGCCAGGCTCGACAAGGCGGTGATGAACGAACTGCCGCCGCTCAAGCTGGAAAAGGCGCGGTTCGCCACCGAAGTGACGCACAGCGACGAACAGGAGGCCGGACGCCACGGGCTGGACAGGGTCTCGTTCCTGCTCGCCGCCAATCCGGGCAGCGATCCGGCTCCGCTCATGAAGGCGGCCTCGGGCGGTGAACTCGCCCGGGTCATTCTGGCGCTCAAGGTTGTGCTGGCCGCCAGGGGAAGTGCGCCGACGCTGGTCTTTGACGAGGTCGATTCAGGCGTCAGCGGCGCCACCGCTGAGGCGATCGGCATGCGGCTCGCGCGCCTGTCGCAAACCGCCCAGGTGCTTGCGGTCACACACTCCCCCCAGGTCGCGGCGCGCGCCGGCGGCCACATGCGCGTCACCAAAGTGTCCGGCAGCAGGGATGGCGGCGATATATCGCTGACCCGCGTGGACGTGCTGGAGCCCGACGCCCGGCGCGAGGAGATCGCCCGCATGCTGGCCGGCGCCAATGTGACCGATGAAGCGCGCGCGGCCGCCGCGCGGCTGATTGGCGGTGGGACGTGAGCGGCAAATCGTCCGTGCGCGGTCTGCCCGTCGAGGCCATGAGCGAAGATGAGGCGCGCCGCGAACTGGCCCGCCTGGCACGCGAGATCGCCGCTCACGACGAGCGCTACTATCAGGACGACGATCCGGAAATCTCCGATGCCGCCTATGACGCGCTGCGCGCGCGCAATGAGGCCATCGAGGCCCGTTTTCCCGCGCTGGTCCGTGCCGACAGTCCCGGCCGCAAGGTGGGGGCGGCGCCTGCCGGCGGATTTGAAAAGGTGCGCCACGCCGCCCCCATGCTGTCGCTGGACAATGCCTTTGACGACGAGGACGTGCGCGAATTCGATGCCCGCATACGCCGCTTTCTGGGGCTTGGGGCAGGCGATGTCGTGGCGATGACCGCGGAGCCGAAGATCGACGGATTGTCCGTTTCCTTGCGCTATAAGCGCGGGGCGCTGGTCATGGCGGCCACGCGGGGGGATGGGATCGAAGGTGAGAACGTGACCGCAAATATCCGGACCATAAAGGAAATCCCTCTTGAGATTCTGGATGAAGAGTTTCCCGACCCGTTCGAGGTGAGGGGGGAGGTGTTTATGGGCCACGCGGAATTCACCGCCCTCAACGCGGCGCAGGAACAAGGCGGGCAAAAGACCTTCGCCAACCCGCGAAACGCTGCGGCCGGGTCCCTGCGCCAGCTCGATCCGGCGATCACGGCCACGCGTCCGTTGCGGTTTTTCGCCTATGCCTGGGGCGAGGCCGGGTCGCTGCCGGCAACGACGCAAACCGGGATGTGCGAGGCCTTCAAGGGCTGGGGGTTTCCGGTTAACCCGCTGTTGCGGCGCTGCGAGAGGGTTGATGAAATGCTGGATGCCTATCGCGATATCGCGCGCGCGCGCGCCGGGCTTGGCTACGATATTGACGGCGTCGTCTACAAGGTTGACCGGCTCGACTGGCAGCAGCGGCTCGGATTTCGCTCGCGTTCGCCGCGCTGGGCCATCGCCCACAAATTTCCGGCCGAAAGAGCCGTCAGCATCCTGCGCGATATCGAAATTCAGGTGGGGCGCACGGGCGCGCTGACGCCGGTTGCCAAGCTGGAGCCGGTCACGGTGGGCGGCGTCGTCGTGCGCAACGCGACCCTGCACAACGAAGATGAAATCGCGCGCAAGGATCTGCGCATTGGCGATCATGTGGTGGTCCAGCGCGCCGGCGACGTGATCCCGCAGATCGTCGAAGTCCTTGCAGACAGGCGCCCGGCCGGTGCCACGCCCTACCGGTTCCCCAAGACCTGCCCGGTATGCGGGTCTCATGCGGTGCGCGAAATCAATCCCAAGACGGGCAAGGCGGATGTGGTCCGCCGCTGCACCGGGGGCCTCATCTGCTCCGCCCAGGTAGTCGAGCGGTTGAAGCATTTCGTTTCGCGCAACGCGTTCGATATCGAAGGGCTGGGCACCAGGCAGGTTGAACTGTTTCATGAAAAAGGCGTGGTGCGATCGCCTGCCGACATTTTTCATCTGGCCGAACGCATAAAGGCTAAGGGGCTTGCGCCGCTGGAGGAGTGGGAGGGGTTTGGCGAAGTGTCCGCCCGCAATCTGTTCGCCGCCATCGATGAGCGGCGGGGCGTCGGCCTGGACCGGTTCATCTTCGCGCTGGGCATCCGCCACATTGGGGAGACGACCGCGCGGCTGCTGGCGCGCACCTATGGGTCTTGCGATGTTTTCTTGAGCGCCATGCACGAAAGCACGGACCCGCAAAGTGCCGCCCATGGCGAGCTTGTGGCCATTGACGGCATCGGCGAGGCGGCAGCCAGTGCGCTGGCCGAGTTTTTCCGCGAGCCGCATAATATGGCTGTCGTTGAAGAGCTGTTGCAGGCGGTAAGGCCGGCGCCGCTGGAGGCCGCCGACACGCAATCACCCCTCGCCGGCAAGACCCTCGTGTTTACCGGCTCCCTGGAGCGCATGACGCGCGCGGAAGCCAAGGCGAAAGCCGAGAGCCTGGGCGCCAAGGTCTCAGGCTCGGTGTCGAGCAAGACCGATCTGGTGATTGCCGGGCCCGGGGCTGGATCGAAACGCAAGAAGGCGGAGAGCCTGGGCGTGCGCGTGATTTCCGAAGACGGCTGGTTCGACCTGATCACCCGGTGAAACGCGCAAGGCCCCCTAGTGCCTTCGCCAGCGCCGCTTGAGCAGATTTTCGGCAAACCGCGCGCGTTCTTCAGGGGTCAGATTTTCGAGGAATTCGCGGCCAAGCGCGCGGAACGCCTCCTTTGCCCTGTCTTCGGCCAGTTTGATCTTTCCAAGCGCGGCCTTCATTTTCTGCTCATCCAGCACCGGCTTGCCGATCACATCGGCCAGTTCCTTGCGGGCCTGATACATTTCCTCGCGAAAGGCCTCAAGGTTCGGCCTGCGGTCCTTCACGATCCGGCGCAACGCCTTGCGCCGTTCACGCGGCAGCGACCAGAGCAGATGCCGGCCCGCCGAGCGCATGGCGCCGACAGTGCTTGTATCGCCGTGACGCCAGCCGCCGGGATGAAAGAAATAGCGCGCCGTCATCGCACCGACAATGAGCAGATTGAAGGCAAGCGACAGGGTCAGCGCCGCCACAAGCCAGCGCCGCCGGCGTGGTTTGGGCCCGCTCGCCGGGGTCTGCGCGCTCATAGTGCCTCCTCCAGATCACCAAGGTCGCCATCAAACCGCAGGACCCGTTCGCTCAGGGTTTCGGAGGGCGCGAGGCCTGCAAATTCCAGCGGCGCCGTGACAAGCTGATCGGCGAATCCGGTTGCTCCGGCCCACACCCCCAGCATCAGCGATGCCGCGAGCAGAGCCGCGTGGGGCAGGTTCGCGCGCAACCGGCCGCGATGCGCGCCGTCCACCGCCTCATGCAGCGCCACGACACGGTCGAACCCGGCATGGCCATCGCGCGCGGTTTTTCCGGCGGCTTTCAAAATGCGCGCCACAAGCGCCGGCGGGGCCCGGCCCGGCGCGGCGCTTTCCAGCAGTGCGGCCAGGGCAAGCGCCTCGGCATGCAGGCGTTTGGCGGCGGTATCGCGGCGCAGCAACGCAAGCGCGCCCGCCCTCGCCTCACGCGGCCAGTCATCGGGTTCCGGTCCGCAGGCATCAAGCAGCTTCTCGAATTGCCCGAGCGAACAGCGTTTCTTCGGTTTCCGGGTCATGTCAGAGCCTGTGTGTCGATGAGATTCTCGATATCCGCGCGCAGGATCTCCTTGAGCGTCCGTCTGGCGCGCGACAGCAGGGATTCGACCGCTTCGATCGATGTATCCATGATTTCGGCCGCTTCGATATTGGTGTAGCCGCCGAAATGGCTGAGGGTGACGGCCAGCTTCTGGCGGTCGGGCAACTGGCCAAGGGCGGTTTCAATGCGCGCTGCGCGCTGGCGCGCCTGCAGCGCTGCGAACGGGCCGGGGGCCGGATCCGGCCGATCGGGAATTTCGTCGTGAACGGTCATCTTTTTTCTCCGGCGCAGCCGGTCAAGGCACTGGTTGGCGGTCACCCGGTGCAGCCATGTGGAATATTTCGCGGCGCCTGGCTTCCAGCCGTGCGGGTTCTGCCAGATTTTCAGGAATACATCCTGCGTGACATCGTCCGCA
Source organism: Hyphomicrobiales bacterium (assembly GCA_027058735.1). Classification (GTDB taxonomy): domain Bacteria; phylum Pseudomonadota; class Alphaproteobacteria; order Rhizobiales; family JALURZ01; genus JALURZ01. The sequence continues at coordinate 226 of JALURZ010000280.1, read as the reverse complement.
TCGTCGTCGGACCCGAGCATGGCGCGCGCGATGCCGCGAACGAGGCCGCCATGGCGCTCCAGCAGCCGCGCGAAGGCATCACCGTCGCCGCGGGCGATCTGCGCAAGCAGGGCAGCTTCTTGCGACACCTCGCCAGTCATCGTGCGCCGGCCATGCAGGTCTCCCGGTTCATGCCCGGTGTCTGGTCCGCCAGAAGGGGTGGCGGGCGGGCGCCACCCCTTCTGGC
>JALURZ010000279.1 GCA_027058735.1 Hyphomicrobiales bacterium | reverse complement strand
TTCCGGTGCCGGCTTTCACGCCTGTTTCGCCGCGCTTCACGTTGACCTGCCGGCATTTTGCGCTATGGTCGCGCGCATTGCGAACGAGGGCGTAGTCGGGTGATGTTGTCGGTACCGGGGCAGGAAGGATTTCCACGGTTTGGCTGGCGCCGCGGCCGCGGCGCGCGCACAGCCGCGATCTTTGCCCTGGTTGTCCTGGCCGGCTGCGGCGTGCTCAGCGGCGATGACGACGAACCCTTGCCGATGTACACCGCGCCGGGGGACCCGATTGAAATCCATCAGCGCGTCGCCGTCCTTGTTCAGTCCTGCTGGTTTGCCAGCGACGATTCCCAGTTCGAGGGCAAGTCCTATGATGTGGTTGCGGACCGGGACAAGAAACTGGCGCGCATACGCCTGCTGGAAGGCGATTTCGAGGACCTGGCGGAAGGGGATGCCGATCCGATTTTCGCGGTCGATTTTCGCGGGCGCGATGACGCCACGGAAATTGATTTTCCGATCGTACCGGACTCCGACGGCCTCGCGGCGCGCCTGAAAACCGACATCATCCGCTGGGCCAACGGCTCGGAAAGCTGCTGAACGAATTGCCGTGGCGCGGACCGCGCGAACGCGCCTAAAGGCCCGCCACGGCGGATGCATCCGTGCCGGCCTCGAGGCTTCCTTTTTTCAGGCCTTCCGAGATCTGAAACGCAAGCTCCAGGGCCTGATCGGCATTGAGGCGCGGGTCGCAATGGGTATGGTAGCGGTCGGTCAGGTCGGATTCGGTAATCACCCGCGCGCCACCGGTGCATTCGGTCACATTCTGCCCCGTCATTTCGATATGCACCCCGCCCGCGTGGGTGCCTTCGGCGCGATGCACGGCCATGAACCGGCGCACCTCATCGAGAATGGAATCGAACGGTCGGGTCTTGTAGCCGTTGCCCGCCTTGATGGTATTGCCGTGCATGGGATCGCACGACCACACGACGGAGCGCCCTTCGCGCTCGACCGCCCGGATCAGGCCGGGCAGGTGTTTTTCCACCCCGTCCGCACCATAGCGGCACACCAGCGTCAGGCGGCCCGGCTCATTGTCCGGGTTGAGAATGTCGATCAGCGCCAACAGGCCATCACCGTCGAGGGAGGGACCGCATTTGAGGCCGATGGGGTTCTTGATGCCGCGGCAATATTCCACATGAGCGCCGTCGGGCTGGCGGGTGCGATCACCGATCCACAGAAAATGGCCCGAGGTGCCATACCAGTCACCGCTGGTCGAATCGATCCGGGTGAGCGCCTCTTCATAGCCCAGCAGCAGCGCCTCGTGGCTGGTGAAAAAATCGGTCGAGCGCAATTCGTTCGCCGTCTCCGCGGTGACGCCGCACGCGCGCATGAAGGCAAGCGACTCGGTGATCCGGTCGGCCAACGCATGATAGCGCTCGCTCGCCGGGCTGTCTTTCAGGAACCCCAGCGTCCATTGATGCACATGCTCCAGATTGGCATAGCCGCCCTGGGCGAAGGCGCGCAGCAGATTGAGCGTGGCGGCGGCCTGGCGGTAGGCCATGAGCTGGCGCCGGGGGTCGGGTTCGCGCGCCTCGGCCTCAAAATCGATGCCGTTGATGATATCGCCGCGATAGCTGGGCAATTGCTTTTTGCCCTGGGTTTCGAAGTCGGACGACCGGGGCTTTGCAAACTGGCCGGCAATGCGCCCGACCTTGACCACCGGCAACGCGCCGGCAAAGGTGAGAACCACCGCCATCTGCAGCACGACGCGAAAGAAATCGCGGATATTGTCAGGCGTGTGCTCGGCGAAGCTCTCCGCGCAGTCGCCGCCCTGCAGCAGGAACGCCCTGGCGTCGGCGACCTGCGCCAGTTGGCGTTTGAGTTTTCGCGCCTCGCCCGCGAACACCAGCGGCGGGAACCCGGCGAGCTGGCGTTCCACATCGCCCAGCGCCTCTTTGTCGCGATAGGCGGGCGCCTGAACGATCGGCTTCTTGCGCCAACTGTCCGGCGTCCAGTTTTCTGCCGTCATGATACCCACAACCCGAAAAAAGGAGTTTCGCGCTCCCGGCTTCGGCCAATGCGCCACGCGCCGCCGGTCCGCTTGCCTTGGCGTTATGCACTTGGCGTTATACACAAGGTGCAAAACGATTGCCAGCGGCCCGGCCTGGCTGGTTAATGGCCACAATGCGGTGGATGCGTCATTCGCTCGCCGTTATATTAGCAATTCTTGAAATACACCCTTCCGGCCATCATATGGCGGGCAGAACACAGGAGAGTCCCCAATGAGCTACCATTTTACTAAAACCATACAGATGCCGTTCGACGACGCCATCGGCCATGTCACCGACGAGTTGCAGAAGAGCGGCTTCGGCGTCCTGACCACGATCGACGTCAAGGCGACGCTGAAGAAGAAACTGGATGTGGACTTCAAGCCCTATACCATCCTGGGCGCCTGCAACCCGCAGATGGCCTACAAAGCGCTGCAAGCGGAAAACAAGATCGGCGCCATGCTGCCGTGCAACGTGCTGGTTCAGGAATCGGAAGGCGGCACCGAAGTGTCCGCGGTCGATCCCGTCGCCTCCATGCAGGCGATCGACAATCCCGAACTCGGCGCCATCGCCACCGAAGTGCGCTCCATGCTAAAACAGGTGATTGACAGGCTGTAGGCTCATGTTTGATCCGGGGGGCATTTGGGCACGTTGAGCATCTATGCGTGGATCGCCGCCGGCAGCGCCCTTGGCGGTGTGGGACGCTATTTCATGTCCACACTGCTGGCGCGCCAGTTTGGCGAGACCTTTCCGCTCGGCACCCTCGCCGTCAACGTTCTGGGGTCCGTGGCCATCGGACTGATCGCCACGGTGTCCGATCCCGGCGGGCGGATATTCTTGAGCCCGGAAGCGCGCCTCGGCGTCACGGTCGGCGTGCTGGGCGGCTTTACGACGTTTTCCTCGTTCTCGCTCCAGACCCTGAACCTGCTGCGCGATGGGCAGACGGCGCTGGCCGGCATCAACATTTTCGCCTCGCTCGCGCTGTGTCTCATCGGGGTGTGGCTGGGACACATCGCCGGCATCGCGATCAACAGATAGGGAGCCCGAACATGCCTCGGCCACGCTCAAGCGCCCTGTTGCGCATCTTTGTCGGCGAAAATGACAGGGCGAATGGCAAACCGCTCCATGAGGCGATCGTGCTGAAGGCCCGCGAGGGTGGGCTTGGCGGCGCGACGGTGGTGCGCGGCGTTCTGGGATACGGCCGTTCCAGCGCACTGCATACGGCGAAGATCCTGACTCTTTCCGACGATTTGCCGATGATTGTCGAAATCGTCGATGACCGCAACCGGATCGAAACCTTCCTGGACGAAATCGGGTCCATTCTGGGCAGCGCCCTGGTGACCATCGAAAACGTGGAAGTGGTGCGCTACGGCGAGCGGCAGCCCGAAGCATAAGCGTTAAGAAATATTAACAATGCGCTAACGAATAGCTGGCAGCATCTGCATCCGATTCCCGAAATACGCGAAAACGGGGTCGAGGGGCGCTGCGGATGTTCAGCTCACTGAACAATACGACGAGAATATCCGTCCTGATTTCCGCCATGACGGTGATCGCGGTGTTCGTCGGCCTGGCGCTCTATGCCACCAGCCGGTTCAGTGAACTGGAAGGCCAGACCCGCGAGGAAGCGCAGCGCCGGCTCGTGGCGGTCGAGGCCGTACACATCCAGGCCATGCTGAGCCGGCTCGACGTCTCCGAAAACGATCCCGCGATCAGGGCCCTGAACGGCACTATTGAAGCCATCGGCACCAGTGCGCCGGACATGAAAATCTGGCTTTTCATGGCGCCCAAGGTGCTCGCCTATCAAAAGCGGCGCGGCAGTTCCGAAATCGAACCGCCGCTGGATCAGGTGGACCGCGACGCCATTGCGGCCAAACGCCCGGTTGGCCGTGTCGAGGGGGATTTTTACCGCTATTCCAGGCCGGTCATCCTGGGCGAGGGCAAGGCCGCCAACACACAATGCTTCGTGTGCCATGCGGGCTCAATGGGCATGAAGAAGGGCGATGTGATCGGCGGCTATGCCATCGCGCTTGCCATGGATACATTGCGCGCCCCGCTCATGGCCAGACTGTTCGAATTGCTGCTCGGCGCCTCGGCGCTGACCATTTTCGTCGTGGTTGCGAATTTTCTGGTCATCCGCGATTCCGCCAGGGCCCTCGACTACAAGTCCACAATGCTGCAAATGGTGCTCGATCATGTGGACGAGGGCATCAGCTTCTACAGCAAAGCCCTGAAAATGGACATGTTCAATTCCCGTTTTCTTGAACTGCTCGGATTGCCCGAGGACAGGTTCACCCAGGGCGACCCGCTTGAAGCCTTCTTCCGCTACAACGCGGCGCGCGGCGAATACGGGCCGGGCGACGAAGACGAGCAGGTCCGCGAACGCATCGAACTGGCGGGCAAATTTCTGCCCCACCAGTTTGAGCGCCGCCGCCCCGATGGCACCGTGATCGAGGTGACCGGCAAGCCGGTGGACAGGTACGGGCTGGTCACGACCTACAAGGATATCACCGAAAAGGCCAAGGCGCTGGGGGCGCTCAACGAGTCGAAAATGAGCCTCGAAAAGCGCGTCAGCGAACTGGAAACCCTGAAAAACCTGCTTGAGCGCAAATCCAACGAAGCGGTGCGCATGGCCGAACATCTGCGCCAGTCGAAGAACATCCAGACCGACGCGATCAGCAGCATTTCGGAGGGCTTTGCCCTTTGGGACGATGATGACTGCCTGCTGATGTTCAACAACCGGCTGAAAGAGATCTTCTGCGACATGAGTGACGTGCTCGTGCCCGGCATCACCTATGAGGACTTTATCCGTCAGGCCTATCAGCGCGGCGTTTACCCGCTGGACGAAGGCGCCAGCCTCGAAGAGGTCGTCGCCGAGCGCGTCAGGCGCCACCGGGGCTCGATCGTCGCCCATGACCGGCAACTGGGGAACGGCCGCTGGATCCGCATCAACGAGCGCAAGGCCTCATTCGGCCGCATCGTGGGGATCATTACCGACATCACCGAACGCAAACAGTCCGAAGAGGCCATCCGGCGGCTTGCCGAAACCGACGTGCTGACCGGCCTGCCGAACCGCGCCCATTTCCAGGACCATCTCGAAATGGCCATGGAAAACGCCAAGCGGACAAATCGCGTGGTTGGCGTGATGCTGCTCGATCTCGACGATTTCAAGGATGTCAACGACACGCTCGGGCACCATGCGGGGGACGAACTGCTGGGCGAGGTGGCAAACCGCATCCTCGCCTGCGCCCGCACGACCGATTCGGTTGCGCGTCTCGGCGGCGATGAATTCGCCGTGATCGCCACGAATCTGAACAGCTCCCGTGACATCAAGTTTCTGGCGGAGCGCATCGTCGCTTCGCTGGCCGAGCCGATCGCTCTTGGCGACCGCAAGGTTCACACCGGCGCCAGCATCGGCATTTCCGTTTATCCCGACGACACCGGCAACGACACCGACCTTTTGCGCAATGCCGATATCGCGCTTTACCGGGCCAAGGAGCATGGCGGCGGCACCTACCGGCTGTTCGATGACAAGATGAACGAGGAGGTGCAGGCGCGCCGGGCGATCGAGGAAAACCTGCGCCACGCCATTTCCGAGGACGATCTGAAGCTTTTCTATCAGCCGCAGATCGACATCAGGAGCGGCCGCATCATCGGCGCGGAGGCCCTGCTTCGCTGGGAGCATCCGGTATGGGGGCTGGTGCCGCCCGATGAATTCATTCCGGTTGCCGAGGCAACCCGGCTTATTCTGCCGCTTGGCGAGTGGGTGCTCAAGAAAGCCTGCCTGCAGGCCAAGGAGTGGCAACGTGCCGGCCTGCCCGCCGTCGTCGTCGCGGTCAATATCTCGCCGCTTCAGTTCAAGCATCAAGACATGGTCGGCAGCGTGCAACACGCCCTTGAAGAAGCGCGGCTCGATCCCAAATGGCTGGAAATCGAGATAACCGAAAGCATGGCCATGGAAGACGAGGTGCCGCAGCTTCTGCGCGACCTCAAGGATATCGGCATCGGCCTGGCGATCGATGATTTCGGCACCGGCTATTCGTCCTTGAGCCGGCTCAAGGACTTCCCCGTCGACCGCCTGAAGATCGACAAATCCTTTGTCCGCTTCATCGAAATGTCCTGGGACCACAAAGCCATCAGTTCGGCCATCATCAAGCTGGGCCACAGCCTCAACCTGAAGATCATCGCCGAGGGCGTCGAGACCATGGAGGAACTCGACCATCTGGCCGACCTGGAATGCGACGAGGCGCAGGGTTATCTGTATTCGCCCGCCTTGCCGCCGGGACAGTTTGCCGAGTTTCTCAGCATTCACGATGCGAAGGGCCGTGTGCTGCCCGAAGCCGGCGCTTGCCGCGACACCTGCGACATCGCCTGAGGCGGCGCGCGAGAAGCGCCCTGGCGGGCCACCCGCAGTTTCCGCGTGAACCCGCCGTGCGGCTGTGCAAGACTGCGCCCATGACCTTGCAGGAACCGAGCTTTACGGTCGGCATCGAGGAGGAATATCTCCTCGTCGACATCGAAACCCGCGATCTTGTCGCCGAAGCGCCGGGCGGCCTTCTGTCGAGGTGCCAGAAGCGGCTCAAGGGGCAGGTCTCGCCGGAATTTCTGCAATGCCAGATCGAGGTCGGCACCCGGGTGTGCGGCACCATCCAGGATGCGCGCGCCGACCTTGCCCGTCTGCGCGGCACGATCGCGGATGTCGCCGGGCAATTCGGTCTGGCGCCGATCGCCGCCTCCACCCATCCCTTCGCCCGCTGGCAGGCCCAGCAGCATACCGACAAGGAGCGCTACAATATCCTGGCCAAGGATCTGCAGTTCGTGGTGCGGCGGCTGGTGATCTGCGGGATGCATGTTCATATCGGCATCGAAGAGGAAAGCCTGCGCGCCGATCTGTTCAACCAGATCGCCTATTTCCTGCCCCACCTGCTGGCGCTGAGCACCTCCTCGCCGTTCTGGCAGGGCCGCGAGAGCGGGCTCAAGTCCTATCGCCTGACCGTGTTCGACGCCCTGCCGCGCACCGGGGTTCCGCCGCGTTTTTCGAGCTTTTCCGAATATGAGCGCACGGTTGAAACGCTGGTGCGCGCCGGGCTTATCGAGGATGCCTCGAAAATCTGGTGGGACCTGCGCCCGAGCGCCAAGTTTCCCACGCTCGAAGCGCGCATCTGCGATGTCTGCACCTATCTCGATGACGCCATCGCCATCGCCGCGATATTCGTGTGCCTCGCCCGCACATTGTACAGACTGCGCCGCAACAATCAGCGCTGGCGCGAAT
>JALURZ010000278.1 GCA_027058735.1 Hyphomicrobiales bacterium | reverse complement strand
GCGGGCACCGCCGCGCTGCGGGCGCTGGAGCAGGCCCGCGCCCAGCCGCAGATAGACGCCGCTCAGGATCGTCAGCACCGCATGATCGTGGGGATTGAGCATGCTGGCCTGGATGAGAAACGGCAGCGCCTCGCGGTATTTGTGGCCATCGGCATAGACGAGCCCGATCGTATGCAGCGCCGCGACATAGTCCGGGAACCGGGCGAGGATGGCTTTGCACATTTTCTCCGCCTGCAGCAGTTTGCCCTGGCGGCGCGCCTGTTCGGCCTGCTCCAGCGCGTTGCGCGCCTCCATCACCCGATTGGCGCCTTGCCCGGCGCGGTGCGGTGCGGCCGGTCGAACGCGTTTGTCAGACATGCAAGAGCAACTCCTCGTTCATCTCAGGTTGTACACGGTTTTTCTTCACTACTGTGATATTTCCATCACAGCGCCATTGTGGATAAACGCATATCCACTATGAGACTAAGCCATTGAACTCAATATTATATTCCGGCATTCAAGGGCGCGTCTCCTGTTCCCGCGTCAGTATTCCGATCAAGAAAATTCTACCCAACGACAATTTGACACCACAAGCGGCGTATTTTATTTTTTTCGGCTTGTTAGCAAATGTGACTGCGGCACAACAGACGCTGAATTGGGCTAAATTGGGAAAGGTCATCCTGTAATGAGACATCAAGCAAAGACATCGCTGATTGCCGCGGTTTCCGCTCTGGGCCTGATGGCATCCGCCGACATGGCCGCCGCCGGGCAGACCGGCGGTGCGGAAAGCTGGAACGGACTGTATTTCGGCGGCAACCTCGGCTATGGGGACGCCAATTTTGGCGGCATATTCGACAACACGGACGGCGGCGCGGATTTGAGCAAGCTGAACGCCGGCGGTTTCATCGGCGGCGTGCATGTCGGGTTCAACCGCGTCATCAAGTCAAATGCCTCAGGCGCGCCCTATAGCGGCATCCTCATCGGCATCGAAGGCGACCTGACGTTCGGCGACATGGACGACAAGGAAAATGTGATCATAACCCCGCAAGACTTCATCCGGGCCGAGATTGATATGCTGGCGTCGATCCGCGCGCGACTGGGCGTGATCTTCGACCCGCTCATGGTGTTTGTCACCGGCGGCGTCGCGTTCAACAGCGGCGAATATTTTGGCCTCGACGGAAATGTTCCCCTTGGGCAGACCGTGAATTTTTCCAATACCGGCGGCGTTGTTGGCGGCGGGGTGGAATTTGCCGCGTTTGATTTCGCCATTCTGAGGCTCGAGGGCCTGTACTACTTTTTTGGCGATAAGAAGGACTTCAACAACCTTGCGGGAACGGGCGAAGTCGGGGATTTCGGCAAGATGGAAAACGTCTTCGTGGTCCGCGCCGGCGTATCCATTCCGCTGAGCAAGCTGTTTGGCGCCATGAACTGACCGGCGCGGCGCTGGCCTGCGCGCGCACTCCCGTGAATATGGCGCCGGTGCCGCCGGCTGGCCGGTGGTGCCGGTCCGTCAGGCCGTCGCTCCCGCGAGATTCCGGTTGATGAGCGTTTCGGCGATCTGAACCGTGTTCAGCGCCGCGCCCTTGCGCAGGTTGTCCGACACCACCCAGAGATTGAGGCCGTTTTCGATTGTCGCATCCTCACGGATGCGGCTGATGAAAGTGGCGAAATCGCCGGCGCAATCGACCGGCGTGATATAGCCGCCGTCCTCATGCTTGTCGATGACCATGCAGCCGGGCGCCTCGCGCAGGATTTCGCGGGCGTCTTCCACGCTCAGCGGTTCCGCGAACGACAGGTTGACGGCTTCCGAATGGCCGACAAATACCGGCACCCGCACGCAGGTCGCGGTGAGTCTGATATCGGGATCCAGAATCTTCTTGGTCTCGGCCACCATCTTCCACTCTTCGCGCGTCGAGCCATCCTCCATGAACGTGTCGATCTGGGGGATGACGTTGAATGCGATCTGGGCCGGAAAAACCTCCGGCGTCGGCGCATCGGTCACGAAAATACCGCGCGTCTGGTCCCACAGTTCGTCGATCGCCGCCTTGCCGGCGCCGGAAACCGACTGATAGGTGGACACCACCACGCGCTCGATGCGGGCGGCGTCGTGAAGGGGTTTCAGGGCGACCACCAGCTGGGCGGTCGAGCAGTTCGGATTGGCGATGATATTGCGCCGCCCGTTCTGCTTCATATAGCGCTCAAGCTCATCGGCATTGACTTCCGGCACAATGAGCGGCACGCCGGAATCATAGCGCCAGCATGAGGAGTTATCGATCACGATGGCGCCGGCCTTGCCGATTTTCGGCGCCCACTCGCGCGCCACATCCGAGCCCGCCGACAACAGGCAGAAATCGACCCCGGTAAAATCGAATTGCTCGATGTCCCTGCATTTGAGAGTCTGATCCCCATAGGACACCTCGACGCCGATCGAGCGGCGCGAGGCGATCGGAACGACTTCCGAAACGGGGAACCGGCGCTCGGCGAGAATATTGAGCATCTCGCGCCCCACATTGCCCGTGGCGCCAACGATGGCGATTCTGTAGGTCATGGCGCTGCCGTCCTGTTGCCAAAGCGTGCCCGGCCGCGCAACGCGCGGGGGCCGGTTTCAATTAGAGTGCGGGGAGCAAAAACACAAGGCCGCGCACGGGCCGCACGCGCAAAGCTAGCCCCTTTCTTGTTTATACGGAACCATTTGACCGGATTTCCGCGTTTGCTGGCAAGGCATGTTCCCCGCCATGGTCTGCCTGACCATAAGGGGGGCATAACGAAGTCCAGAAAGCGCGGAAATCCGGTCAAATGGTTCCGTATAAACAAGAAAGGGGCTAGAGCGCCAGGACCTTGATGACCGCCGGGCCGAGAATGACGACAAACAGGACCGGCAGGAAAAACACGATCATCGGAACGGTCAGCTTCGGGGGCAGGCCGGCGGCCTTTTTCTCCGCCTCCATCATGCGCATATCCCGGTTCTCCTGAGCCAGAACACGCAGTGACTGTCCCAGCGGCGTGCCGTAACGCTCCGACTGGATAAGCGACATCGTGACCGCCTTGACCCCGGGCAGTCCGGTTCGCCGGCCGAGATTCTCATAGGCCTGGCGCCGTTCCTGCAAATAGGACAGTTCCGCGTTGGTGAGGCTCAGTTCCGCAGCCATTTCGATGGACTGCTGGCCAATCTCCTCCGACACCCGTTTGAAGGCGGCTTCGATGGACATGCCGGATTCAACGCAGATCAGCAACAGATCGAGCGAATCGGGAAAGGCCCGCTTGATGGAGTCCTGGCGCCGGGAAATGAGATTGGAAACAAAAATATTCGGCGCGAAAAAACCCACATAGGCCGCGCCCAGAACGACAAGCAGCTTGAGCAGCGGCGCCAGCCCGTGATCGTTGACGCCATAGATGTAGAACGCCGCCGCCGCCATGAAACCGAATGGCAGGATCGCGCGCATGAACAAGAAGCTGATGAGCGCGGACGGGCCGCGGAACCCGGCCATCGACAGTCTTTCTTTCGTGTTCTCGCTTTCGAGCAGCTTTTGCAGATTGAGCTGCCTGACCGCCTGCAACATATAGGCCTTGGGGTTTTGCCGCAAAGAGCCGCCGCTTTTTTCCTTCTGCAGGCGTTCCAGATGGCGCGCGCGCAGGGCCTCGCGTTCGGCGGCGACACTTTTCATGCGCGCGCCCAGCCTGTTGCCTTCAAGCAGCGGCAGCCCCAGCGTGACAATGGTCGCAAAGGCGGCGACACCGACAAACACCGCGATCAGCGTCTGCGGATTGAACAATATGGAAACAATGAGATCGTACATCGCCGCGGCGCCCTAGAAATCGAAATTGATCATTTTTCTCATCACCAGAACACCGATGGTCATCCACACCGCGCACCCGACCAGCATCACCTGGCCGAGGCGGTCGGTCCACAGGATGGTGATGTATTCCGGGCTCGTCATGTAGACCAGCAGCATGATGATGATCGGCAGGGCACCAATGATGGCGGCCGACGATTTGGCCTCCTGGCTCATGGACTTGATCTTGCCCTGCATCTTCTTGCGGTCCCGCAGCACGGTGGAAAGATTGGCGAGCGCTTCGGCGAGGTTGCCGCCGGTTTTCTTCTGGATCGTCATCACGATGCTCAAGAAGTTGACCTCCGCCAGCGGCATGCGCTCATACATGCGCTCCATGCCCTGTTCCAGGGTTACCCCGAGACGCTGGCCCTCCACGATGCGCCTGAATTCCGGCCCGACCGGATCGGCGGATTCCTTGGCGACGATCTGGAAACAGTCATTGACCGGAAGGCCGGACTTGACGCCGCGCACCACCACATCGATGGCATTGGCGAACTCGTTCAAAAACCTCGTCATGCGCCGTTTCTTGGCATATCCCAGAAACCAGCGCGGCACGCCCACGCTGGCCACGAAGGCGGTAATCGCCGTCACCGCCCATCCCGAGCCGGTAACCAGCACGACAAAGGCGACAAACAGCCCGAACAGAATGCTCATGACCCAGAATGCGCGAACCGAAATTCCCAGGCCCGCCTGCTCGATGCGGATGCGCAGGGGAACGCGCTTTTTCTTGTTCTTTTTCTGGGCGTCAAGCTGCTTGAGGGTTTCTTGCACCTGGCGCCGGCGGTTGCGGCCGGCATCGGCCCCGCGGCTCGTGCGTTTTGTGTCAACGCTGCGGCTTTTCACCTCCGCCAGCCGCCTGCTGCTCTGCCCGCCGCCGGCGATCGCCGGATAGAACAGGGCCGCCGCCAGCCCGGCCACGGCGACCGCCGCCATCAGGGATATGAGGATAACGCCGAGATTTCCGTCAAACACGCGCCTGTCCCCCGCCATTGCCGGCCTTGCCACCGCCCGCCTCGCGGCGTTCCGCGGCCTCCAGCGCCGTGGCCAGATTGAGTTCTTCGTTGTAGTAGCGCGCCCGTTCCCAGAAATTGGGCCGCGCGATGCCGGTCGAGCGATGCGCGCCAATGATATTGCCGTTGGCATCCTCGCCGTCCATCTCGTAGACGAACAGATCCTGGGTGGTGATGACCTCGCCTTCGGCCCCCAGCACTTCGGTGATATGGGTGATCCGGCGCGTCCCGTCGCGCAGGCGCGCCGCCTGGATGATGACGTCTATGGAGCCGACGATCATTTCGCGGATGGTCTTGGAGGGCAGCGAAAACCCGCCCATCGTGATCATGCTTTCGAGCCGGCTGAGGGCCTCGCGCGGGGAGTTCGCATGGAGCGTGCCCATGGAGCCGTCATGGCCGGTATTCATGGCCTGCAACAGATCGAACGCCTCGGGGCCGCGCACCTCGCCGACAATGATGCGCTCAGGGCGCATGCGCAGGCAGTTCTTGACCAGATCGCGCATCGTGATCTCGCCTTCGCCCTCGAGGTTCGGCGGGCGCGTTTCCAGGCGCACCACATGGGCCTGCTGAAGCTGCAGTTCCGCTGAGTCCTCGCATGTGATAACCCGTTCGTCCGCCTCCACGAACGCCGTCAGCGCATTGAGCAGGGTGGTTTTGCCAGACCCGGTGCCGCCCGAAATTATGACATTGCAGCGGCACTTGCCGATGATGCCGAGTATCTTTGCCCCTTCCGGCGTGATCGAGCCGAATCTGACAAGATCCTCCATTTTGAGCTTGTCTTTCTTGAACTTGCGGATGGTCAACACGGCGCCATCGATCGCCAGCGGCGGAGCGATCACATTGACGCGGCTGCCGTCTGGAAGGCGCGCATCGCAGATCGGGCTGGCTTCGTCCACCCGCCGGCCGACCTGGCTGACGATGCGCTGGCAGATATTCATCAGCTGGTCGTTGTCGCGGAAACGGACGGCGGTATCCTGGACCTTGCCATCGACCTCGATGAAGGTGCGCTCCGCGCCGTTGACCATGATGTCGGCGATATCGTCGCGCGCCAGCAGCGGCTCCAGCGGGCCGTAGCCGAGCACATCGTTGCAGATGTCCTCCAGCAGGTCTTCCTGCTCGGAGATGCTCATGACGACGCCCTTGATCGAAATGATCTCGTTGACGATATCGCGGATTTCCTCACGCGCTTCGTCGCGATCGAGCTGCGCCAGTTGCGCCAGATCGATGGCGTCGATCAGCGCGTTGAAAATGGTGGTCTTGACTTTGTAGTAGTCTTCGGAGCGCGGTTGGGCCTCGGTCTTCGCCGGCCCGCGGGAGTCAAGGCCCGAGGGCGCCGGGGCCGCCGGTTTTTTCGCCGGTGGAGCGGGCGCGCGGGGCTCGGGGGCTTCGCCACGGGCAGGCTCGGGCGCACAGGCACCGGGTAGCGCATGATCGCGCGGGCGGGCCGCACCGGCATCCGCGAACGGCAAGTCAGGGACGCCGGTTTCGGGCAGGCTTGGCGCGCGCGCAGGCTCGCGCGCCGGAGGCGAGGGCCGTTGCGGGGCCTTGGCCCCGTCCGTCTCGCCCCGCTTGCCGAACATTATGCCGCGCCCCTGCTGCCGGCATCCGCTTTCTCGCCTTTGCCGCGCGAAAAGCGGCTCAGTATGGGTGAAAGCAAGGAGCGGCTCTGCCTGGCCGCCGGCTCGCCCGTGCCGGCGAGCATCCGGGCGAGGAACACGATGCCGTCCGCAGTCCTGTTCTTGGCGTTCACTTCGTCGATCATCTGCCCGTTATTGGCCGCGGTGCCGAACAGTTGCGGGTCATAGGGCAGGATCAGCACCGGCTCGGTCTCCAGGGCGGCGGCAAATTCCTTCGGCCCGATCTCCGGCTTCTTCGGCACGCCCACCTGATTGATGACCAGTTTGGGTTCGCTGTCATTGGCGCGCGCCGACTTGAGAAAATCGAACAGGTTCTTGCCATTCCTGAGACTGGCGAGATCGGGGGTCGCGGTGATGACGATATCATCCGCGCCCACCAGAACCTTGCGCGCCCACGGGCCCCAGACATGGGGCACATCGACAACGATGTTGGGCACGTTGCGGCGCACGACATCGAGCAGCCGCTCAACACCCTCTTCGTCGATGGCGACATCCCGGTCAATCAGGCCGGGTGCCGCCAGCAGACTCAGTTGCTCGGTGCAGCGGGTCAACAGGCGATCAAGCAGCGTGTCGTCAATCCGGTCGGGCGCGGACAGGGCTTCGGCCACGCCTTGCGGGGGATCCTGGTTGAAGTTCAGCCCGGCCGTGCCGAACGGAATATCCAGATCGACGATGACCGTGTTCCTGCCGGCGATTTTCGCCATCGCCCAGCCGATATTATGCGACAGGGTGCTGGAGCCGGCCCCCCCGCTCGCCCCGACAAAGGCGGTGACGCGGCCGAGCGGCGAGGAACCGGGGGCATTGTAGAGACTGGCGATCGATTCGATAATCTGCAATTGGGTGAACGGCGCCACCACATATTCGCTGACGCCATCCTGAATGAGCTGGCGGTACAGCAGCACGTCATTGACATGGCCGATCACCACCACCTTGGTGCCGCTGTCGCAGACCTTCGAGAGGCGCGCAAGATCGTCCAGCACCTGGTCGCGCCCGGCCCGCGACTCGACGATCAGCAGGTTCGGCGTCGGCGTATCGTCGAAATATTTCACCGCCCCCGCGATGCCGCCCGTCTGAACATTGGTATGGGCCCGCGACAAGCGGCGGTCGCTGGCGGCGCCCTGCAGGATTTTCGCCGTTTCCGGCAGATCGCAGAACGCGTGAATCGAAATACGCGGAATGGAGATCGCCGCCGGAAGCGTGCCCTCCTCATCGATAGTCTGAACCAGATCACTCATCGCCCACCGTGCTCACTTTTGCTTTTTCCTCGTCAGATTTCTGCGCCGCGGTCACTTCGCCCTTGCGGTAGAGTTCGAAGGTGTTGTCGCGCCGGATCGCGTCGGGGGGCGTCATCGTCCTCGGCTTCACGAGATCACCCGGATTGGCCACCACGGCGGCGAGGTTCGCCTGGGTCGCGCAGCCGAAATTGGGATAGGGCCTGTTGCGGTAGGTCACCGCCAGATTGGTGGACCAGTCGCCGCACGGCGCGGCCTTCGCGGTGTAGCGGATATAGCTCAGGATGATGGGGGCGTTCGCCCTTTTGCCGGAGGGTTGATAGGCACTCAGAATAATCGATTCACGCGGCACGCCGATCCGGTCAATCATCTGGCTGATCTGCCCCACCGTCGCACTGGCCGTATACTGGTTCGGCGTGCCCACAGGGCGCGAAACCCGCAATTTGCCGGCGCCGCGGTCTTTGTAGACTTGCAGAAACCGGCTGATTTGCGCACGCTTCGGGCCGCTGAGCCCCTGTACGGTGCGCCCGACGGGCACCCTGAGCGTGCTGGTGGCGCGCGAAACCTTAATCGGAAGGCGGTCCTGATAGGAAACGGAACGGCCCGTGTCCGCGGTTACACCGGCCAACTGGCCCGCGCATCCCCCAAGCACCGGCAGGCCCACCGCGGCAATCACCAGCGCCAGATTGCGGCGCGTGCGGCGGGCGGGCGCCACATTGTGCTGATCCGTTGTTCTGGCCATTTCACTCACTCCAAACCGCTATTCGACGATGAACCCGTAGCTGCCATGATATTTGCCGTTCGGCAGTGCGCCGCCGGCGACGCCGTAAACTTTATTCAGGCGTCCCAGCAGCATGGTCTGCGCATCATTGGCCTGCCGAAAATTCTGATCGGGATCCGACAGCGCGCCGCGCGAGGTCGGCTGCACGATGTAAGGTGTCACGATGACGACCAGTTCGGTTTCAGCCGACTGAAAGTCGCGGCTGCGGAACAACGCGCCCAGTACCGGGATATCCTTGATCCCCGGAACCCCGTTCAGGTTCTGCTTGGTGGTCTCCTGAATGAGCCCCGCCATGACCATCGAACCGCCGCTGGGAAGCTCGACCGTGGTTTCCGCGCGCCGCACCCGCAGACCGGGAACCGTCAGGGTGGTTTGCGTGGCGCCGCCGAGGACAAACGCGTTCTCGCTCGTGGTCTCGCTGACCTCGGTGGAAATTTTCATGCTGATGCGGCCTTCGCTCAGGACCGTCGGGGTGAACGACAGACCGACACCGAACGGTTTGAATTCAACGACCACATTGCCGTCGCTGTCGCGCGAGGAGGGCACCGGAAACTCGCCGCCGGCGAGAAATTTCGCCGATTCGCCGCTGATCGCGGTCAGCGTCGGTTCCGCCAATGTGCGGGTCAGGCCATTGCGCTCCATCGCCCGCAAGGTGGCGCTGACCGAATCGCCGCCACTTTGCGCGGTGCCGGCAAGCGCGGTGGTGGACAATGGCGAGCCAAACAGCGTGAACGGATTGGCGGTGGCGAGATTGATCACCGTGCTGCCGATATTCAGCGTGTTGGACAGATCGACGCCAAGCTGTTTGAGCACGGTGCGCTGCATTTCAACGACCGACACCTTGAGCAGCACCTGGTCCTTGCCCGCCGTCGTCAGCATGTTGAGGACTTTTTTCGGATCGCCCGTGAAGCGCGCGGCGAGATCGGCAGCGCGCCTGGCTTCCGATGAATTGGAAACGGTTCCGGTCAGAATCACCGTGTCGTTGATGGAATCAAGCTTGATGTTGTTGCGCGACACGAGCCTGCGCAACATGCGTTTCAAGACGGCCAGGTCACGCTCGACCTGCACTTCCAGATTGAGGATCTGGCGGCCCTGCGCATCGAAGAAAAAGACGTTGGACTGTCCCACCGTCTTGCCCAGGAGATAGGTGGTCTTGGCGGTGCGCAAGACCGCATCGACGATTTTCTGATTGCCCACGAGAATGTCGCGCGCCGGGCGCGGCAGGCGGACAATCAGCGATTTGTTGAGGCCGATCTTGACATATTGCCTGGTCGCGGATTCACGCAAGGTGACCTCGCCCGGCCCGCCATCGAGTTCAGCGGCACGCAGCGAGCCGATCAGGGCGGGCGAAACGAAGGCGAACTGCACCAGCGCGACCAGCACGGCCACTGCCAGGCCTATCGGCGCAATACGCCCCGGGCCCGTGCGAGGTTGTGCGAATATCTGCAGATTGCGCATCGATCTCACTCCTAGCGGCCGGTCTGGACCGACGACGCCACGCCATAGCGCAACACCGTCACCGTGCCCTTGCGCCGCCCGGTGCGCCCGGCCTCATCGGTCTTGCCGTTTGATCCCGCGTCCGTCAGGCTGCGCAACGACAGAGAAATGGACCCCATGGATTCCGCCAGCGCCAGCGATTCAGCCTGCGCCGGCCACAACTCAAGCGTCGCGGTCTTGCCTACGGCAACCTGCTCCGCACCCTTCTTGCTGGTGTCGATCGCCTGGTCGATGGCCAGCACGCGCACATTCCTCAGGATGGTTTCGGAGCGAAACTGCTCGCGGCCGGCGCTGCGCATCTGGCGGGTCAGGATCACATCGACATGGTCGTTGGGCAGAATAAACCCGCCGGCGCCGGTTTCCGGTGAAATCTTCACCGAAATGGCGCGCATGCCCGATTTCAGGATCGCCGACATGAAGCCGTTGCCCTCGACCGTCACCAGCTTGGCTTTGACGATCGGCTCGCCGGACAGAATCTGCGAGCGGGCCGCCGCGCCGGTGAGTTTGTTCAAGGCGTCCGGCGCGCCCGACCGGGTAATATAGCGGCTATTGACGGCGGCCTTCGGCCAATCAACCCACTGGAGCGAGGAGGCGGACACCTTGCTCCCCAGTGCAATATCACGCGAGGCGACAAGCACTTCCATCGTGTCGAATTGTTTTGCTTCCGGCGTTTCCGCTGATTTGGTGCCGGTGACCATGCCTTTGGCCAGCAGCCCGGCGACGACGGCGGAACCCAGAGCCACTCCCAATACGGCGATACGTGCGAGCCTCATGACGCGAACTTTCCAAACAAACACCGGCAACGCACCGGACACACCAAACTCCCTGACGCCGATTGTGACCCGGCAATGGTCAAATTAGGGTTAACCGCTGGTGCATTTTGGCCGGACCCGAATAGTGCGCGCCTAGCCGCCCAGCGCCGACATCCACGGAGATCTCGCAAAAACGATCATCGCGGCGGCGGCCAGCGCTATGCCGTAGGGCACCCCATTGCCCCGGCCGTGCAGCCGCGCCACCCAGGTCTGGCCGGCAATCGCCTGCGGCAGGGGCATCCAGCGAAAACTCAGCACAATAAGGGTCAGACCGCCGCCGAGCAGGCCGCCGATGACGATATATTCCAGTATCTGCGACCAGCCGAACCACAAACAGGTGGCCGCAAACAGCTTCGCATCGCCCCCCCCGATCCAGCCGAACGCAAACAGCGCGAAGCCCAGCACCAGCATCGCCATGCCGCCCAGCACGTGCTGGGCCATCGTGGCCCAATCCATGCCGGCCGGCACCGCCAGAATGAAAAATGCGGCGATGAGCGCCAGCGGCACCCAGTTTGCAATCTTCATGGTCAAAAGATCGCTTGCCGCGGCATAGGCCATGATGGCGGGAAAAATCAGGATCAGCAGTGAAGACGGCATCGGGTCGCTCTGGCAGTTGCGTCATGCGGCGGGGGTTCAATCGTGCCGGCCAGGGGTAAAGGATCGGTAAAATGCGCGGCGCGGCGGCGCAAAAAGAAGGCCGCCGGCCTGTGCCTCGACACAAACCGGCGGCTCTTGATCAGGCCAGCCCAAACCGCGCGGGCGCGAATGCGCGAACGCGTGAGCCGGTCAAACAGACGGCCTAGTTAACGCCCGTTGCAACAGTACCGAACGTACCGCTGAGGTTGGTGCCAAGGGTACCAACAACCGTGATGATCGCGACGGCGATGCCGGCGGCAATGAGGCCATACTCAATGGCCGTGGCGCCAGACTCGTCTTTGACGAAACGTGCAAACAGCTTACTCATATTCACTTCTCCTTCAATCAACAGGATTTGACAGCACCAGTTCATTTTTCCCATCGGCGGATACACTAACGGGTCCGAACTGCCGGCCATAATACAGATCAGGACTTACTGCCTGGTTAATTTGGGTGGGAAATTTTTCAATTCAACATTGCTTATGTTAATTTATTTATACTAATGGATACACTAATTAATGATGAATTAAAGCAATAATAAGTGCAAATAAAATTATCCAGGGGGCAACAACTGAAGCCTCGTAAACCGTCGCAATTGCCGGTTGCGGCAAAGTTGTCGGCCCGCTGGCCGCGCGAGCGGGTGCGGAAAATCCGCCCCCGCCGGTGCTTTTGCGCCCATGACCGCCAGCTTTGCGCCAGGCCGGACATCCGCTGCCGGGAGGACGCGCGCCGATTTTCGCGCCGTAAGCACTTCCTTCACCAATTTGCGGGCCTAATGGCGCGAGTGGTGAATTCGCGCGATGGCGAGGAGGAGCGAAACACATGTGCTGGACGATGCAACGGCCCCGCAACTGCGCGGCGAAATTGGGTATTTTTGTTGTGGCCGCGGTTCTGATCGTCACGCTCGGGGCCGCCGGATTGCGCGCCCAGGCCCTGATGGTCGGGGTCGATGAGGCGAAACTGCACCGCCTCTCCGGGCCGGCCGCAACGGTTATCATGGGCAATCCGATGATCGCCGATGTCACCGTGCAGGACAGCGATCTGCTGGTGATTACCGGCAAGATGTTCGGCAACACGAATCTGATCGTGCTTGATGCGGCCGGCGAGGAAATCGCCAATGTCGCCATTTCGGTCCGCAACGCCAGGCCGCAGGCGGTGACCTTGCACAAGGGCGGCGCCCGCTACACATACAGTTGCGCGCCGCGTTGCGAGACCACCCTCGAGGTCGGCGACGCACCGGCGGCGTTCGGCGCGATCAGCAAGATGATTTCCGAAAAATCGGCCCTCTCCAAGGGCACGGGCATGGCCGGCGGCCCGCAATAGAGCGGCCCCGCGCGCAGCCGGTTGAGAAGAAAACCCCGGCCCCCGCAAAACCGGGGCCGGGGTTTTTTCTCTCCGGCAATGAGCCAGTCGCCACGCCCTGAAGATCACTTGCTGATGCGCAGCTTTCCCAGTTGCGCGGCAATCTCCTGAAAGTTCTGTTGCAATTCGCTGTTCGAGGGCGAGTCGAAATACATCGCCTGGGTCGTGGCGCAATTGCGCATCAGGTTCTGGATCGTGGGATCGGAAACCTGGAACGTGATCGTATAGATCAAGATTCCGGCGGTCTTGATATTGGTGCACAATTGCGCGGTCCGGTTGTTCAGTTCCACATGCGCCTGGGCGGAATTGGTGGTACCGAGCCGGCCCTGGGAAATATATCCATACCCGTTATACCAGGAGGTGTTGTGGTTTGGCAGGTTGCCGATGTCGTTCTTGCCGTCGGTCAGCAGAATGATCACCTTCTTGACGGTCGGATCGCTGTATGAGGCGCCCTGGGTGAACGGCTGTTCCGGCGACAGCACGCGCCATCCCCAGGCAAGGCCGATCGGAATAACCGTGCTGCCGGCCGCGGTCATCTGGTTGACGGCGTTGAGTATTGTCGTCTTGGAATTCGACAGCGGCTGGATCGGCTGGTTCTTGCAGTTGAAATACGGACCGTCCGCGTTGACGGTTTCGCTGTCGTATTTGCTCACCTTGCGCTGGCGCAGATCGACATTCGTGTTGCCGTTGCCGACATCGTCGCCAAGGTAATTGTTGCCATACCAGAAACCGTTCTGGCCGGCCGCCCAGCTATCGGGCTCGTCGGGCGCGAAATAGGGCACCCACAAGGTATCGCCATTGGCGGGGTCTGGAGGCGTGTCGAGAATGTCGAAGGGAGCGGGGCGGGCTTCCACGCAGCCATTCCAGCTCTTGTTGACGAGCTTGGCATACTGGTCCCACACGTTCTGGCTGCCGGCTTCGAACTGAACCCCGTGCAGGGAGTTGGCGGCGTTGTTGTCCATCCATCCGCTGTTGAGATATTGCGAGCCGATATTCACCGACGCCGCGAACGGCACCAGGGCGAATTTGAGCAGTGCCGGATTTTCTTCCTGCCCGAACAGCAGATTGACCAGATCCGTCGATGCCTGCTTCAGGGCCGTGATCTTGCCGGAGGAATTCATGGAGCCGGTATTGTCGAGCACCAGCGTGACTTCGAGCGCGGTTTGCTCGCGGGTGACCTCGACATAGCTGTTCACGTCAAGGGTCTGAAAACCGGCGATTTGCATCAGCGTCGTTTGCACCTGCGCGGTCGCCTACAGCGTCACGGTCGCGCCATCGATGGTGAGTTGCAGGTTGCCGGGCGTGCCGATTTCGGAGGCCGGAAAATTGGCGTCGAAATAACTCTGCGCCAGGGCGCTCAGCTCTGTCGGATCCGTCTGGGACGAGGACCCGACCGCAAGGGCGGTGGCGTCAAGGGCGGCGGAAAGGCGCTGCTGCACCAGAAACGCGCGCGAAAAGTCCACCGCCGCGCCGCCGGCCATGATCAGTGGAATCACCGCAATGCCGAAAATCATGGCCGCGTTTGCCGCGGTGTCGCGAATAAAGAGGCGCGCGCAGGCGCTGAAATTCGCGATGGTCCGGCCGAAATATCCGAAGTTTCCTGAACTCTGTTCCATGATACACCATCCGATAATTGTCGTTTGGACCGGAGTATCTCATGGCGCAGTAAAGATACCGCAAGGAAAGCCGGTAAAGTTTTCGTAAAATTACAAGTATAATGAACGCCCCCCGGCCCATTTGTTTTTCAACGGGCCGGGGACGGCGCGGGCGCGGCGGCACGCCCTGAGGGGCGGGACGCTACCGGCTGATCCGCAATTTGCCGAGCTGGGCCGCGATCTCCTGAAAATTCTGGCGCAATTGCGCATTGGAGGGCGAGTCGAAATACATGCTCGGGCTGCTGGCGCAGTTGCGCATCAACGCGCGGGTTGATGAACTGCCGACCTGGAACGTGATCGTATACAGCAGAATTCCGGCATTCTTGATGTTCGAGCAGATCTGCGAGGTGCGGCTGTTCACTTCGGCGAGCGCGGCGGACGAACTGGTGGTGCCCAGCCGGCCCTGGCTGACATAGCCGTAGCCGGTGTACCAGCTGCGGTTGTGATTGTTCAGATTGCCGATGAAATTCTCGCCATCCGTCAGCAGGATGATCACCTTCTTGACCGTCTCATCGGCATAGCTCGCGCCCTGCGTGAACGGGACGCCCGGCGAAACCACGCGCCAGCCCCACGCGAGCCCGATCGGAATGGTCGTGCTGCCCGATGCCGACATCTGGTTGATCGCGTTCTGGATGGTCGATTTCGAATTGGTCAGGGGCTGGATCGGACGGTTCTTGCAGTTGAAATGCGGCCCGTCGGAATTGACGCGGCGGTTGGTGTATTTCGTGGTCGAGCGCTGGCGCTGGTCCATATTCCGGTTGCGCCGCGGAAACTGGTCGGAGAGATAGCTGTTGCCATACCACATGCCGACGCGCTGGGCGGCGCTGCTGTCGGGCTCGTCGGGCGCGAAATAGGGCACCCAGAGCGTGTCGCCATTGGACTGGCTCGGCGGCGTGTCCAGCGTATCATACGGCGCCGGGCGCGCCTCGACACAGCCGTTCCAGCTCTTGTTTCTCAGGCGCGCATATTGCGCAAACACGTTGCGGTCGCCGCTCGTGAACTGGGCTCCATGGAGCGAGTTCAGGCCGTTCACGTCGATCCAGCCGCTGTTGAGATATTGCGTGCCCACATTGACGGTCGAGGCGAAGGGCACCAGAGCGAACTTGAGCAGTTCGGGGTTCTCCTCTTCGCCAAACAGGATATCGACCAGATCGTTCGACGCCGTGCGAAGGGCGGCGATCTTGCCGCCGGAATTCATCGAGCCGGTATTGTCGAGCACCAGCGCGACCTCGATGGCCGAGCGCTCCTTGGTGACCTGAACGTTGCTGGAGACATCCATCGTGTAGATGCCGGCAATGCCCATCATGACGGTTGGCAACTGGGCCGTCGCCGACAGGGATATGGTGTCGTTGGCGACGGTCAGGTTCAGGGCGCCGGGCACGCCCATTTCCGCGGCCGGATAATTGGCGTTGAAATAATCCTGGGCAAGCTGGCGCAGCGCCTCGATGTCGGTCTGCGCGGAGGAGCCGACCGCAAGGGCGGCGGCGTCCAGTGCCGCGCTCAGCCTTTGCTGGACCACAAAGGCGCGCGAATAGTCCACTGCGGATCCCCCGGCGATAATCAGCGGGATTGCGGCGATGCCGAAAATCATCGCCACATTGCCGGTCGTGTCGCTCACCAGCCTGCGGGCAAGGCCCGCAAGGGAACCGAGCGACGAGGCCGCCTGCGAAAGCCCCGCAGCGATAATGGAAGTCCGTTTACTCATGACGCGTCCTGCCAAATTTGCGTGTTGTTGCCGTTGCGTCCCGCTCACCGGGAAACCAATGCAAAATGCCCGGCACCGTGATGTGACTGTTTCACAAACAAGTAAAAATTCCGATATTCATATTGGTTACACATTGGTGAACCGAATATATATTGTTAGCTTTTTGTTCACCATTGCATATGAATTAACAATTCATCTACGAAGTGCTAACCAGAATTGTGTATCCTGCGCCAGAATGTGAGTAGATTTCGGACCAATCCATGGGGTCTCGTTCCATGAAACCGCGCAGAAAATTTTCCTTCAGCCGCGCATGCGCGCAGACCGGCCGTGGCGCCGGGCGATCGCCGTTCAGCCGTCTGGCGCAGCGGCTGGCCCGCAAGAGCGATGGCGCGGCGGCCGTTGAGTTCGCCATCATCGCGGCGCCGTTTTTTGCCCTGCTGTTTGCGATTTTCGAAACCACCATCGTGTTCTTTTCCGGTCAGGCGCTGGAAACCGGGGTCGCTAACGCGGCGCGCATGATCCGCACCGGTCAGGTCCAGGCCCAGGGGCTCACCGAGCAGCAGTTCCGCGATTTGGTGTGCGCCAACCAGCCGACAATGGCCAATTGCAGCAGCCGGCTGCGGGTCGATGTGCGGACATTTCCGAATTTCGGCGCGGTCAACCTGCCGCCGCCCCTCGATGCCGAGGGCAATCTGGCCAACAATTTCGTCTATCAGCCCGGCGCCGCGTCCGATGTGGTGATCGTGCGCGTCTTTTATGACTGGGATCTGCTGATCCCGGACCCGATCACCGGGCTGTCCAACATGAACGGCTCCAAGCGTCTGATCGCCGCCGGCGCAGCCTTTCGCAACGAACCTTTCTGATCATCCCCCATCGAGTTCGATCTGAACGATCCGCCAGATCTGAAACGAGGAGCAAGTGAACATGAGCAACTGGGGCAAAAAATTGCGCGCCACCCTGACCGGCTGGCGCCGCGAAACCGGCGGTCTCGCGGCCATGGAATTCGCCCTGGTCCTGCCGGTCATGGTGATATTTTATTTCGGCTCTGTCGAAATCACCCAACTGCTGACGATTGACCGCAAGGTGACCAAGGCCGCCAGTTCGGTCGCCGACCTGGTGGCGCAGTCGACCGCGCTGACGACCGCGGAAATCAACGACCTGTTTCAGGCCACGACATCGATCCTGGCCCCCTATCCGCAGGCCAACCTGCAGATCACGCTCACCAGCGTTGTCGCCGATGCGTCGAACAACACGACGGTTGCCTGGAGCGACGCCTTCAACGCGGCCCCGCGCGGTGTCGGATCGACGGTTACATTGCCGAACGGCCTGACCCAGCCCAATGGCAGCGTCATCATGGTGGAGGTCTCCTATACCTACACATCGGTGGTCGGGCAGTTTGTCACCGGCGGGGTGACGATGGATGACACGTTCTATCTGGCGCCGCGCGACTCCGCCCAGGTGCAGCGGCTGTAGCGCCGGGCGAACGCAAACCCCACCCAGGTGCGCAATGGCCGCGGTCCTCGCGGCCATTTCCTCTTTGGCCCCAACCCGCCCGGCGGATGACTGTCCCGCGGGCGCGCTCGGGGGCGTTGCGTTTTCAGGCTGGACAATCGCGCGCCGGCGCGCGAGCCTGCGCGCGAGCCGAACGGCCAACAGTCAAGAGGCATCAGCAATGGCAATGCGAAGCGGCGGGCAAATCCTGGTCGATCAACTGGTCATCCAGGAAACGAGCCATGTATTCTGCGTACCCGGAGAGAGCTTTCTCAATGTACTCGACGCGCTGTACGACACCGACACCATAAAGACCGTCACCTGCCGCCAGGAGGGCGGGGCGGCGATGATGGCGGAGGCCCATGGCAAGCTCGCCGGCAGGCCTGGCATCTGCTTTGTCACCCGCGGCCCCGGCGCCACCAATGCGTCGGCCGGTGTGCACATCGCGTATCAGGATTCCACGCCCATGATCCTGTTCATTGGCCAGGTGGCCACCGGCATGGCCGACCGCGAAGCCTTTCAGGAAGTCGATTTCACGCAGATGTTCGCCCCGCTGGCGAAATGGGCGGGCCGGATCGATACGCCCGAACGCATTCCCGAATATGTCTCGCGCGCGTTTCATCTGGCCATGTCGGGACGCCCCGGCCCGGTGGTGCTGGCGCTGCCCGAAGACGTTCTGTCGGCAACGGCCGATACCCGCGACATGGCGCGCGCAACGCGCATCGAGGCCGGCTGCGACGCCGGCGGCATGAACCGCCTGCGCGAACTGCTGGCGTCCGCCGAACGGCCCCTGGCGCTGGTCGGCGGCGGCGGCTGGTCGCAACGCGCGGCCGACGACATGGCCGCGTTCGCCGCAAATTTCGACCTGCCGGTCGCCGCCACCTTCCGCTGCCAGGACTATTTCGACAATACCCGCGATCACTATGCGGGCCACGTGGGCATCGGCATCAACCCGAAACTGGCGCAGCGGATCCGCGACGCCGATCTGGTGTTGTGCATTGGCGCGCGGCTTGGCGAAATGACAACCGGCGGCTATACGCTGCTTGAGAGCCCGCAACCCAGACAGCGCCTTGTCCATATTTATCCCGCCGGCGATGAACTGGGCCGCGTCTACCGCCCGGTCCTGGGCATCAATGCCGCATCGGGCCCCGCCACCCGGGCGCTGGCGCAACTGGCGAGCCCGAACAAGGTGGCCTGGGGGAACTGGCGCGCGCAGGCGCGCGCGGACTATCTCGATCACATCAAGCCGCAGAAAACGCCGGGCAGCGTGCGCCTAGAGGATGTCGTCGTTCATTTGCGCGAAACGCTCGGCCCCGATGCCATCATCACAAATGGCGCGGGCAACTATTGCGGCTGGGTCAACCGTTACTACCAGTACCGGCCCTACCGCACCCAGCTTGGCCCCACCTCGGGCTCCATGGGATACGGACTGCCGGCCGCGATCGCCGCCAAGCTGGCCTGCCCGCAGCGCACCGTGGTCACATTCGCCGGTGACGGCTGTTTCCTGATGACCGGGCAGGAACTGGCGACCGCGGTCCAGTATGACCTCGCCCTCATCGTCATCGTATGCAACAACGCCATGTTCGGCACCATCCGCATGCATCAGGAACGCGAACATCCCGGGCGGGTCAGCGCCACATCGCTGAAAAACCCGGACTTCGCGGCGCTGGCGCGAAGTTTCGGCGCTCACGGCGAGCAGGTCAGGCGCTCGCAGGATTTTCCGGCCGCCTTCGAGCGCGCGGCTGCGGCCGGCGGCCCGGCGCTGATCGAAATCCTGATGGACCCCGAGGCGCTGGCGCCAGCCTTGACCCTTTCGGACGCACGCCGGTG
>JALURZ010000277.1 GCA_027058735.1 Hyphomicrobiales bacterium | reverse complement strand
CCCGCGCCCTCCGCGACAATGGCGTCATAACGATCCGCGAGCCGCGCATGGGACTCAAGCACGGCGGCCCGCGCCGTGCGCTTGTAGTCGTGGTAGGGGCCTGCATCCATATTACCGATGGCGCGGCCGTGAATGATGATCTGGGCGCCGGTATCGCTGTTGGGCTTGAGCAGCACCGGGTTCATGTCGGTGGCGATCTCCAGCCCGCAGGCCATGGCCTGCACCGCCTGGGCGCGGCCGATTTCGCCACCCTCCGCGCTGACCGCGCTGTTGAGCGCCATGGTCTGCGGCTTGAACGGGGCCACATGCACCCCCTGACGCACCAGCCAGCGGCACAGGGCCGTCACCAGAAAGCTCTTGCCGGCATCCGACGTCGTGCCCTGAACCATCACGGTGCGCGCCCTCATCGCGCCGCCCCGGTGAGCGCGGGACGGCACAATTCGCCCAGCGCCGTCTCCAGCCGCGCCCAGTCTTTCTCCGCTCCCGGCAACCCGAAACGCAGGCTTTGGGGTTCGGCGAACAGGCGGACCCACAGGCCGCGCTGCGCAAGCCGGTGGTGCAGGCGCGCAGCATCGCGCGTGCGCACCCACTGAAACAGGGCGCAGCCGCCATCGGGCGCAAGTCCGTTTTTTTCAAGCAGCGCGCCCAGCCGCGCGGCGTCCCTGATGAGCCGCCGGCGCGTCCTGTCCTGCCACTCGCGTTCGCCCAGGGCCGCACTGGCGATCGCGCGCGCGGGCGTCGCGACCGTCCAGGGGCCAAGCGCCTCTTCAAGGCGCGCCAGCAGCTTGCGCGGCGCGCAGACAAACCCGACCCGCGCGCCCGCCAGTCCGAAAAACTTGCCCAGCGAGCGCAGCACCACCAGGCCTTCGCGCGTGCTGTGCGGGGCAAGGCTTGCTTCGTTCGTGGCATCCATGAAGGCTTCATCCACCACCAGCCAGCCGCCCCGGGCCGCCAGTTGCCCGTGCCAGGCGAGCAGCCGGTCCGGCGCGAAGCGCGCGCCGGTGGGATTGTTGGGATGAATGACAACGAGCACGTCCGCGCGCGAGGAGGCCCCGTCGAGATTGTCGGCGCTCACCCCCGCAACCTCGTGCCCTGCGCGCCGCCAGGCTTGGGCATGTTCGGCGTAGCCGGGGCTGAGCACATGCACCCGGCCGGGCGCGCGCAGGCGCGGCAATGCCTGAATGGCGGCCTGGGTGCCGGCGACCGGCAGCACGGCGTCGCAGCGGTAACAGGCGCGCGCGGCCTCCGCCAGCCCGTCTTCGGTTTCCGGCAGGCGGGACCACACGGAGGCCGGCAGCGGGGGCACGGGCCAGCCGACGGGATTGATCCCGGTGGACAGATCAAGCCAGTCCTCGCGCGCGATGCCATAACGCGTGATGGCCCGGGCAAGGCTGCCGCCGTGCTCAAGCATTGCTGAGCGCTCCGGCCGCCAGGAACACCGCGAGCCACAGCCCCACACCCTTGCGCACAAGCTGTAACGCCCGTTCGATATCCCCGATCTTTGGTGCAGGCCCTTCGCCGAGGACCGGGCGTTCATGCCATTCGCCGCGATAGCGCGCGGGCCCGCCGATGGTGATGCCCAGCGCCCCGGCCCCGGCGGCCATGACCGGCCCCGCGTTGGGGCTGTCCCAGGCGGGCGCCTGGTTGCGCCAGCAAGCCAGCGCGTTGCGAAAATTGGCGGGTTCGACAAGCGCGTAAGTCAGGGCCGTGAGCCTTGCGGGCAGGTAGTTCGCCACATCATCGAACCGCGCCGCCGCCCAGCCGAAGTCGCGGTAGCGCTCGTTGCGGTATCCCCACATGGCGTCCAGCGTATTGGCGAGCCGGTAGACGATGACGCCCGGCGCGCCCGCGAGTACGAACCAGAACAGCGCCGCAAACACCCCGTCATTGCCGTTTTCCAGCACCGACTCGGTTGCCGCGCCGGGAATGTCGAGGGCCGATGAATCGCGGCTGACCATGTGCGCGACAAGGGCGCGCGCCTTGTCTTCGTCGCCGTCACGCAACGCGTCCGCGACCGGGCGCGCGTGGTCATGCAGGCTCCTGTGGCCAAGGGCGAAGGTGAGCGCCAGCACGCTGAAACCGGCACCCGCATAGGGCAGGGCGGCGAGCGCAATCGCGGCGGCGGCAATGGGAACGAGCAGCAGGAAAACCGCCAGAATGCCGGCGTGGCGGGTGTTTCTGGTGGATCTGCGCAAGGCCGTTTCAACCCGGTCAGCCATAGTGCCGAAGCCGGCCAGCGGATG
>JALURZ010000276.1 GCA_027058735.1 Hyphomicrobiales bacterium | reverse complement strand
CTTTAAGGGTTTCTTCCGGGCCTAGCGAGACTTCGTGAGAGGGAATCATCCTCAGCCCGGCTTCCTGGGGTTGCACACCGATAGCCTGTAACTGGTCGCTGATAGATTTGAAAGCCTCGACGGGGGCAAAAATTTCAATGGTCTCCCCGTCCTCGGTGACGTCCTCCGCGCCGCCGTCTACCGCGGCCATGAACACCTCGTCAAAATCCATCCCCTCCGCGCTCAGAGCAAAATATGCAGTACGGTTAAACTGCCAGGCCACGGAGCCGCCTTCGCCCAGACTGCCGCCAAACCGTGTAAGAACGTGACGCACGTCAGCTACCGCCCGGTTGCGGTTATCGGTGACCACTTCGATCATCAGAGCAACCCCGTGCGGGGCATACCCTTCGTACATGATCTCCTCGAACTCCGCGCCTTCTTTGTTCTCGCCTGTGCCTCGTTTGATGGCGCGCTCGATGTTCTCTTTGGGCATGTTTTCGGATTTGGCTTTGTCGATTGCCAATCGCAAACGGAAGTTGATTTCCGGGTCCCCGCCCCCCTCGCGTGCCGCTACCGTGATCTCGCGCGCCAGTCGGGTGAAAATTTTGCCCCGCTTCGCGTCCATGGCCCCTTTTTTCCTTTTAATGGTTGACCACTTGGAATGTCCTGACATGACCATCGCTCCTGTTCATGAAAGAAATGCGCGCAAATTATACCATGCCGCGGGATGGCGAAACGACCAGGAAAGCGAAAGAGGGCACGGGCAAACGCTAACCCTGCCAGTGTAAATCCCCACGTGAGACGTGACGATTTACGCCAGTTTTCTTGACACACTCGCTTCGATCTACTATCATAAGAACACCGCAAGATATTTGCATAATTGGATATATCGCAGGAGGGAAGTGCATCGAACTCAGGAGATCAAATGCAATTTGACGGCTCTGTAACCATCAACGCCCCTCTCGAACATGTATGGAATTTCCTCGTGGAACCCGCCTCCATCAGTCAGTGTGTTCCTGGGTTGGACACATTGGAAATCGTCGTTCCTGGCAAACAATTCAAAGCCGTCGCCTCACTCGGCCTGGGAAATATGCGCGTGGTGTTCAACGCCAACATCGACTTCGTCGAGCTACAGCCACCCCACTACGCCAAGATGAAAGCCCACGGGGACGCGCCGGGCAGCGCGGCGGACGTAGTCAGTGAGATGCGCCTGACAAACGGGGCGGAAAACGGCACTACCGAGCTTCAATGGTCGGCTGAGATCGCCATCGTAGGGAAAATTGCGGCCACCGCAGCCCGGCTCATGCCCAGCGTTACCCGCAAGATGACCGCAACCTTCTTCGATTGTGTAAAGAGCAAGATCGAAATTACGGAATGAAATTCGGCCCAGTTCCCATCGCGCAGGCGCAAGGCAAAATCCTCGGCCACAACATTGCTGGCCCCAATGGCCGCCGCCTGCTGCGCAAAGGCCGGGCGCTTTCGGGGAAAGATATTCAGACCTTACGGGACATCGGACGAAAAACCGTGTACGTGGCTGATCTCGCGCCGGACGATGTTGGGGAGAACGAGGCGGCCCGCCGCGTGGCCGCCGCCGCGCTGGGGTGCGGCCTGCGCCTCGTCGGCCCTTCTGCCGGGCGCGTCAACCTGCTCGCCACCGGCCTGGGCATCATGCGTGTGGACGTGGAACGGCTGTATCGCATCAACCAGTACGAGGGCATCACCATCGCAACCCTGCAAAACCACACCCCGGTCCACCAACGGCAGATCGTCGCCACCGTCAAAATCATCCCCTTCGCGGTGCCTCAGAATTCTGTCTGCCACGTCGAAAGCATTGCCAATAGCGGAAACCGCGCACTCATTTCCATCGATATGCTCACCCCCAAACGGGTGAGCATGATTTTTTCCGGCGCCGTCTCCATTCACGAAAAACTAAACCGCGATTTCCAACCCCTCAAACAACGCATCGAAAATTTGGGTTCGCAAATCACAACCACCGACTACATACCGCTGGAGGACGAAAGCAGTGAGGTCACCCTGGCGGAAACCCTGGATCGGCGCCGCGCGGCAGGCGCGCAGTTGATCGTGCTGGCCGGCGAAACCGCTATCATGGACCGCCGCGACATCGTGCCGCGCGCACTGGAGCGCGCCGGAGGCCGGGTCGAATGTCTGGGCGTGCCGGTAGACCCCGGCAACCTGCTCATGCTCGGCTACCTGGAAGACGTGCCGGTGCTGGGCGCGCCCGGCTGTGCCCGCAGCCACACAACCAACAT
>JALURZ010000275.1 GCA_027058735.1 Hyphomicrobiales bacterium | reverse complement strand
GCGCTGGCGCCAGCGCGGCAGCGGGCCCTGGATGATTTTGACCGAGCCAATGGCGTGATACCCGTAATAGCCGTTGATCCGCTCCATGATCCGGGGCGTCAGGTGCTGAAGCTCGACGGCCATGGGGCCATTCACCCGGATAACCAGCGTGCCGCCGCCATGGCGTCCACGCCGGGCTTTCTGTTCGCTGTCGATGCCGCGCGGCCAGGAAATGCGTTCCGGGACGCAACATGCGGCAAGCTCCGGCCCGGCGATGGCCGGCCATTGATTGAGAATGTCGCCATAGGCAAATCCGAAACGCTCCATGGTCTTGCGGGTTATGGCGGGAATGTAGCGGGCCAGTTTCTGGGCCATCACCAGGGTCCTGTGATTGCGGCGCCGGGCGGGCTTGCGTCACATGCCGGCGGCGTTTTGAGCTGACGCCGGGACAGTATAAGCTGTGCGGGCCGGAACGGGGCACTCATTTTGTGAGGCCCGCAGGGATATTTCCACAACCGAAGCGGAGCGAGCCCCTTTGCCCAAACGATCGCGCGTCTCGGCCCGATGCCTGCTCGACTGGTATGATCGCCACGGCCGCGACCTGCCGTGGCGCGCGCGCGCGCCGCGCGACGCCTATCGGGTGTGGCTCTCCGAGATCATGCTGCAGCAGACCACGGTCGGTGCCGTCATTCCCTATTTTGACAGATTCATCGCCCGCTGGCCCGATGTCGCGGCCCTGGCGCGCGCGGATCTCGATGAGGTGCTCGCTGCCTGGGCGGGGCTTGGGTACTATGCGCGCGCGCGCAATCTCAAGGCCTGCGCCGAACGGGTCGTCGCCGTTCATGGCGGGCGGTTTCCAGAAGCAATCGAGGCCCTGCGCGCCCTGCCGGGCATCGGCGCCTATACCGCTTGCGCGATCGCGGCCATCGTCCATGACCGGCCGGTGGCCGCCATCGACGGCAATGTGGAGCGCGTGATCGCGCGGCTCTACGGGCTCGAAACCCCGCCGCCGCGGCTGAAGCGCGAGGTGGCGCCGCTGGCCGCGGCTCTGGTGCCGGCGGACCGGCCCGGTGATTTCGCGCAAGCCATGATGGATCTGGGCGCGACCGTGTGCCGGCCCCGCGCGCCGGCCTGCGGCGATTGTCCGTGGCGCGAATGTTGCCTCGCCAAGGCCAGGGGGATCGCTAGGCGCCTGCCGGGGCGCAAGGCGCGCAAGGTCCGCCCGGTGCGCCGCGCCACCGCCTTCTGGCTTGAACGCGGCGATGGACATGTACTGCTTCGCAAACGCCCGCCAGACGGGCTGCTCGGCGGCATGCTTGAGGTGCCCTCATCACCGTGGCTCGATGCGGCGAACGGGGCGGATGGCGGCGATCCACTGGCGCATGCGCCCGCGCCCGCGCCGTGGCGCGCGCTCGCGGCTGGCGTGCGTCACACGTTCACCCATTTTCATCTGCAACTGGATATCGTGGCCGCGCGGAAGGATGGTGGCGCCGTTTTGAGTGCGGCGGGCGGCAGCGACCGCTGGCGCTGGGTGGCGATCGCGGACCTGGATGAGCAGGCCCTGCCCAGCGTGATGAAAAAAATCGCCGTAGCTGTTCGAAACGACCCGTGGTCCGGCGGCGCGTGGCGTTAGACGGCCGCGGCCATTTCGCTGCGCAATTGCTGGCGCAGGACATCGATGGGGTTCAACTTGCCCTTCACCTTGAAGTGCCAGAAGGTCCAGCCGTTGCAGGCTTCAAGCCCCTGCACATGGGCGCCGATCTTGTGGATCGAGCCGGTGGCGTCGGCGCAGGCGAGGGTGCCGTCGGCGCGCACCCGCGCGGCATGGCGCTGGCGTGGATCATAGAGCGTCGCGCCCGGCTTGATCATGCCGCGCTCCACCAGCGAGCCGAACGGCACGCGCGGCTCGGCGCGCCGGGAGCGGGTCACCTCCAGCGCCGCCCTGCGCGCGGGCGTAACCGCGTCGATGCGTTCGTGCGCGATCCTCGCATAATCCTCTTCGCGCTCGATCCCGATCCAGCGGCGCCCCAGCATTTTGGCGACCGCGCCGGTGGTGCCGGTGCCGAAAAACGGATCGAGCACCACATCGCCCGGTTCGCTGGAGGACAGCAGCACCCGGTGCAGCAGCGATTCGGGCTTTTGCGTCGGATGCGCCTTGCGCCCGTCGCGCGCCTTGAGCCGCTCCGCGCCGTTGCAGATCGGCAGCAGCCAGTCGGAACGCATCTGCAGGTCGTCATTGAGCGCCTTCATGGCGTGATAGTTGAAGGTATAGCCCT
>JALURZ010000274.1 GCA_027058735.1 Hyphomicrobiales bacterium | reverse complement strand
AGGGCCGCGTCGATCCGCCCTGCAATATCTGCGGAAATACCTCATACAGGTAGTCCTCGATCTCACCGGCACTCATTGTCGCTGTCATGATCGCCTGCCTGCCCGTGTTCCGCCGTATTTACGAACGCCGATCAAGGGGCTATACCGGAGAAAGGACGGGTCCGGCAATCGAGCATTCATGATCGGAGTTCCAGCATGCCTCATCACCGCGCCCTTTTGGCCATATTGAGTATCGTGACTGTCCTTGCCGGCGGCGGCATCGCCCTTGCCCAAAAGGCCGACAAGCAGCCGGGCACCATGATGCCGCGGCAGATTGAATTGAGCGAAAAATCCGCCAGAAACGCCATCGATGCCTATCTCGTGATCAAGGATAAGTTCGGCGACGGCAAGATCAAGTCGGTGACCGGGCCGGGCGCCGCGTTGGTCGCCCGCAGCGCGATGGCCGCATTTCGGGGCATCACCGACTCGCACGGTTTCGCAACACCCGAAGAGTGGCAGCGCACGCTGACCACGTTCCTCATGACCTTTGCGCTGGCAAAGGAGGGCCGGCTGGCCCGGATGGACGAGCAGATCAGGCAGATGGAAGGCA
This sequence comes from Hyphomicrobiales bacterium, assembly GCA_027058735.1. Taxonomy (GTDB): domain Bacteria; phylum Pseudomonadota; class Alphaproteobacteria; order Rhizobiales; family JALURZ01; genus JALURZ01. The sequence continues at coordinate 1,670 of JALURZ010000274.1, read as the reverse complement.
ATCCCAGTGTGCCCAAGGCGATGGTGGAACTGATGAAGAACTCGCGCCCGAGCGAAAACAACATCAAGGTCATGCAGGCGGTCTCAAGCGACCCGGCCTATGCCGCCAAAATCCTGAACGCCCGCGGCAGGTGATACCAGACTTCAAGACGAGTTATCATGGACCAGAAGACAGACGCTGAAAATTTGACGTCCGATACACCGCGCGACGCGGGCCTTCTGCGCAGCGATGCCGCCGGCATTGCGACCCTGACCCTCAATCGCCCGCAACAGCGCAACAGCCTGTCGAAAGCGCTGCTGGTGGCGCTGCAGGACACGCTTGACGCCATCGCGGCGGACAAATCCGTGCGCTGCGTCGTCATTGCCGCGAACGGCCCCGGATTCTGCGCCGGCCATGACCTGAAGGAAATGACGGCGCACCGCGAGGATGAGGACGGCGGACTTGCCTATTTCAAGGACCTGCTGGCGCGCTGCAGCGCCATGATGCAGTCCATCATCGCCCTGCCCCAGCCGGTCATCGCCAAGGTGCACGCCAACGCCACGGCCGCCGGCTGCCAGCTGGTCGCCACCTGCGACATCGCCATCGCCGGGCAATCCGCCTCGTTTGGCGTCAACGGCATCAATTCGGGCCTGTTCTGCTCGACGCCGATGGTGGCCCTCAGCCGCAAGGTCGCACCCAGCCATGCGCTGGAAATGCTGATGCTGGGCACCATGATCGATGCGGATCGCGCACACCGGATCGGCCTTGTATCGCGCACGGTGCGCGACGACGAACTCAACCGCAGCGTGGCGGAGGTGGCACAGGCCCTCGCGAGCAAATCCGCCGCCGTGCTGGCCCTGGGCAAACAGGCGTTTTACAGGCAACTCCCCATGCCGCTGGACAAGGCTTATGACTATACCGGCGGCGTCATTGTCGAAAACCTGTTGCTGGACGACGCCAGGGAAGGAATTTGCGCCTTTATCGAAAAGCGCAGGCCGGTCTGGAAAGACCGGTAGGGCGCTGCTTTGGCAATGAATCACGACGCCTATGAGGAGGACTATATCCGCACGATCCTCAACGAGGTGAAGGTCATCGCCATGGCCGGCGCCAGCGCCAGGCAGGTGCGCCCCAGCTTTTTCGTTCTCAAGTATCTGCTGGAAAAGGGCTACGACGTCATACCCGTCAATCCAGGCCTGGCGGGCGGCGACATTCTTGGCCAGCGGGTTTACGCATCGCTTGATGAAATCCCCGAAAAAGTCGACATGGTCGATATTTTCCGCAATTCACGGGCCGCCGGCCCCCTCACCGCTCAGGCCATCGAGATGGGGGCATCGGTCGTGTGGATGCAGCTTGGCGTGCGCAATGACGAAGCGGCCATTCGCGCGGAGGCCGCCGGTCTGAAAGTCGTGATGGACCGGTGCCCGAAAATGGAATATGGCAAGCTGTGCGGGGAATGGGGATGGCTGGGTGCGCGCTCATCGCGCATTTCCGCCAGACGCCCGGCCCTTTCAGGCAAGCGCGTGCAAAGCCTCTCGATCCGCCCCACGAAGCGCTGATCGCCCACCTGCCGCGCGGGGCCCGCCGCGGCATCATCCGTCCGTTAACCATAATGCGTTTTTGTTGAGGTGGTCCTGGTGAATTCGGGCCGGTTCGCGCCAATTGTGACCAAAGCAAGGTTGCCCGTCTCGAAA
>JALURZ010000273.1 GCA_027058735.1 Hyphomicrobiales bacterium | reverse complement strand
GGTTGGCGCTTTCGGGCCACTACACGCTCATGTTGGTGACCATCGGCGCGATATGCGCCGTCGCGATTGCCGGCCTGGGTGCCTGGATGGCGATCGTCGACAAGGAGGGTCACCCCATCGCGCTGCTGCCGCGCGCACTGCTCTACTGGCCCTGGCTTGCGGTCGAAATCGTCAAATCGGCGTGGACCGTTTCGAAGATCATCGTCGATCCCAAACTGCCGATCTCGCCAACCCTCATCAGGATCAGGGCGGGTCAGAAATCCGCGCTCGGCGTCAATATCTACGCCAATTCCATCACCCTGACGCCGGGAACGATCACGGTCGAGGCGGAGCCCGGGGAACTGCTCGTCCATGCGATCACAAAGGAGGGGGCGGAGGACCTCGCGCGCGGGATCATGGAGCGCAAGGTCGTCTGGCTGGAGGGGGGCTGAACGATGTTCACGATCGCCGCGATTGCCATAATGATCGTTCATGTCCTGGCGGTGGCCCGGGCGCTCAGGGGACCCACGGTCTTTGACCGCGTGCTGGCCGCCAATGCGATCGGCGGCGCGGCCATCATGTTGCTGGCGGTTCTCGGCTTCCTGACCGGCCGGCCGGAATTTCTCGATGTCGGCATCACCTACGGAATGCTCAACCTGATTGGCACGCTGGCGGTCCTGAAATTCTTCCGCTACGGCGATCTTGCCCGCAGTGACGAAGAGACGGTTGAAAGCTGATGGCGCTGCTGATCGATATCGTCAGCTGGTTGCTGGTCGTGGGGGGCAGCCTGTTTTATCTGATCGGCGGTATCGGTCTTTACCGGATGCCGGATGTGTTCACCCGCATGCACGCCCACAGCGTCAGCGAAACCCTTGGCGCCGGGGCCCTGTTTGCGGGAATGCTGCTGCAGGCGGGCTGGAGCCTGGTCGCACTCAAGCTGGTGATCCTGTTTGCGGTCATCATCTATACCGGACCGGTTGCCACCCATGCGGTCGCGCGCGCGGCCCGGTTTGCCGGTGTCGAGCCGATGCTGAACAGCCACAAGGGAGCGGGCGGATCGAAGCGCTGATCAACATGGTTCTGCTGACCTTGATGGCGGCTGTCACCGTTGGCGTGGTGCGTCAGCGCAACCTGTTTGGCGTGGTCATTCTCGGCGGCATCTACAGCTTCATGATGGCCAGCGTGCTGATGGTGCTCGACGCCGTCGATGTGGCGATGACGGAAGCCTCGGTTGGCGCCGGAATTTCGACCGTGCTGATGCTGAGCGTTCTGTATCTCACCAAGAGCCGCGAATCGGTGCCCCACCACACCCCGCTGCTGCCGCTGGTCGTATCCGTGATCACGGCCGGCGTGCTGGTTTACGGCACCTTGGATCTGCCGCCGTTTGGCGCCGCCGACAACCCTGTACACCTGAATACCGCACCGCGCTATCTGGAAAAATCCATCGAGGAAACCGGGGTGCCCAATGTGGTGACCTCGGTGCTGTCCAGCTATCGCGGCTATGACACCCTGGGCGAAACCACGGTCGTGTTCACCGCCGGCATCGGTGTGCTGCTGCTGCTGCGCGGGCGGCGGCGGAAGCGCAAGGCCAGGCCAGCGCGACCGGAGCGGGGATCAGCCAAATGAAACTTGATCTCATATTGCGCATCACCGCCAAGCTGATGCTGCCGTTCATGCTGATGTTTGCGTTCTATGTGCAATTCCATGCCGATTACGGTCCCGGCGGAGGGTTTCAGGCCGGCATCATCGCGGCAGCCATGGTGATCCTTTACGGGATCATTTTCGGTCTTCCCGCAGCACAGAAAGTCGTGCCCGCGCGGCTCGCCGAATTCATGGTGCCCCTGGGTGTCGTGATCTTTGCCGGCGTTGGCGCGATCGCCATGCTCATGGGGGGTGAATTTCTGAATTATTCGGTGCTTTTGAGCGACAGCGTGCGCGGGCAGCTGATCGGCATTCTGCTGGTCGAGATCGGCGTTCTCGTCACCGTTTCCGGCACCATGATCGCCATATTCTATACGTTTGCGGGGCGCGGGCGCGGATGACCATAATTTCCGAAATCGTCGCCAACTACAATCAGTGGATCACGATTTTTCTCATGGTCTCCGGCCTTTATATTGTCGTTGCACGCGGCAATATGGTCAAGAAGCTGGTCGGGCTGTCCCTGTTCCAGACGTCGGTCTATCTGCTGTATACCTCGCCGGGCAAGATTCTCGGCGGCACCCCCCCCATTCTCGATCCGGATTTCACCGTCTACTCCAATCCGCTTCCCCATGTGCTGATCCTGACGGCCATCGTGGTGGGCGTGGCCACGCTTGCACTGGGGCTGGCGCTGGTGGTGCGCATCAACGAGGAATACGGCACCATCGAGGAGGACGAGATCTTTCCCGAGAAAGACGGCGAATGACGCTTGAATCCCAGCTTCCGGCCCTGCAGATCGTGTTGCCGCTGTTCGGCGCGCTGCTGTGCGCCCTGTTGCGCAGCGGATCCCTTGCCTGGCTGGTTGCGCTGGTGGTCTCACTCGCCATGCCGGTGATTTCCGCCCTGTTGCTGATGCAGGTGCAGGACGGCGGGTTCATTTCCTACGAGCTTGGCGGCTGGGCGCCGCCGTGGGGCATCGAATACCGGATCGATGTCGTTGGCGCCTATCTGGTGATGCTTGTCTCGGTTATCGGCGCGCTCATCATGCCCTATGCGCGGGCCAGCGTCGCCAAGGAGATCGATGCCGACAAGCAGGCCTGGTTCTACACCATGTACCTGCTGTGCCTGGCCGGGCTGCTCGGCATCGCGATCACGGGGGATGCGTTCAACATCTTCGTGTTCATGGAAATTTCGTCGCTGTCGACCTACGTCCTGATCGCCCTTGGCAAGGATCGCCGCGCGCTGCTGTCGGCCTATCAGTATCTGATCATGGGAACGATCGGGGCGACGTTCTATGTCATCGGGGTCGGCCTGCTCTACGCGGCGACGGGCACGCTCAATCTGGTGGAACTCACCGCGCGGATCGCCGAAATCGGCCCGACCCGGCCCGTTCTGGCCGCACTCGCGTTTCTGGTGGTCGGCATCAGCCTCAAACTGGCACTGTTCCCGCTGCATGTCTGGCTGCCCAACGCCTATACCTATTCCCCATCCGTGGTGAGCGCCTTTCTGGCCGCGACGGCCACCAAGGTGGCGGTCTATCTCTATTTGCGGTTCCTGTTTTCGGTGTTCGGCGTCACCGTCGTGTTCGAAGGACTGCCGGTGCCCGAAATCATGCTTGTCCTGTCCATCGCGGCGATGTTCGGCGCCTCGATCGTTGCTGTCTTCCAGGACGACATCAAGCGCATGCTGGCCTATTCCTCGGTCGGGCAGATCGGCTACATCACCCTGGGGATCGGGCTGGCCAACAAGATGGGCCTCACTGGCGGCGTCGTGCACCTGATCAACCATGCGATGATGAAAGGGGCGCTGTTCATGGCGATCGGCGCGGTGGTATACCGGATCGGCTCGTCAAAGCTCGATGACCTGGCCGGCATCGGGCGCAAGATGCCGGCGACGACAATCGTCTTCGCCCTCGCCGGTCTCTCGATCATCGGAACGCCGGGCACGGTCGGATTCGTCTCCAAGTGGTATCTGGCGCTCGGCGCGTTGGACAAGGGCTGGTGGTGGCTGGTGTTTCTGCTGGTCGCCAGTTCGCTGATATCCATGGTCTATATCGGGCGGGTGATCGAGGTTGTGTGGTTCCGGCCCTTGCGCCACACCGGCCCTGAGGTGCGCGATGTGCCGGTGTCCATGCTCGCGCCGATGGCGATCCTGGCGGCGGCGACGGTCTATTTCGGCCTTGACACGTCGCTGACCGCAGGCATCGCGCGGCGCGCCGTCGACATTCTGCTTGCGGGGGCGCCATGAGCGAAGACGTGTCGATCTTCGCCGTGATGCTGCTGCCGGTGGCCGGCGCCTTTCTGATCGCCCTGTTTCACCGTCAGCCGAACATTCGCGAGGCCGTCACGCTCATGACCGCCGGCGCGCTGGCGCTGATCGTCCTTTCGCTTGTGCCTGAGATATATGCGGGCGCAAGGCCGGCGGCGGACGGGTTCACGATCCTGCCGGGCATGGAAATCGCCTTCAGGGTCGAGCCCCTGGGCATGTTGTTCGCAATGGTGGCCTCGAGCCTGTGGGTCGTCAATTCGATCTATTCGATCGGCTATATGCGCGGCAATAACGAGCATCGTCAGACCATGTTTTACGTGTGTTTCGCGATCGCGATTGCAGCGACCATGGGCGTGGCGTTCTCGGCAAACCTGATTACCCTGTTCCTGTTCTACGAGATCCTGACCCTTTCGACCTATCCGCTGGTTACCCACAAGGCCACGGAGGAGGCGGTGCGCGGTGGGCGCATCTATCTGACCATCCTGCTGGGCACGTCGATGGTGCTGTTTCTGCCGGCGATCATCTGGACTTATGTGCTGAGCGGAACAATGGACTTTACGCCTGGCGGCATTCTTGCCGGAAAGGTCGGCGCGCCCGTCGCCGCCGTCCTGCTCGGGCTTTTTGTGTTCGGCATCGGCAAGGCGGCGCTGATGCCGTTTCATTTCTGGCTGCCGGCGGCAATGGTCGCGCCGACGCCGGTCAGCGCGCTGCTGCATGCGGTCGCGGTGGTCAAGGCCGGGGTCTTCACCGTCGCCAAGGTCGTGATCTACATTTTCGGACCCGGATTTCTCAGCGATACGGGAGCCGGTGAATGGCTCGTTTTCGTTGCCGCGTTCAGCCTCATCGCCGCCTCCCTCATCGCCATGACCAAAGACAATCTGAAGGCGCGGCTGGCCTATTCCACGGTGAGCCAGCTGGCTTATGTCGTGCTGGGGGCCTCATTTGCCAATACCATGGGGCTGATCGGAGGCGGCATGCAGATCGCCATGCACGCGGCGGGCAAGATCACGCTGTTCTTTTGTGCGGGCGCCATCTATGTGGCGACGCGCAAGACGGAAATCAGCGATATGGCGGGGATCGGCCGGACCATGCCGGTCACCATGTTTGCGTTTCTCGTGGGCTCGCTCAGCATTATCGGGCTGCCTCCTCTGGGGGGGACCTGGGCCAAGTGGTTCATCGCCGCCGGCGCCATCGACGCCGGGCAGTTGTTCGTCATCGCCGTCTTGATCGTGAGCGCCCTGCTCAATATCGCCTATTTGCTGCCGATCGTGGTGCGGGGATATATGCTGCCGCCACCCGGCATGACGCGCGATGCGCCGGTGCGCATCAGGGAGGCGCCCTTTGCATGCGTGCTGGCGCTGAGCGTGACCGCTTTGGCGTGTGTTGTGCTGTTCTTTCTGGCCGGTGCGATCGAGGACCTGCTGGCGGGCGCCGTTTCGCAAACCGAACCGCTACGCGCTGGAGGCGGATGATGCAGCGGAAACGACAAGGCGAGGGCGCGCGGGCTGCGGACGGCAGGCAACGGTTCTGGCTGGACCAGACCGGCAACGTCAACAAGATCGTCTACGCGGTCTACGCCATATGCGCGGTGCTGCTTGCGATTGACCCGCTGATCAGCAGATACGGACCGTTTGCCATCGAGCGCTGGTTCGGATTTTACGGCCTCTACAGCCTCGCGGCCTGTGTCGTGCTCGTGATCGTGGCCAAGCAGGTGCTGCGCCGGCTCGTGATGCGGCCGGAGGACTATTATGATGACTGATATCTCGCCAGGGCTGATCCTCATCATCGGCGCGCTGTTGGTGCCGCTGCTGCGCGGGCGCGCACGTTCGCTGTTCATGCTCGCCCTGCCGGTGCTGGCCTTTGTGCACCTGATCGCCCTGCCCTATGGCTTGTCGGGTGAACTGGAATATCTCGGGTTGAACCTGGTCACGCTGCGGGTCGATCGGCTCAGCAGCCTGTTTGGCTACATCTTCCTGATCGCGACGCTGGTGTCGGTCATATTCGCCCTGCATATCAAGGATGTGGTGCAGCAGTGCGCCGCCCTGATTTATGCGGGCAGCGCCGTGGGGGCCGTGTTTGCCGGGGATCTGGTGACGCTTTTTGTGTTCTGGGAAGGCACGGCCATGGCTTCGGTCGCCCTGATCTGGGCGCGGGGCACCCAGAGCGCCTACCGTGCCGGCATGCGCTATCTGATTGTCCAGGTTCTCTCCGGATTGCTGCTGTTTTTCGGTGTGCTGCTCAATTATCGCGCAACCGGTTCCATCAGCTTTGAGGCGATCGGGCTGGAGACCACGGCCGGGGTGCTGATTTTCCTCGCCTTCGGCATAAAATGCGCCTTTCCCCTGCTGCACAACTGGCTCCAGGATGCCTATCCCGAAGCGACTGTCACCGGAACGGTCTGGCTGTCCGTGTTCACGACCAAGCTTGCGGTATACGCGCTCGCGAGAGGCTATGCTGGCACCGAGATACTCGTGCCGATCGGGGTGATCATGACACTCTTCCCGATCTTTTACGCTGTCATCGAAAACGACCTGCGTCGGGTGCTCGCCTACAGTCTCAACAACCAGCTGGGCTTCATGGTGGTCGGCGTGGGGATTGGCACGCAGATGGCGATCAATGGGGCCGCGGCCCACGCGGTCGCCCATATCCTGTACAAGGCGCTGCTGCTCATGTCGATGGGCGCGGTTCTCTATCGCCTCGGCACTGTCAGGGGATCGGAACTGGGTGGACTGTACAAATCGATGCCCTGGACGGCCGGCCTGTGCATCGTGGGGGCGGCCTCGATTTCGGCATTTCCCCTGTTCAGCGGTTTCATCAGCAAGTCCTTGATCATCTCGGCCGCCATGGAGGAGGGTTATTTCTGGACCTGGCTGATGTTGTTGTTCGCCAGCGCCGGCGTGCTTCTCTATTGCGGCATCAAGGTGCCCTATTATGCCTTTTTTGCGCAAGACTCGGGCAAACGCTGCGAGGAAGCGCCGCCGAACATGCTGGCCGCGATGGGCATCGCCGCCGTGTTGTGCATCGCAATCGGGGTCATGCCCGCCGTGCTCTACTCGGTTCTGCCCTATGCGGTGGACTACAATCCCTACAGTCCCGGCTATGTGGTCAAACAGCTACAGATCCTCATGTTCTCGGCGCTGGCGTTCATTCTGCTGATGCGCGCGGGGCTGTATCCACGCCCAATGGGCTCGGTGAACCTGGATTTCGACTGGATCTATCGCCGGCCCGGCAGGTCCATGCTCCAATCCCTGGTTTCGCTGTGGCAACTGATCAGTTCGCGCGGTACAAAAGCCATGACCCGTACGGTGTCGGCCTTTTTATCGCGGCTTTACCGCCACCATGGCCCGGACGGCGTGCTGGCGCGCACCTGGCCCACGGGCAGCATGGCGATCTGGGCGAGCTTGCTGCTGGCAGCCTACATGATCGCCTATTTTGTCTAGAGCGTATCTTTGTTATATGGGCCCATCAAATGGTTCCATATAACAAAGATACGCTCTAGACAAAATAG
>JALURZ010000272.1 GCA_027058735.1 Hyphomicrobiales bacterium | reverse complement strand
GCCCGAGGGATACAGGGATCTCGCCATCCGGATTTCGCAACTGTCCTATATGCCCGCGCGAAACGATCTGAGCTGGCTGCGTCATCAGGACAGCCGGCGGGACCGCCCGGCCAATCTTGCATATGGCTACCCCTCCCACGCGCCCGATGGCAGCCCCCCGCCGCGCCGCAAAACCCCGTTGGCGGCCCGGCCGCGAAGGGCGGCGCCGGCAACGTCCACCGCACGACCTGCGCGCGGCCGCCCGCAATTGCGGCGGCGCTATCTGGCGCTGCTCGCCCGCTACGGGGCAATTTCCGACAGACGCGAAGCGCGCCGCGCCCACCGGGAACTGAGCGCGCTCTATGCCCTTCTCACGCACCCCGAACGCCGCTGAAAGCCCGCTTCCGCCCGCCCCCGCCCCGGATATCGCAGTTTGGCATTGTGATGCGGCGGGCAAATCATGTATCTACGGGACCAGGTTCCGTTGGGGCGTCGTATAATGGCATTACGTTCGGTTCTGGTCCGAGATATCGGGGTTCGAATCCCTGCGCCCCAGCCATCCCGCCGGGCAGGGGCATGGACTCATGAACAGGAGCGTCACCGTGGGCACCGGGGACACCAATACCGCCGAACTGCGGGATTTCATCCGCGACATCGTGCGCGGCGATCTGGAGGCCGGGCGCGCCGCATCGGTGGTGACCCGCTTTCCGCCTGAACCCAACGGCCATCTGCATATCGGCCACGCCAAATCCATCTGTCTCAATTTCGGCATTGCCGAAGAGTTCGGCGGGCGCTGTCATCTGCGCTATGATGACACCAACCCGGCGAAGGAAGAGGCCGAATTCATCGACGCCATCGCGCAGGATGTGCGCTGGCTCGGGTTTGACTGGGGCGAGCACCGCTATTTCGCGTCCGACAATTTCGAGCAGCTATATGACTGGGCAGTGCATCTGATCGAGGCGGGCAAGGCCTATATCGACGACCAGAGCGGCGATGAAATCCGCGCCAATCGCGGCACCTTGAGCGAACCGGGCAAGAACAGCCCCTGGCGCGAACGCACCCGCGAGGAAAACCTCGATCTGTTCGCGCGCATGCGCGCCGGCGAGTTCGATGAGGGCGCGCGGGTGCTGCGCGCCAAGATCGACATGGGCTCAGGCAATATCAACCTGCGCGACCCGGTGTTGTACCGGATCGTTCACGCACCGCATCCGCGCACGGGCGAGGACTGGCACATCTATCCGACCTATGATTTCGCCCATGGCCAGTCGGACGCCATCGAGGGGGTGACCCATTCCCTGTGCACGCTGGAATTCGCCGATCACCGCCCGCTCTATGACTGGCTGATCGACAACCTGCCGGTTCCCGCGCGGCCCCGGCAATATGAATTTTCCCGCCTCAATTTGAGCCACACGGTACTGTCCAAGCGCCGGTTGATCGAACTGGTCGAGGGGGGGCATGTGGAGGGCTGGGACGATCCGCGCATGCCGACTTTGTCGGGCCTGCGGCGGCGCGGCTATCCGCCCGCCGCGATCCGCGATTTCGCGCGCCGCGTCGGCGTCACCCGCAGCGACAATGTGGTTGAAATGGCGCTGCTGGAACATTGCGCGCGCGAACTGATGAACAAAACGGCTGAGCGGCGCATGGCCGTGTTGCACCCGCTCAAGGTGGTCATCGAAAACTACCCCGAAGGCCGGTGGGAAGACATCGAGGCCATCAACAATCCGGAAGACGGGCGGGCGGGCAGACGCAAGGTGCCGTTCTCGCGCGTGATCTATATCGAGCGCGATGATTTCATGAAAGACCCGCCGCGCAAGTTCTTCCGGCTGGCCCCGGGGCGCGAGGTGCGGCTGCGCTATGCCTATTTCATCACCTGCCGCGAGGCCGTCGAGGATGAGGCCGGCGACATCGTGGAACTGCGCTGCACCTATGATCCGCAGACCAGAGGCGGCAACGCGCCCGACGGGCGCAAGGTCAGGGGCACGATCCACTGGGTTTCGGCGCAGCACGCGGCGAACGCGCAGGTCAGGCTCTATGACACGCTGTTCAGCGAGGTGGAGCCGTCCACGGGCGATGATTTTCTCGCCGGGCTCAACCCCGGCTCCCTTGACGTGCTGAACGGCTGCAAACTGGAACCCGCATTGGCGCACGCGGCCCATGGCGTGCCGGTCCAGTTCGAGCGCAACGGATATTTCTGTCTCGATGAGACATCGACCCCTGAACGTCTGGTGTTCAACCGCACCGTGCCCTTGCGCGACAGCTGGGCCAAGATACAGGCCAGGGCGCGAGGCTGACCGGCGCGTCCGGCTATTCGGCCGCCAATGCGGAGGGCTTGGACTTTCGCAACGCTTCGAATACGCGATCAAACAGCGAGCCCGAACCCGGCGCCACATCGTGCACGCCGAGAATGCGCAGGCACTCCGCAAAGGTCGCCTGATTGGCGGTGATGACCGGCTTGCCGAGATCGGCTTCGAGGCGTGCGACATTTTCCGCCGCCCTGAACCCGGTGCACGAAATGAACACGGCTTGCGCACGGTCGTCATCGACTTCGCGGGCGCGCCGGTAAGACACGTGCGGCGCGCATTCCTGTATGTCCGCCGTCTCCACGATGCCGCCGCCCTTCCATTTGGTCACTTCGATACCGAGGCTCTGGAAATAGTCCACCTCCAGCCGGCTGACCTCATCGATATAGGGCGTCGCCATGGCAATGCGCGACACGCCCAGCAGGCGCAGCGCGCGCACGACCGCGGTCGTGGTGGTGGTTGAGGGCACGCCGGTCGCATCCTCCATCACCTTGATCAGGCGTTCGTCATGGCCCGCGCCGCCCACGAAGCTGCCCGATGTGCAGGCAAAGGCGATGACGCCGACACGCACGCTCGCGATGCCGATGGCTGCGCGCGCGGTATCGCCCGCCATTTCCAGCAGGCTGTCCGGGGTCACATCCTTCAGTGCGATCCGGTTTGCATGGGTCGTGACCCCGTCGGGCGCCATGCGCTGGAAATCCGGCTCGGTGACCGAGTTTCCCGTTGGAACCACAAGGCCGATACGGCCGCGCCAGCCGAACATGGCGTCCTCCTTTGTGTTTTCACACGACCGTCGGTTCAGGCCGCCGATGCGCCCGCAGCATGCTCCGGCAATTCGGATTCGCTGCTGCCCATGGCCATCATGTCCTCCAGGACGCCATCTTCCATGCCGATCTGCAACGCATCGTTGAACCGGTTGAAGAAGCCGCACAGGGCAATACGAAGGGTCAGTTCGACAATCTGTTCCTCGGAGAAATGCCTCTTCAGATCCTCGAAGATGGCGTCGCGCATATATTGCGGCTTTTCGCTCACCTGCACCGCATAGTCGCGCACCAGCCGGTCGACCTCGTCGAGACCGGGGCAGTCGTCGTCGAGAATTCTGGCGACGGTGTCGGGACCAAGCCCCTCACGCACCAGGCGCGGCGTGTGATGGGCCACGCAATAGGTGCATTCATTGAGCTTGGAGACCGCCACCAGCGCAATCTCCAGATAGCGGACCGGCAGCACCTGCTCTTTCTTCAGCTCCAGCAGCAGGCCCATGATGTGTTTGAGCGCAACCGGGCGGTGAGCGAAAATCCTCACCTGATTGAGGAACGGGCCATATTCCTCGGCGAACTGCTTGTAGATCGGGCGCACGTCCTGCGGCACCTCCTCGATCATGACTTCTCGTACACGCGGCATCTGCAATCCCTTTTTCGATATTTTCCCAATGATTTTCCCAATGTTGAATTTCAGGGCCGGTTGAGCGCTACGGGTCAACCGGCCTCTTGGCAGCCCCCGCAAACTCCGCACCGCCGGAAACCGCCGCCAGGCGCGGCCCAAAACCGTAGTCGATCCGGCCGGTATCTCCAAAACCGAAATTCACCGCGTTTCCTCCCGCAGCCGGGCACGCAGCAGGTCCGCCCAGTAGGTCAGCAGTTCGCGATAGCGCTCCGGCTCCTCGTCATGCATGATCCGCTCATAGCTCATGCCGCGCAGCAGGCTGAGGGTGAGGGACAGGGCCGTTTCGGTTTCTTTCGAAAAACCGTCCGCCCGCCTGAGGGTGCGGCGCCAGATGTCGTCATAGGTGCGCGTGAGCTGCATCCACCGCTCATGCAGCTTTTCCTTCAATACCGGATCGGTGCGCGACGCGGTGACGAGTTCCAGAATGATGCTGAAATTCCGGCGCGAGAATGCCGTTTGCCAAAGTTCCGCGATAAACGCCTCAAAATTCCCGCCGGAGGACTGAAGCCGGCCGGCGATCCCGGCCACCTCGGTTTCCACATTGACGAAAATGTGGTCGGCAACGGCCAGCACGAGCAACTGCTTGTTTGGATAGTGATGGGTCTGCGCGCCGCGCGACACACCGGCGCGCCGGGCGATCTCATCCATCGTGGCGCGCGCATAGCCGCGTTCGCAGATGGTCTTGCGCGCGGCTTCCATCAGCGCGCGCCGGGTGGCGCTGGAGCGCTCTTCCTGGGTGCGCCTGCGGCGTGGCAGCCGACCGGTCTGCTGGTGTTGCAGGTCTGTCATTCCACTCGCCGCTGCATCCCTCATTGCGCGCTCGCAGTGTCTGTCATGCCGTTCGCTGCGGCGCCTTTCGGTCCGCGCCTGCGGCATCCCTCACTGCGCGCATCAGACATCCGCCTCCCGACGGCCTGCGGCATTTCCTCCGCATTAACAAACAGGATAACTTGTTTGTATCTTTATTCAAGGAAATTTTTCCTGTAGGGTTCATCGCGCTGCCGCAGGGATAAGGGGTTCGCACGGGCCGCGCGGAACGCCGGGCGGAGCCGATGAGTTACAATGACTTTGACCCGGAGCCCCCGGCGCGCATACCATCAAGGCGGCAGAACCGAGCGATCGCAATCATCATTGCAGCATTACACCCCGGCAAACGAACGCAGCAGCAGGCTGGACAGAAAAGGCGATGGTGTATCGGGCGAGATATCGACAATAAGAATTTGGAAGGACAGATTATTTTATGCCTGATCAACCGGACAGATCCGTTCCCCCCGGCCCCTTGTCGGGCCTGCGTGTACTGGATATCTCGCGCATTCTGGCCGGCCCCACCTGCACCCAGCTTCTGGGCGACATGGGCGCCGACATCATCAAGATCGAGCGCCCCGGCGCGGGCGACGATACCCGCAGATGGGGCCCGCCCTTCGTGAAGGACGCGGATGGCAACGACACATCGGAAAGCGCATATTATCTGTGCGCCAATCGCAACAAGCGCTCGCTCGCGGTGGACATGGCGCACCCCGAAGGCGCGAAAATCATCCGCCGGTTGCTGAAATCCTGCGACATCATGATCGAGAATTTCAAGGTCGGCGGCCTGGCCAGATACGGGCTGGCCTATGACGATCTGAAGGGAGAATTTCCACAACTGATCTACTGCTCGATTTCCGGCTTCGGCCAGACCGGCCCTTATGCCGATCAGGCGGGCTATGATTATCTGATCCAGGCCATGGGCGGCATCATGAGCGTCACCGGCGAACCCGAGGGCGAACCGATGAAAGTGGCGGTCGGCATCGCCGATGTGATGTGCGGCATGTATGCCTCTTCCGCCATCCTTGCCGCTCTCCACCACCGCCATGCCACCGGCGAGGGGCAGTATATCGACATCGGGCTGGCCGACACCCAGGTCGCCTGGCTCATCAACGAGGCCACCAACTACCTGACATCGGGCAACAAGCCGCGCCGGTTCGGCAACGCCCATCCCAATATCGTGCCCTATCAGCTGATGCCGGCCAGCGATGGCCATTTCGTTCTGGCCACCGGCAACGACCGCCAGTACCGGCGGTTCTGCGAGTTTGCCGGTGCGCCCGAACTGGGCACCGATCCCAAATACGCAACGAATGTCGGCCGCCTGGCCAACCGTGATGAACTGGTGGCGCTGCTGAAAGACCTGACGCGCAAGCGCCCCATGGCCCACTGGATCGAGGGGTTGGCGCGCATCGGCGTGCCCTGCGGACCGGTCAATGATCTCGAACAGGTGTTCAGCCACCCGCAGTTCGTGCATCGCGGCATGAAAATATCCCTGCCCCATCCGCGCGCCGGCTCAGGCAAGGTGGATCTGGTGGGCAATCCCTTGAAATTTTCAAAAACACCGGTCACCTACCGCCAGGCGCCACCAACGCTGGGCCAGCACACGCACGAGATCTTGAGCGAATTGCTGGATTTGAGCGAACCGGAGCGCCGGAACCTGCAGGACCGGAACGTGATCGAAGGAGACTGAAACGCATGTTTGAGCTGAATCAGGCCCAGCGCCAGATCCGCGACACCGCCCGCAAGCTGGCCCGGGACGTGATTGCGCCGCGCGCGGCCGACATCGACCGCACCGAACAATACCCGTGGGACAATGTGCGCGCGCTCACCGGGGCCGGCTTCATGGGCATGACGGTGCCGGAGGATTATGGCGGGCCGGGCCTGGGCTATTTCGAGGTGGTGCTGGTGGTCGAGGAAATGGCCAAGGTCTGCGGTGTCACCGGCCGCATTGTCGTTGAGGGCAATATGGGGGGCATCGGCGCGGTCATGGCCTATGGCAGCGACAGGCAGAAGAAGATCGCCGCCGAACTGGTGCTTGCCGGCGACAAGCCGGCAATCTGCATCACCGAGCCGGGCGCAGGCTCGGCGGCCACGCAGATGACCACAAGCGCCCGCAAGCGCGGCGACAGATGGCTCATCAACGGCGTCAAGCACTGGATCACCGGCGGCGGCGTCTCCAGACTGCATGTGATTTTCGCCCGCGCTTTCGACGAAAACGACAAGGAACTGGGGATCGCCGGGTTTCTGAGCGTGGCCGACCACGACAAGGGCACACCGGAGGGACTGCGTATCGGCACGCGCGAACCGGCCATGGGCCTGCGCGGCATTCCCGAAACGGAAGTCATCTTCGAAGACCTCGAGGTGCCCGATGACATGATCCTGGTTCCGCCCGAAGGCATGAAACGCGGTTTCGCGGGGCTCATGAATGCCTATAACGGCCAGCGGGTGGGCGCGGGAACCGTGGCGCTGGGCATCGCCCAGGGCGCCTATGAACTGGCGCTCGACCATGCGCGGACCCGCGAACAGTTCGGCCGGCCGATCTGCGAGTTCCAGGGGCTGCAATGGATGCTGGCGGATATGTCGATACAGCTCGAAGCCGCCCGGCTGATGCTGTGGCGCGCGGCGGCAAACACCACCGAGGCGGGTTTTCCCGACATCACCCATGCCGCCCAGGCCAAGATCATCGCTTCTGAAACCGCCATCAAGGTCTCCAATGACGCGCTTCAGATATTCGGGTCCGCCGGGTATTCGCGCAACATGCCGCTGGAGCGCATGGCGCGCGATGCGCGCATGTTCACCATCGGCGGCGGCACCGCGCAGATCCTGCGCACGGTGGTCGCCAGCCGGATCCTCGGGCGCAAGGTGCCGCAGACCCGCTTCGGCCAGCCTGACA
>JALURZ010000271.1:29081-46662 GCA_027058735.1 Hyphomicrobiales bacterium | reverse complement strand
CCGCCGACGCCGCCCAGCAGATTGAGCGCGAACCAGACCCCCAGAAATATCAGCGCCTGGGGATTGCGAAATACCGCGCGCAGCGATGTTGGCGGTTCGCCATATGAGGGGCGCACCGGCAGGGCCATCGGATTGATCGCGCCAGGGGGGTTGAAAATGAACCGCACCGCGCCGGCCATCTGGCCAGATATGGCGGCCGATGCGCCGATCACCGGCACGACATCGCCCCACCGCGCGGCGAGATGAAGCGCGGCCCCGCCGGCCGCGCAAAGCAGCGAGAACAGGATGAACCGCGTTGCCCCGAAGCGGCGCGCCAGAACGCTGCCGAACACCACCATCCACACCGAGTTGACGAGCAGATGGACCCAGTCGGCATGGAGAAACATGTAGCTGACAAAGGACCAGACGAGCGCGCCGGCGCCGCCGGGCAGGCTGGTGGCGAACCCCTCGGCGATGCGCAGCGGGATAAAGGCGTAGCGCAGCAAGACGCCGATATCCTGCGCCGGGCTGAGGAAATAGCGATAGGCGTGCACCAGCACGAAGACGCCCACCAGGGCGACAACCACATTGGGAATATTGAAAGCCTTTTGCGAGCGTTGCATCGTGCACCTTTGCCGCATCCGCCGAACAGCGCAACGGTGTTTATGGCCAAATGCGCGTAATGTTAAGGCCGCTGTGGCCGCGATGCGCCGGGATGCGGGGCAAATCCCGCGCGCCCGCGCGCTGTCCCGCCACGGCACACCGGCGCATTTGTGCGCACCGATACGCACCGATATGCCGCCCCCTGCCCGCGCCGGCGCCATCGTGGTGAACCAATCCACCGCTCCCGCGCATCAACCGGATCAACAACCGGCACTCGGCCAAGGCGCTGTTTCCTCATAAATTTCTGCGGCCAAAAGGTCCGCGCCAGCACCCTTCAGGCGGCCGGCCGCGATAGTGCAGGGCGTGCATCGCCCCGGGCATGCAAACTGGCATGTATTGTGCGTGATTTCCCCCCAAAGGCCCTGGCCGGTTAACCAGGCAACGACAATCACGGAAAAAATCTGAATCAAATGATTGAAAATCCGCGCGAAAAAGCGAAACATGAAAAGAAAACAAAGTCAGTGGGCGGGGCGTATATTATGAAACACCAGACATCACGGCAGGTTTACGACTACTGGAACATGCTGCGCAACGGACGCGACGCGCCGCTGCGCAGCGAGCTGGAGCCGTGCGAGATGAAAAGCCTGCTCCCTGACATCATGATCCTGGAGCAGGAAGATCCTCTGACCTATCTGTTCCGTCTCGCCGGCACGCGGCTGTGCAGCCACTACGGGCAGGAGCTGCGCGGCAAGAACCTTTTGAACATGTGGGCGCGCCACGAGCGCGAAAGCATCGAATCACTGCTTTTCAGCGTCACCGAGGATGCCGCCGCGGCGGTGCTTGGATTTGCCGCATCAGACGACCAGGGCCGCGAGGTCGCCATGGAAATGATCCTGCTGCCGATGAAGCAGGAGAACGGCGCGCGGACCCGGATTTTCGGCTCGCTCGCCGCGCTTGACCGGCCCGAATGGCTGGGCACTGCGAAACTGTCGCGCCATTCGGTGCGCAGTCTGCGGCTGCTGTGGCCCGATGATGCCCCGCGCTTCACAATTGACGCGCGCGCCGGCCAGCCGCTCAGCGATCCGCCCTATGGCGCCCGCATGCCGGCCCGCCGCCGGCCCACCAGGTTGCGGGTCATCGAGGGCGGACTGCACAAATCCTGACAGGTCCGCCGGCCGGACCGGATCAAACCGGCATCATGAAACGGCCCGCGCCGGGACGGCCCCGGCGCGGGCCGTCGCGTGCCCGCCGGCACGCCTTCCGGTAGGTTTTTGTTAACCATCCCGGCTTTACGCTCTGGTCTGGGTGATTTGCGCGCTGAACCGCCTGGGTTCGGCCGGTGGGATGCTGACCGTGGCCAAGGGCATGCAGGCTGAAGCCTCCAATCCCGATGAGACCATCGGGCAAGACCGGCGCCAGCACCGGCGGGTGCCGATACAGCTGCTCGGGCGCTACATGCTTCCAGACAAGAGCGAATTTCCCTGTCAGGTCAGAAATATCTCAGCCGGCGGCATGGCCATTTCATGCCCGGCCTCCGGCCAGCTCGGCGACAGACTGATCGCCTATATCGACGATATCGGCCGGGTTGAAGGGGTCATCACCCGTACCGAGGAATATGGCGCGGCGGTTCAGTTCACGATATCGAGCGCCCGACGCGAGCGGATCGTAGAGCGCCTGACCTGGATTCTCAGCAGCAAGCAGATGGATGTTCCCGAAGGCCGGCGCGAAGCGCGCTATGCGCCGGCAAACCCCGAGTGCCGCTTCGTACTTCCCGATGGCCGGTCCTATGAATGCGAGGTCATTGACATTTCCATGTCGGGCGCATCCATAAAGGTGGATGTCGTTCCCGGCATCGGCACGCCGGTGAGGCTCGGCAGGATGAACGGCACGGTCGCACGTATTCATGACACGGGCATCGCGATTGAATTCGACGACATGCCGGACCCCGGAACGCTCGCGGATCATTTTTCGTAGATTCCCGGCGCGGACACCGCAGTCAGGCTGATCCACCGGCGCATTCAAAAAAAATTTCAACTTTTTTTCGCCTTCCAGCCGTGCTGACGGCGCGCGCATTTGCGCGCATGCGCGCCGCCGCCGGGCCGCCCCGCGTCATGCCCGGACGAGCTTAACCCGTTGAATTTTCCAGGGTTTCCGCGCCCGTCGTTTGTCTAAAATTTTAAATAAATCAAGTATAGTAAAGTTTTATTTGAATATAAAGTCAATTTTCTTCAAACATATCTAAAACACGTTTGAAGTAATTTTATGTATATAAAAAATTATATGAGACATTTTTGCCACTCAACACGGAGGGGTAAAAATGTTCGCAACAAAATACATCAAAAAGACCGCCTTGGCGGCGATGGCCGTCGCGGTGATGGCGGTGAGCGCAAGCCAGGCAAACGCCACCCGGCAGGGGGCTCACGCACCGGCGCTGGAGCGGGGCTCGCCCCATATGAAGCTCTTCGGCCGCACGCTTCCGCCCATCGGTTATGTGGATTTCTGCCGCACCCGCAAGAAAGAGTGCCAGACGCCCTCGGGGGAGGCTGTTCGGGTCGTCATGTCGGATGCGCGCTGGCAGGACCTGCGCCGGGTCACGACCAGGATCAACGAGAAAATCGAGCCGGTAAGCGATCAGGATCTCTACAATGTCATCGAGTACTGGACCTATCCGACCACGCGCGGGGACTGCGAAGACTACGTCTTGCTGAAAAAGCGCGAACTGATCGCCCTTGGCTGGCCGCCCTCGACCCTGCTCATCACGGTCTTGCGTGACGAGAATGGCGATGGACACGCGGTTTTGACCGTCACCACCGACCAGGGTGACTACATCCTCGACAACCGGACCGATGAAGTCCTGTTCTGGCGCGATACCGGCTACAGCTACATCAAGCGCCAGTCACAGGAGCATCCCTCGGTCTGGGTCTCCCTCAAACCGCGCAATACACGCTCCAGCCAGGCGGTTCTGCCCGGAATGCCCGGCCAATGACACGCGCGCAACAGGCATACCCGCCGATCCGGTCAAGCCCCCCTCCCCCACTACTTTGACCGGATCGCATTCCGGGAACCGGCCCTCCTCACCCAAGGACGGGCCGGTTCTCTGTTGTTGCGATCCCGTCTCGATGGCACACGGGCGGCCCTGGGTCATGGTCCCATTGAACAGGATCAAATTGGCGTTGGGCCTGCGAAAATATGCGGGCAAAGCCGCGCCGGGGTGTCGCCCATTTGCCCCTGTCTACGAGTTCACGGCCTGTCCATGGGTGTCAGCGATTTTGCGAAACGCTGCCAGTTGCGCACATAGATTTGCGCGGATTCGCGCAGTTTTTCTATTTCCTCGCGCTTTAACTCGCGCATCACCCGCCCGGGCGCGCCGATGACCAGCGAATTGGGCGCGATGACCTTGCCTTCGGGAATCAGCGCATGGGCGCCGATTATGCAGTTTTCGCCGATGAGCGCGCCGTTCAGTACGCTCGCACCGATGCCGATCAGCGTATTGTCGCCGATGGTGCAGCCGTGCAGCATGACCTTGTGGCCGATGGTGCATCCGGTGCCGATCGTTACGGGAAAGCCCGGATCGGTGTGCAGCACGCAGTTGTCCTGCACGTTGCTGTCATCGCCGACGACGAGCGGCTCATTGTCGCCGCGCAGAACGGCGCCGTACCAGACGCTGGCCCGCTCGCCGAGTTCCACCTTGCCGATGAGAACCGCCGTCTGCGCCACCCAGTAGCGCCCGGAGGGGGGAAATTTCGGACTGTGACCTTCAAGCGAACAGATGCTCATGGGCTAACCGGCAATCACCGCATTTGAAATCGCGACATGGATATTGAGTATGAACAGACCGACAAAAAAACTCCAGAGCGCCGAGAGCGCGCACGAGAGCACCAGCCAGTAGGCGGGGCGGCCTTCGATAACCAGCCCGCGAATGGCATTGCGCATCAGCACCGGCGGACCGGCAAATACCAGAGCCAGGGAACTGAGCGCGAAGCCGGCCCCTCTTGCACCAGGAGCCTCGAACCGGATCGGCCGGTTTGTCACAAGCTGATAGAAACTTCCCAGAAGGCCGCCGGCAACGAACCCCGTGGCGATGGCAAAAACAGACAGGATGCCCGCACTCATTTTTTCCCGTTCGCGATACACATACCGAAACCGGCAGAAAGGCGGGCAAAGGCGCCGAAGCCCCCCCGCATCGGCCGATCGCCCGCGATGCGCAGTGTGGACCGGAAGCCGTGGTGTGGGAACAGGGACCAGGCGGTGTGGTTAACCCGCCGGCCGCACCAGGCTAGGGCTCAAGGTCAAACTGGAGAATGGCCATCTGGAATGAATAGGACAGATCGTCCTCGTCCTCATCATCGCGGTAGATGATGCCGACGAACTCGTCGCCGATATAGACCTCCACCGAATCGTCCTTCTGCGGCCGCTGGCGCACCTGGATCGACACCAGTTGGAATTTGCGCTGAAGATACCCCTCCAGCCGCCCGATTTCTTTCGCGTCCACCCGCTCCCCCTCACCTGATCTGGCCGAAACCGCCAGCCCGAAAATTCGTCGTTTCTCTTAGCTGGCTTCGCGTTCGGCTGACTATCGTTTTTCTTTTGTCAGCGTCTGGTCCATGCTGCGCGCAGGCTCATCGCAGCCGGCAAATCCGACGATTCTCGCCGGCACCCCGGCCACCGTGCGGTTTGGCGGCACATCGCTCAGCACGACGCTGCCGCTGGCGATCTTGGAGCAGGCGCCGATTTCGATATTGCCCAGCACCTTGGCGCCCGCCCCGATCAGCACGCCCCGGCGCACCTTGGGATGCCGGTCGCCCTGCTCCTTGCCGGTGCCCCCCAGCGTCACGGAATGCAGCATGGACACATCGTCCTCGATGACCGCCGTGCGCCCCACGACCACACCACTGGCGTGATCCACCATGATGGCGCGTCCGATTTCCGCCTGGGGATGAATGTCCACGCCGAACACGGCGGATGCGCGCGATTGCAGATAAAGCGCGAAATCCTCACGCCCCATGTTCCACAGGCTGTGGGCGAACCGGTGGGTCTGGATGGCATGAAAGCCCTTGAAATACAGCAGCGGCTCGATCCGGCGGTCGCATGCCGGGTCGCGGTCGTGGACGGCCATGATATCGGCGCGCACGTCCTGGGCGATGCCGGGGGCGGCCTGCAACGCATCCGCAAAAGCCTGGCAGATCAGCTCGGCGCTCACATCGTCATGGCCCAGCCGCTGCGACAGCCTGGCCTGCAACGCGTCTTCCAGCCGGTCGTGATTGAGCACATTGGCATAGATGAACCCGCCCAGCGCCGGGTCGCCGGCCGCGATGTCCTCGGCTTCGCGCCGGATCTGAAACCATACCGGATCGAGGGTTTCCAGCCCGCTTTGGGGTGTTGATCTCTTGGAAGGCGTCACCATGAAATTTCCCTCGCGCTCAATGCCGGGACCGGCCGGCACAAGATACTGCAATATCGCCGCTTTACGATCAAACAACCTTTTTGGAGCACGATCATCTACCCCGCGCCGCAGACGCCGCGTTCGACACCATATAGGCACGAAAGCAACGGGTTTCCAGCCATGCAGGACACACAAAACAGCAAACCGACGCTTCCCTATCCCAGCGCGTCCGCCAATCTGATCGCGGAATGCGAGGGCGCCATCGGCTGGCTGACATTTTCGCGGCCCGTGCGCATGAACGCGGTCAGTGTCGAAATGTGGGCCGCCATTCCCGATCTGATGAGCCGGTTCGAGGCGGACCGCGACGTCAAGGTCATCGTGCTGCGCGGCGCGGGCGGCAAGGCGTTTGTCGCCGGGGCGGATATCTCGCAGTTCGATCAGGAGCGCGCCGCCCGGAAACCGGCGCAGCGCTACGAACAGGCCAACAAGCGCGCCTATCGCGCCATTGCGGGAGTTTCCAAGCCGACAATTGCGATGATCGAGGGCTATTGCATGGGGGGCGGGCTGGCGATCGCGCTGAGCTGCGATCTGCGGTTCGCGGCCGAAGGCGCGACCTTCGCCATTCCGGCAGCGCGCCTTGGCATCGGATATCCCCCGGAAGGCGTGCGCCAGCTTCTCAACGTCATCGGCCCGGCCTTCACCAAGGAACTTCTCTTCACCGGACGGCAATTCGATTGCCTCGAGGCCTATGACATGGGGCTGATCAACCGGCATCTGCCACACGGTCTGCTCGAGCCCTACACGCGCGATATCGTCAAGATGCTTGCCGCCAACGCCCCGCTCTCCATTCAGGCGGCGAAAAAAACAATCGACGCCATCACCGATGAGCCGCAATCCTATGACCGGGCCGCCATCGACACCCTCATCATGGACTGTCTCGCCAGCGAGGATTACGCGGAAGGCCGCAGGGCATTCATGGAGAAACGCGTGCCGAAATTCACCGGGCGTTAGGACAGTTTTTTCAGAAAATCGAGAATGGCGGCGGTGAACAGATCATTGCTGTCGCCGGCGACCATGTGTCCCGCGGCGCGCACATCCGCATAATCGGCATGTGGCGCCAGCGACATGAAATCGGCGACCATTTCATCGCTCACCAGTTCGCTCTGCCTGCCGCGCACCAGGAGAATGGGACAGGTCATGGCGCGCACCGCCTTGCTGAGCCGCGCGCGCATCCGATCATGCGCGTGCTCGCCGGTGAACCGCCCCTCGAGAAAGCGCGGGTCCCAGTGCCAGCGATAGCGCCCATCCTCGTGGCGGCGAAGGTTTTTCGACAGGCCCTTCAGGTCCCGCGGCCGTTTGCGGTGGGGCAGATAGCGCGCGATTTCGTCGGCCGCCTCATCGAGCGAGCCGAACCCCTCGCGCGCCCGCGACGCCATGAACCCGACGATGCGGTCCACGCCGTCCTGCTCGACCCGCGGCGTAATATCGACAAGAACAACCGCATCGAACACCGGCTCGCTGCTCTCGCCTTCCACCAGCATGGTGGCGACACCGCCAAGGGATGCGCCGATCACGACGGGGCGGCGCGACAGGCGCGCTGTCAGATCATCGGCGATGCGGCGCAGATCGCCTGAATGGGAATCGAAACTGTAGTCGCCATCCTCGATCCAGTCGCTTTCGCCATGCCCGCGCTGGTCGAAGGTCACCGCCGCCCAGCCCTCCGCCCCAAGGCGCCGTGCGGCCGCGCCCCAGGCGTGGCGGGTCTGCCCGCCGCCATGAGCGAGAATGACCGGACGCCCGTCCGCCGGGCCGAACCAGTCGCCGGCCAGCCGGTTGGCGCTGGCGCCGGTAAATGCGACGGGGCGGGCTTCGTCGATCGATGTTGCGGATTTCATCGCCCTGATATGGCGGGTTTGGCCTATCCGGTCAAGACGGCCTTCGGTCCCGTCTGCCATGGCGCGCGAGGAAGTCCAGAACCCCTGCCTTGTAGGTCCTGTCACCGACCGCGCGCATGTGATCGCGCCCTGGAATATCGAGAATTTCAGCACCGGGAATGACATCGGCAAGGGGTTCCGGGCGCCCGGCGATGTTATCGTCCGTCCCCACCGCGACAAGGACCGGCGCGCGGATGGCGGACAGATCGTGTGCGGCGATCTTCTGGCGCGATGAGCGCATGCAGGCGGCCAGCGCGCGCAAATCGCTGCCGGTGCTTTGCGCGAAGATGCGGAATGCGCGCGCATTCGGATCGCTGACGGCATCAAGATCGCGCGCTTCCAGCGCGAGCGCGATCGGCTCCGCGCCGCCGACCCCCTTGATCATGTTTTCCGCCAGCCCCGCGAAAACGGCGCTCCTGACCCGCTCCGGGTGGGCCATGGTCAGGAACGCGGCGATCCGCGCACCCATCGAATAGCCCATGACATTGGCCTGGGGGATGTCGAGATGGCGCAGCAGCCGAAACGCGTCCTGTGCCATTTCGGGCGCCCCATAGGCGGCCGGGTCATAGAGTTTTTCGCTCTCGCCGTGGCCGCGGTTGTCCATCGTGATGACCGAAAACCCGGCATCCACGAGCGTCTCGACCCAGCCGGTATCGGCCCAGTTCGCCCGTGCGTTGGAGGCAAATCCGTGGATCAGCAGAACCGGCGCGCCGCCACCGGCGCGTTGATAGGAAATGGCGACTCCGGCCGAGTCAAAAACCGCCATGCGCCGGCCTCCGGTTTTGCGAATCGCGTGTTGCCAGTCTACCGGCCAAAGGACGATCGCAAAAGGTTGCGGGTGCGGCTTCAAGTCCCTGTTCATCGCCCGCGCGGATCGGTATGTTAAGCCCGTAGTCCAGCGGGCCTGCACGAGCAAGGAATGACACAATGGCCAAGGCAACCGTTCCCCATTTTCGCAACGACGAGGGGGTGGAGAAAATCAGGATCGGCACCGGTGAGTTCAAATGCACCGGCACCAGCCCGCCCTTCGACCACCCCCATGTCTATCTCGACATGGGCGATGAGAACCAGATTGTCTGCCCCTACTGCTCGACGCTCTTTGAACGCAGCGGTGAACTTGGGCAAAACGAGGCCGACCCGGCCGCCTGCGCATATCCCGACGGTGTCGTGTGAGGGCGATAAGCCGGCGGCCCTGAATTTGCGAAACCTCAAGGAGTTGCGAAACGG
Source organism: Hyphomicrobiales bacterium (assembly GCA_027058735.1). Lineage (GTDB taxonomy): Bacteria > Pseudomonadota > Alphaproteobacteria > Rhizobiales > JALURZ01 > JALURZ01. The sequence continues at coordinate 37,536 of JALURZ010000271.1, read as the reverse complement.
GGGGCATGGCGGATTACGACAGTGTCATAGCCGGAGGCGGTATCGGCGGGCTGAGCGCGGCGTTGTGCCTCGCGGCTCGGGGTTTGAAAGTCGGTGTGTTTGAGCGCCACCCCCGGCCGCAGGAAGCCGGAGCGGGCATTCAGCTCGGGCCGAACGCGACGCGACTGCTCGACAAGATGGGCGTCCTGGGACAGCTTTCCGGGCACGTCGCCGAGCCGCGCGCCATCGCCATGCGCGACGGCAAGACCGGCCGGCCCCTCGCCCGGGTGCCGCTGGGCCGCACGGCGCTTGAACGCTACGGCTCGCCCTATTTCACCGTGCACCGGGCCGACCTGCATTCAGCCCTCCATCAGGCGGTGTGCGCGCATGCGAATGTCGATCTGCACCATGACGCCGAAGTCGCAAGCTGGCGCGAACAGGGCGAACACATCGTGTTCACGCTCGCATCGGGCGCGGCGGCGAGCGGATCGGCCGGCATTGGCGCGGACGGCGTGTGGTCAACTCTGCGGACAACCCTGCTCGGTGAGGGGTCCGCCCGTTTCACCGGCGAAATCGGCTGGCGGACACTGGTGCCCGCGGAAGATTTTTCCATGGACGGCGCGCTGGATACGATCACCCTGTGGCTCGGCCCCGGCGGCCATATCGTGCACTATCCGGTCAAGGGCGCAACCATGATGAACATTGTCGCCGTGACCACGGGAACCGCGCTGGCGCCGGGGTGGGCGAGCGCGGGCAATCGCGAAGAACTGATCGCGGCCTACCGGCGCTGGGCCGAACCGTGCCGCCGGGTGCTGTCGCTGTCCGCGGACTGGTCGCGCTGGCCGCTGCACGAACGCGCGCCCGACCCGTCCTGGTCGCGCGGGCGCATGACGCTGCTGGGCGATGCCGCGCATCCGATGCGGCCCTATCTGGCCCAGGGCGCGGTCATGGCCATCGAGGACGCCTGTGTGCTGGCCGCCTGCCTTGGCGACAAGGCCACATCCGTGACGGGCGCACTGAAACGCTATGAGCGTGCAAGGCGGCCGCGCACCGCGCGGGTGCAGCGCGCATCAGCGGCAAATTCCGCCATATTCCATGCCGCCGGCCCGCGCCGGTTCGCCCGGAACCTGGCGCTGCGGGCGGCTGGCGCAGTCGCCCCGCTCAGGCTGCTCGCAAGGCAGGACTGGCTCTATGGCGAGGATGTCACGAAAGGCGCGTACAGCCATCCATGAACATGGCCGCATCGGCCGCGTTCATGGGCTGCCCGCCCGACCGCAATACAGCATCGCCCGCAATGGCGACGAGATCGGCATTGGAACGCGCGAGCGATCCGTCAGGCAGGTGGAGATTGTTCTCAAACCCGACCCTGACATGCCCCCCAAGGGCGATGGCGCGCGCCGCGCACTCGTTTTCCCGCGCGCCGAATGCGCACATCATCCAAGGAAAATCGCGCCCCCCCAGCGCCTCCACATAGGCATCGAGATCGCCGGGCGATGAAGGGCCTTGCGCCCCATGGCGTCCGAGCACGAACAACACGAAGGGCCGGACAAACGGTATGACGCGGCGCTCCTGCAGGGCGCAAAACCGCCTCACATCGTCCGGCGAATAGAGAATGAACTGTGGCGCGGTGCCGCGCCCGGCGAGTTTCAGGAAAAACGCCTGCGCGCGCTGTTCCATGTCGTCGCCCGCAATCAGCTCGCGCAATGCCAGGGAAACCGCGCGCGCGGGCACCGCTTCAACGGCGCCGATCTGCTGTTCGGGCGCATAGATGCCGGCGGACTCGCTGGTGATCTGGATGATCAGACGATCCCCCACCCGGCGCTCAATGGCGGCGATCGCGGCCTCGTAGGCCGCCGCATCGAGCGTATGGCCGCCCTCGGGCGTGCGGACATGCAGATGCAGCACGCTGGCGCCGGCATCCGCGCAGGCCCGCGCCTCGGCGGCGATATCCTCCGGCGTCATCGGCAGCGCGGGATGGTGCGCGCGGGTGCGCCGCGCCCCGTTGGGGGCCGCCATGATCATGATTTTCCGCTTCACAGCGCTCGCTCCGGCACCGGCTACGCCGCCTTGATGCCGACGCCGATTTTGACAACGGCGGAAAGATGATAGGCATCATCCTTGATAAACCGGGCATAACCATCGCCGACCGCCGCTTCGAGTGCCGCGCGCTCCTCGGGGGTCGCCGCGTCAAGCCTGCGTCCGACGGTCATGTCGAGTTGGGGACCCCAAAACGGCCGGTCGGCCGGGAGCCGCGGCGCAAACGTCCTGGTTTCGACCGATGTTTCGGCAAATCCGCCCGCCTCCAGCGCCGCCCGCAGCGCGCCATCGGCGGCAAGCTGGAACGGGGCTTCAAGCTCGATAAGCGGATCGCCGCGCCCGAATACCTGTTCGCAGGCCTCCTTGACCACGCTGAACGCCGTGTTTTCGGCAATCGGCCCCCACACCATATAGGCGGCGCGGCCGCCGGGCTTGAGCACCCGGCACGCTTCGCGCGCCGCGCGTTCAGGACCCGGCACGAACATCAGCCCGAACCGGCAGATGACCCGGTCGAAGGTCTCGTCATCGAACGGCAGAGCCGTCATATCGGACACCTTGAAGGAGATATTGGCGATATTCCGCGCGCGCGCGCGGCGTTCAGCGCCCGCAATCATCGCCGCCACCAGATCGGTCGCGGTCAGATGGCCGCTCTGGCCAATGGCCTCTGCGACGGACAGCGCCGGTTCGCCTGCCCCGGTCGCGCAATCGAGCACCTGTTGGCCGGGCGCAATGCCGCATGCCTGCATCAGCGGCTGATTGAACCGCTCCGCGATCTCGGCGAGTGCGTCTGCGTGCCGGTCCCAGTGTTCACCGCGTTGCGACCAGTCCTGAAGAACACGGGCCGTCCTGCCTTGTATATCGCTCATTTTCCGCTGTGCCCTTGCGGTTTCCGGGGTTTCTTGCAGTGCCCGTCCAGTTTTGCGCCAATGGCCGCGACGGCGGACCGGGAGCAAACCCCTGCCCCTTCCGCCGGCCCCGGGCACGACAACACGCAAGGGGACCCAACCCGCCGTTTCCCCTGAAACAAGCCTGCCACAGATGCGCGCGGGGTTCACGCTGCAACGCAACATCATCGCCCGGCCCGTGGCGCGGCAGGAGGGAAAAAACCCCAAACACCCTTTCCAAGGCCGCGACCCACGGCCCGGCGCCCCTGCGCCGCCGCCTGAGAAGCGCAGCCCGAAGGGCGACAGCGTGAGCGAAACAATGGTGCGGACGGAGGGACTCGAACCCTCACGGCGTTGCCGCCTCAGGATTTTAAGTCCTGTGTGTCTTCCAGTTCCACCACGTCCGCCATATCACTGAAGTTGCGCCCTTATGGCGCAGGAGGCCAGGGGCCTCAAGCCCCCTTGATGGGCGGGGTAAACTGCAACTCCATATCCCAGGGGAAATAGATCCAGGTGTCCTGGCTGACTTCGGTAATGTAGGTGTCCACCAGGGGCTGGCCCTCGGGCTTGGAATAAACGGTTGCGAAATGCGCCTCGGGCAGCATGGCGCGCACGATCTTGGCGGTTTTTCCCGTATCGACCAGATCATCGACGATCAGAACGCCCTCGCCGGTGCCCTTGCCCACTTCGATGATTTTCGCGCCCACTTCCTTCAGCACCTCCAGATCGCCCTGCTGCTGGTTGTCATAGGATGCGACGCAGACGGTTTCGATGAGACGGATTTCAAGCTCGCGGGCAACGATTGCCGCGGGCACGAGCCCGCCGCGCGTGATCGCCACCACCGCCTTCCAGTCGCCCTGCCCCGAAAGCCGCCAGGCAAGCGCGCGCGCATCGCGGTGGAACTGATCCCATGAAACCGGAAAGGCCTTTTGATATGTGTCATTCATAGCGTTTCTTTACAGGCTTATCGAACAATCGATGCACGCCTACGGCTTGCCTTTTTCGCGTTCGGCCTCCAGTTTGCGCGCCAGTGCCTTCACGGCCGCTTCCGCTTTGTCCAGCAGGGCGTCATCGCGGCCGCGCACCACGATATTGGTGCCGAAATTGCCCTGCTCGTAAAACGGATAACTGCCGATATTGATTTCATGGGCGAATTCTTTCTGGATGGCCCCCAGCGGCGTGCCCAGATCCCCTTCAAGCGCATTGGTGCGCACGCTGCGCGAGAGCATGGGAACGCCGCCTTCAAGCTCCGGCGCCACGGCATCGAGCATGGCCTGCATGATGGCGGGCACGCCGGCCATGACGATCACATTGGCGATGCGAAAGCCCGGCGCGGCGCTCACCTCGTTGTGCACCAGTGTGGCCCCCTCGGGCATGCGCGCCATGCGCATCCGCGCCGCATTGATGTCGCGCTCCCCGTAGCGTTCCCGGAGCAGCGCCAGCGCCTCCTTGTTGACGCCGATTTTCACGCCGAACGCCCGCGCGACCGCATCCGCCGTGATATCGTCATGGGTGGGGCCGATACCGCCGGTCGTGAACACATAGGTGTAGCGGGCCCTGAGCGCATTGAGCGCGGCGGCGATCTCCTCTTCGATATCCGGGACAATGCGCGCCTCGCGCACATCGATGCCCATGCGGGTCATGAGATCCGCGATATGCACGAGGTTCTGGTCTCTGGTGCGCCCGGAGAGAAGCTCATCGCCGATCAGCAGGACCGCCGCGGTGACAGGCGTTTTTTCGTTCTTTGCTCCCCGTGCCATGCCCTGCTCTTTCCCGGCCCCGCGCTATAGCCCCCCAGTATAGGAGGCCTGCGCGCCACACCGCAACGCTTGCCAACGCCCCGGCGCATCCATAGGGTCTGCGCCCATGCGATTTTCTTCAGATCTCGTGCGCGGCACCCTGATAAAGCGCTACAAGCGGTTCCTCGCCGATGTGCAACTGGAAAGCGGCGAAACGATTACCGCCCATTGCGCCAATCCAGGCGCCATGACCGGGCTGGACCGCCCCGGCACCACGGTCTGGCTTTCGCTGAGCGACAATCCGAAACGCAAGCTGAAATATTCCTGGGAACTGCTGGAAACCGGCCCGCGCGGCAAGCCCGCCTTCGTCGGCATCAATACCGCGCACCCCAACCGCATCGTGAGCGAAGCCATCGAGGCGGGGCGCGTGGAGGAACTGGCCGGCTACACGTCCCGGCGCCGCGAGGTGGGCTATGGCGAAAACAGCCGCATCGACATTCTGCTGGAACACGACGCGCGCGCGCCGTGCTATGTGGAAATCAAGAACGTGCATCTGATGCGCACCGCCGGCCTTGCGGAATTTCCAGACAGTGTCACCAAGCGCGGCACCAGGCATCTGCGCGAACTGGCGGCAATGGCTGAGCGGGGCGCCCGCGCGGTGATGTTCTATCTCGTCCAGCGCGATGACGCGGAGCGCTTCGCCCTTGCCCGCGATATCGATCCGGCCTATGGCCACGCCTTCGACGCGGCCCGCGCCGCCGGCGTTGAAGCGATCGGCTATTGCTGTAAACTGAACCCGTCGCGGATCGTTCTCGACAAGCGGATCGAGGTGGAAGGCCTGCCATGACCTATATCGATGCGGCCGACGCGCCGGAAAGGAATATCGGCCAGATCAAACTGCATGGCGCCGACGCTTTTGAGGGCATGCGCAAGGCGGGGCGGCTGACGGCGGAATGTCTCGACATGCTGTGCGCCCATGCGCGCCCCGGCGTCACCACCGGCGAACTCGACGATCTGGCGTTCGCCTTCGCCACCGATCATGGCGCCATTCCCGCAACGGTGCACTATCGCGGCTTTCGCCATTCGATCTGCACCTCGCTCAACCATGTGGTCTGCCATGGCATTCCGGGCAAGAGGGTGCTTAAAGAAGGAGACATACTGAACATCGATGTCACCCTGATCGTGGAGGGATGGCACGGCGATTCGAGCCGCATGTATCTGATCGGCGATGTCTCGCGGCGCGCGGAGCGGCTTGTGGAAGTCACCTATGAGGCGCTGATGCGCGGCATCGCGGCCGTGCGCCCCGGCGCGACCACCGGCGACATCGGCGCCGCCATTCAGGAATATGCGGAATCCATGCGCACCAGCGTGGTGCGCGATTTCTGCGGCCATGGTCTGGGCCGGGTGTTTCACGATGTCCCCAACATCCTGCATTTCGGCGAGCCGGGCCAGGGAACGATACTCAAACCGGGCATGTTCTTCACCATCGAGCCGATGATCAATCTGGGCAGGCATCAGGTGAAGGTGCTGGGCGATGGCTGGACGGCGGTGACCCGCGACCGCTCGCTGTCGGCGCAGTTTGAACACAGCGTTGGGGTGACGCAGGAGGGTTGCGAGATTTTCACCACCTCGCCCGCCGGACTGCACCGCCCCCCTTACGCGACATGACACAACACGCACCCGTGAGCCGAGGCAAGGACAAACCCGCCGCCACCCGCCCGCATTTCGAGGGTCACCGGCAGCGCCTCAAAGAGCGGTTTCGCGACGCCGGGGCCGATGCCCTGCCCGACTATGAACTGCTGGAATTGATCTTGTTCCGGCCCCTGCCCCGGCGCGACACCAAGCCCATCGCCAAGGCGTTGATAAAACGGTTCGGGAGTTTCGCCGAAGTCATCAGCGCTGATTCAGAGCGGCTGCGCGAGATCGACGGGGTCGGCGAGGCGGTGGCCACCGAACTCAAGCTGGTGCGCGCGGCGGCCCTGCGCCTGATGCGCTCCGAACTGATGTCGCAGCCGACAATCAGTTCCGGCCCCGCGCTGATCGAATATTGCCGGGCGGCCATGGCGTTCAGCACCAGGGAACAGTTCCGCGTCCTGTTTCTCGACCGCAAGAACAAGATCATCGCCGATGAAATCCAGCAGGAGGGCACGATCGACCACGCGCCGGTCTATCCGCGCGAAGTGGTCAAGCGGGCGCTTGAACTGTCCGCCACCGGGCTGATCCTGGTGCACAATCATCCCAGCGGCGACCCGACCCCCTCAAGCGCCGATGTGGACATGACCCGCAGGATCGCGGAGGCCGCGCAGAATCTCGGCATCGTCGTCCACGATCACATCGTCATCGGCCGCCAGGGCCACGCCAGCCTGCGGCAACTGAAGCTGATGTAGGGCGGACCTTAAGCCCCCTTCTCGCGAAACGCGTCGAGGTCGTGCTTGGTGTCGATGTCGCTGAGGACGCCGGGGGTATCGATGTCCACCTCGACGACGTCGGTTTCGTATCTGCCGATGAGATGGCGCGCGCCGACATCGCCGCTGAGCGTTTTCATTTCATCGAAATAGGCAGCGCTCCACAGCACCGGGTTGCCGCGCCTGGCGTTGAAGACGGGCACGCAGATCGACGGGCCGGCCTGCGCGTCGAACGCCTCCATCAGCCGGTCGATGAGGCGGCCATCCACACCCGGCATGTCGCCAAGGCAGATCACGGCGCCCGCAATGGTGCCGGGCAGGGCCGCCAGCCCCGCTTTCAGGGAGGACGCGAGGCCCGAGGCGAAATCGCGATTGACCGCGAAGATCACATCGAGGCCGTCAAGCGCGCGGGTCACTTTCTCACGCTCATGTCCGGTCACGACGACGACCGGCCGTGCCCGGCTCTGCAATACGCCCTCAACGACCCGGCGGATCATGGCGACCGCATCGAGCGGCTCCAGCAGCTTGTTTCGCGCACCCATCCGGCGCGACTGCCCGGCGGCCAGAACGACCGCCGCGATGGCCGGGGCACCCGCCTTTGATTTGCGTTTCGCGCCCGCGCGCGGTTGTGGCCGGGTCGCGATTTCCTTGAGCAGCCCGCCATAGCCCATGGCCTGGATATCGCGCGCACCGGGCATCGCGCCCGCCAGCACCCGTTGCAAAATCCAGTCAAACCCGTTGAGGACCGGCGAGCGGGCGCAACTGGGCACGCCGATCACGGGTGTCTCGCCCAAAATGCCGATCATCGCCAGATTGCCCGGATCGACGGGCATGCCCAGATGCATAACCCGCCCGCCCGCAGCCTCAAGCCCGCCGGGCACGACATCGCCGCGATCCACGATCGCGGACGCCCCGAAGATCAGCAGCGGCGCATGTGCGCGGGCATCGAGCGCCCGCAGCGCCTCGCCAATGGCCTGGGCGGTGTGGTCGCACACAACATGACGCGCCAGCCGGCTGCCGCAACGCTCCAGGCGCCGTGTGACGCCGGCAATCGATTTTTCAATGAGCGACGGCTTTGTGCGCGGCAGCGCGGTTACGACCAGACCGGCCTCATGGGGCGCAAACGGCAAGGCGGAGACCAGCGCACCGGTGCGCGCCAGCGCTTCGGCTTTCGCGACCGCGTCCTCGCTGGCTGCGAACCGGATGATCTTGACCGTCGCGGCCATGGCGCCGGCATCCAGCGCGTCGAAATCGCGTACCGTGGCGATGGTCACCGCTTCATCGATCCGGTTGAGGGCATCGACACGTTGCCGGTCGATCCGCGCCAGTCCGGCACCGGTCGCAAGGATATTGGCGCGGCCCGTGAACGCATCCGCGACACGCACGCCACTGCCGGCAATCGCGCTCGCAA
>JALURZ010000271.1:0-29071 GCA_027058735.1 Hyphomicrobiales bacterium | reverse complement strand
CGCAGCGACAATCTCCTTGAAACCGGCATCCGCAAGCAGCGCCAGGGCCGCCTCGTCGAGCACGGTGCCTTTTTTCACAAGCCGCGCGCCGGCATGCAGCGAATGGGCGAGGATTGCGCCGCGCGCATCATCCAGACTGAGGGAGGCGAATTTCACGCCGCACCAATTTTGCTTTCCGTTCGCACCACGCCCCGGCGCAGGACGGCAACGACCTCTGCCAGAATGGACACGGCGATCTCGGTTGGCCCCCGCGCGCCGATATCCAGACCGATCGGCCCGTGAATGCGGGCAAGCCGGTCGGGCGCGATGCCATGCCCCGCGAGGCGTTCCAGGCGGGCGGCATGGGTGCGGCTGCTGCCCAGGGCGCCGATATAAAAACACGGCGAAGCCACCGCCACCGCGAGTGCCAGATCATCGATCTTGGGATCATGGGTGAGGGCCACCAGGCAGGTGCGCGCGTCGAACCCGATTTTCGGCAGCGCTTCATCGGGCCAGGTGGCCATGATCTCCTGATCGGGAAAGCGTTCCGCCGTGGCGAAGGCCTCGCGCGGGTCCACGATGATCACGCTGAAACCCGCGATCTGCGCCATCGGCGCGAGGGACTGCGCGGCGTGAACCGCACCGACAATGATCATGCGCAGGGGCGGATTGAAGACATTGAGAAAAATCTCGCCCTCGGGCGTATCCACGATGCCCGAACGGTCGGAACGCAACGCGTCGGCGATCAGGTTCTGGAGATGGGCAAGCCCCTTGCCGGTCTCCGGGTAGATCAGTTGCCGGGCGCCCGACTTCAGATCGCTGGCCAGCACGACCGCGCGGCGTTGGGCCAGGTCGCTGGCAAGCTGGCGCAGCACTTCCGCTTTCATGAGCCCTCTCCGGTCACCGGCTCCAGCAGAATGCGGATCGCGCCGCCGCAGGCCAGCCCGACCTTCCACGCGGTTTCATCGGCCACTCCATATTCGAGGATCTTGGTTTCACCGCTCTTGATGACCCCTTGCGCCTCCATAACGACCTCGCCCTCCACACAGCCGCCCGAAACCGAACCGATGAAGTTTCCGTCCGCGTCGATAATCAGAAGGCTGCCCGCCGGCTGTGGCGCCGACCCCCAGGTTCCGATCACCGTCGCCACGGCGATCTTGCGCCCCTCATCGAGCCAGGCCGCCGCGGCGGGAAGAAGAGTACGGTCGCGACCGCTCATAGACTGTTCTCCATTGTTCCCTTAAGCCGCGCGCAGCCAGTGTTCCGGTCTCGCCGCATCCGCGCTCCAGCCGTTGATCGCCTCCACAAGGCTGGCGATGCTCTCCAGATTGTGCACCGGCCTGAATTCATCCACGGATTTGAGCATGGTGCGGATGCCGCCGGCGCGTGCTTCGAATCCATCATAGCGCAAAAGCGGGTTAAGCCATATCAGGCGCGAACACGAGCGGGCAAGCCGGGCGGTCTGCGCATCCAGCATGTCCAGATCGCCGCGATCGAGCCCATCGGTAATCAGCAACACCCGCGCGCCGCCCGAAAGCACCCGCCGCGACCAGGTCTTGTTGAACGTCTCAAGACACGCACCGATCCGGGTGCCGCCGGACCAGTCCTCGACATCCTCGCCGATATCGCTGAGCGCCTGATCCACATCGCGCAGCTTCAGGCGCCTGGAAATATTGGTCACCCGGGTGCCGAAGACAAAGGAGTGGACCCGGTCGTGGCGATGAGCCAGGCAATGGAGAAAATGCAGAAACATGCGGCTGTATCCCTCCATGGAGCCGGAAATATCGCACAGCACCACCAGCGGCGGCCGTCGCCTCGCGGGGGCCTTGCGTTTGAGCAGGACGGCCTCGCCGCCCGCGCGCAGGCTGGCGCGCAGCGTTGCGCGCATATCGATCGCGCGGCCCCTTGCGCTGGCGCGAAACCGCCGGGTCGCGCGCTCCGGCACCGGCATCGCCATGCGCGCCATGGCGGCGCGCGCGCGCGCCTGCTCCTCGCCCGACATCTGTTCGAAATCCCGGCTCCGCAGCACGTCGTCCCCGGACCAGGTCAGCGCGGCGTTGATTTCAATCGCGCTTTCGCCTTTCGGGCGGGGCAGTCCGGTTTGCCCCAGCATCGCCTCCGCCACCCGGCGCGCGCCCGCTTTGGACCGGCCCGAGGCCGCAGGGCGGCCGGCGTCCGGCAGCATCATCGACATCATTTCCTCGATCAGCGCCCGGCGGCGCCAGAACACATGAAACGCCTGGTCGAACAACGCGCTGTCGGCGCGGGTCTTGACGAACAGGCAATGCAGGAGCCAGTAGAAATCGCGCCGGGACCGCAGCCCCGCGACCTTCACCGCCTCGACCGCATCGATCACCTGTCCGGGGCCCACCCGCAGCCCCGCACGGCGCAGGGCGCGGGCAAAATGCAGGATATTGTCCAGCAATTTGTCGGCCGGCTTGTCGCGCGTCATGGCCCGTCCTTGTCAGAAAACAACGCCACCCGCCACATCCGCCTTGACGCGGTCCAGCAGCCGTTTTGCCTCGCTTCCTTCAATGGCTGCAATATCATCTTGATATTTCAGCAGAAATCCAAGCGTATCCGAAACCGCACCCGTCTCCAGCGAGACCGCGTTCAGTTCGCTCAGCGCGCTCGCCCAATCGAGGGTTTCGGCAACGCCGGGGGCCTTGAACAAATCCTGCTCACGCAGCGCCTGTACGAAAGCCACGATCTCACGCGCCAGCGCGCCATCCGCGCCGGGCACGCGCGCGCGCAGTATTTCCAGCTCGCGCGCGGCATCGGGATAGCCCAGCCAGTGATAGACGCAGCGGCGTTTCAAGGCGTCGTGGATCTCGCGGGTCCGGTTCGACGTGATGACCACCACCGGCGGCTCGCCGGCGGCAATCGTGCCCAGTTCCGGGATTGTCACCTGAAAGTCGGACAGAACCTCCAGCAGAAACGCCTCAAACGCATCATCGGCCCGGTCCAATTCATCGATCAGCAGCACCGGCGGGCCGCCATCATGAGGGCTCAGGGCTTCCAGCAGGGGACGGCGGATCAGGAACCGTTCTGAAAAAATCTCGTTTTGCAGGCTTTCCCGGCTGGCGCCGCTATGGGCCTCCATCATCCGGATTTCGATCATCTGGGCGGCGTGATTCCACTCATAGACCGCAGACGAGACATCGAGGCCTTCGTAGCATTGCAGCCGGATCAGCCGCCGCCCGAGGGCCGTGGCCAGCACCTTGGCAAGCTCGGTCTTGCCGACCCCGGCTTCGCCTTCCAGAAACAGCGGCTTGCCCATGCGCAAACCGAGAAACGCGACCGTGGCAAGCCCACGGTCCGCCACATAGGCGCGGGCGGAAAACAGCGCTTCCAGATCATCGATTGAGGCTGGCGCGTTTGTCGTCATGAAACGATACTTAAACCACACACGCCCCGATCAACAACCCGTATCGGCCGGGCGGGATGCCCCTTACCCGGCCGCCGCGACGGCGCGCTGCGCCATCACGCCGATGAGATGGGCGCGATAGTCGGCATCGGCGTGAAGATCGCTGTTGAGATTGTCCGCGCTGACCGAAATGCCAGACAGGGCGGCGGGCGAAAAGTCCTTGTCCAGCGCCGCTTCCATCTCGCGCACCCGGAATACGCCGGGACCAGCGCCCGTGACCGCGACGCGCGCGCCATCACCCGTCGTCTCGGCGACAAACACCCCCACCAGGGCGAAACGCGACGCCGGGTTCGGAAACTTGGCGTATCCCGCGCGTTTGGGCACGGGGAATTTCACCCGGGTGATGATCTCGCCTTCATCCAGCGCGGTTTCGAACAGATCGACGAAAAAGTCGTCCGCCCCGTGACTGCCCGCGCTGGTCTCGATGGTCGCGCCCAGGCCGAGGCAGGCGGCCGGGTAGTCGGCCGCCGGATCATTGTTGGCGATCGAACCGCCGAGGGTGCCGCGATGGCGCACGTGGGGATCGCCGATTTCTCCGGCCAGATCGGCGAGCGCGGCAATCGCGCCGCGCACGTCTTTGGATGCGGCCACTTCGGCATGGGTCACGCCGGCGCCGATGGACACAGCCCCGCCGGCAACCGAAATGCCCTGAAGATCGCCGATACCGCCGATATCGACCACATCGCTTGGCGAGGCCAGCCGCAGTTTCATGGTCGCGATGAGGGTCTGCCCGCCGGCCAGAAAGGCGCCGTCGCGCGCATTCTTGAAAAGTTTCCCCGCCTGTTCCAGCGAGCCGGCCTTATGATAGGTAAAATCATACATCGATCCGTCCTCCTACTGCGCCGCCGCGGCGGGTGCTGCGCCCTGCAGCGTTCGCCAGACCGCCTGCGGCGTCGCCGGCATCGGCACATCCTCGGTGCCCAGCGCATCGGTCATGGCATTCATGAACGCGGCGGGCGCGGCGATGGCGCCGGCCTCCCCGCACCCCTTCATGCCGACCGGATTGGACGGGCACACCGTGGTGGTGAAGGCCAGTTTGTAACTGGGCAGATCGGCCGCCCGGGGCATGCAGTAGTCCATATAGGAACCGGTCACCAACTGGCCGCTTTGCGGATCATAGTGGCACGCTTCCAGCATGGCCTGACCGACCCCCTGCCCGATGCCGCCGTGAACCTGGCCCTCGACGATATTGGGATTGATGATCGTGCCGAAATCATCGACCGCCACCCAGCTGACAATTTCGCTCACGCCGGTTTCGGGGTCGATTTCCACCTCGCAGATATGACATCCGGCCGGGAAAGTGAAATTGGCGGGATCATAGAACGAGGTTTCCTTCAGCCCCGGCTCCATGCCTTCGGGAAGGTTGTGGGCGACATAGGCGGCAAGCGACACCTCGCCGAACGCCATCGACTTGTCGGTGCCGGCAACGCTGAGCGTGCCATCCCTGATTTCGATATCGTCCTGGGACGCCTCCAGCGCATGGGCGGCGATCTTCTTCGCCTTGGCCTCGATCTTGTCGAGCGCCCTGGCAATGGCCGACATGCCGACCGGCCCGGAGCGCGAGCCGTAGGTGCCCATGCCGAACTGCACCTTGTCGGTGTCGCCGTGAACGATCTCGATCTGGTCGATCGGCAGTCCGAACCGGTCCGAGACAAGCTGGGCGAAGGTCGTTTCATGGCCCTGCCCGTGGGAGTGGGAACCGGTCAGTACTTCGATATTGCCGGTCGGGTTGACCCGGACTTCCGCCGATTCCCACAAACCGACCCCGGCGCCAAGCGAGCCGACCGCCGCCGAGGGCGCGATGCCGCAGGCCTCGATATAGTTGGCAAACCCGATGCCCCGCAGTTTGCCCGCCTTTTCGCTCGCCGCCTTGCGTTTGGCGAAACCGGCATAATCAGCAAGCTCCAGCGCCTTGTCGAGCGACGCGCCGTAATCGCCCGTATCATAGGCCATGATGACCGGGGTCTGATGGGGGAACTCGGTGATGAAATTGCGCCGCCGCAGTTCCGCCGGATCGAGCTTGAGTTCGCGCGCCGCGGCCTCCACCAGCCGTTCAACGACATAGCAGGCTTCGGGGCGGCCCGCGCCGCGATAGGCATCGACGGGGGCGGTATGGGTATAGACCGCATCGACGGAGGCGTGGATTGCCGGGATATTGTACTGGCCCGACAACAAGGTGGCGTAGAGATAGGTCGGCACGGAGGAGGAAAAGGTCGACAGATAGGCGCCCATATTGGCGATTGTCCTGACCCGCAGGCCGGTGATCCTGCCCGCCTTGTCGAGGGCCAGTTCGGCTTGCGTCACATGATCGCGGCCATGGGCGTCGGCAAGGAACGATTCTGAACGCTCGCCGGTCCACTTGACCGGCCGGCCGATATGTCTGGACGCCCACACGCACACGGTTTCCTCGGCATAGATGAAAATCTTGGAGCCGAAACCGCCCCCCACATCGGGGGCGATCACGCGCAGCTTGTGCTCCGGCGCGATGCCAATGAAGGCGGACAGCACGAGGCGCGCCACATGCGGGTTCTGGCTGGTGGTATAGAGGGTATAGGCGCCGGCCGCCGCGTCATAGCAGCCGATGGCCGCGCGCGGCTCGATCGCATTGGGGATCAGCCGGTTGTTGACGATGGACAGCCTGGTGACATGGGCGGCGTCCCTGAAGGCGGCATCGGTGAGATCCGCATCACCGATTTCCCATTCATAGACAGTGTTGCCGGCAATCTCGTCATGCACCAGCGCGGCGCCGTCGGACTTGGCGTCGGCCGCATTCACGCAGGCCGGCAACTCCTGATAGTCCACATCGATCAACTCCGCGGCATCCCTGGCCTGGGCCGCCGTCTCGGCCACCACACAGGCGACATGGTCGCCCACATGGCGCACCTTTTCCTGCGCCAGGGCGGGATGCGGGCCCGCATTCATCGGGCTGCCATCCTTTGAATGGATCATCCAGCCGCAGATCAGGCCGCCGATGCCGTCCCTGGCCAGATCCGCGCCGGTGAACACACCGAGCACGCCGGGGGCGGCTTCCGCCCGTTTCGTGTCGATCCCGCCCAGCTTCGCGTGGGCATGCGGCGAGCGCAGAAAATAGGCATATGTCTGGCCCGGCAGATTGATGTCGTCGGTATAGTTTCCCGCGCCGGTAATGAACCGTTGGTCTTCCTTGCGAACAACGCGCGCGCCAATTCCTGTATCTGTCATGACACCGCCCCCCTTAACTCATTGCCTTCGCGCCGGCGGCTATCGCCTTGACGATATTGTGATATCCGGTGCAGCGGCACAGGTTTCCCTCAAGCTCGGCGCGGATGGTCGCCTCGTCCAGCTTGCCATTGCGGTTCACCAGATCGACGGCCGCCATGACCATGCCCGGCGTGCAGAAGCCGCATTGCAGCGCATGATTGTCGCGAAAGGCCTGCTGCATCGGGTGCAGTTCGCCATTGGCCGCCAGCCCCTCGATGGTGACCACATCGCCGCCTTCGCATTGCAGCGCCAGCGTGGTGCAGGCCTTCACCGCCTTGCCGTCGAGATGAACGACGCACGCGCCGCACTGACTGGTATCGCACCCCACATGGGTGCCCGTCAGGCGCAAATTCCGGCGCAAGAATTCGACAAGCAGCGTGCGGCCTTCAACATTGCCGGACACGGACTTGCCATTGACCGTCATGGATACGGTTGGCATGAAACTCCTCCCCTGCATCGTGTTCTGGCGGCCCGATCCGTTTGTTCCACCCGACAAAGAGCGAATCGCACGTCCGCCATCCTCACAAAACCGCCATGCGCAACACCACAAACCTGCTGACAGGCGGCCGGTACGGCAACAATGCGCCCGCACCTTGTTACACGGGGCGCCTTATCGCACGGGCACCCTTATCGCACGGGTGCCTATTGCGCACGCACCTTGCACACGCATCTTGCGCCTATTGCGCCTCGTGTCCGTCGAGCCGCGCCGGCGTGTCCCCGCGCATCCCGGCCCGGCGGATCCGCCGGCGACGGTTTTCGGCAGAAACCCGAGGATGCCGGGATCAGGCCGCACTCTTTGTTTTATCGGCGACAAGTGTCGCGCTTCCGCCCACCGGCGTCAAGCGTCTCAGCCTGGCTCACGGGAAAAATTTCGCCGGCGGATCGCCCCGCGAAATCGCTCCCTCCATGGCCGCCGGGATCATATCGCCTTCACCGGCAATGCGGGCTGTTTTTCCCCGCACGCACCGCCGGTCCGGCGTCCGCTGCCGCGTGATGCGAAAATTAACCGTCAAACCAGGTGGTTTCTCCTTGCGGTATTCGCATTTTGCGCTATACACCATCGCTCACGAACGACGTTCCTTCGATCTGCGGCCTTCCCACGATGTGGGAACTTGGGAACGACCTGCAAAATAGCGCATATTTCTTGAATCGATCCCCGGGTGTGGAAATCGGCCAGATTCCCGTGCTTTCGGGAAAACACCCAGGCCGGCATACAGCCGTTGCGCAATAACTAAACTCAACAACAAACTGGAATGTGACAGATGTCAGCCACTCCCGACAATGCACCGGTTCAGATACTTCTGGCCGAAGATGACGAAACCGATGTCAAATTCATCATTCGGGCGTTTGAGCGCGTGTGGAAGGAACCCAATATTCATGTCGTCAACAATGGTGAGGAGGCGCTTGCATTCCTGTACAGGCAGGGCGAATACGCGGATTCGCCACGCCCCGATCTGATCCTGCTCGACCTCAACATGCCGCGGAAAAACGGCTTTGAAGTTCTCGAAGAGGTCAAGAAGTCGGAGGAACTGAAGCATATCCCCATCGTCATTCTGACGACCAGCGATGACGAGGAATCGATCAGGCAGTCCTACGGGCTTCACGCCAATTCCTATATCACCAAACCCACGACCTTCGAGGAGTTGCAGCGCGTGGTGCAGATGGTCGTGGATTACTGGATGGGCGTGTCGGTGATGCCGCGCAGGGACCTGCACTGAAGCCCCGGGCGGTGTTGCGTCTGGTCAGTAGGTCTCGATGTGATACCGGCCGTTCCGGCGCATCGCGGCTGACAGAGCGGGCCAGTCGAGGTCATTTTCCTCGCAGATGGCCGAAAACGCCTCATCGACCCCCTGTTCCATGCCTTTCAGGCCGCAGACAAAAACGAATGTATGCTCGCTCGCCAGCAGCCGCGCGATATCGGCGCTGCGCGCGCGCATCCTGTCCTGGACATATTCCTTGGGCTTGCCCTCCAGACGCGAAAACACCAGTTCGCGGTCAATCAGGCTGTCGGGCAGCTTCATCAGCGGGCCGAAATACGGCAATTCGTCGGGGGTGCGCGCGCCAAACAGCAGCATGAGCGACCCCGCGGCCCCGGGGTTGCGGCGCCGCCGGCGTTCGGTCATGGCCCGGAAGGGGGCAGCGCCCGTGCCGGTGCAGATCATGATGATGTTGGCTTGATCGTGGTTGGGCATGAGGAACGTATTGCCGAACGGCCCGGTCACCTTGAGCGTATCGCCGCGGCGCAAGCCGCACAGATAGCCGGATGCAACCCCCTCGCAGGGCCTGCCATCCCGCTCATAGACAACGCGCTTCACGGTCAGTGCCAGATTATTGTGGTTGGGCCGCTCGCCGTCGCGCGGACTGGATACCGAATATAGCCTGAGCCGGTGCGCCTTGCCGCGTTCATCGGTTCCCGGCGGGCGAATGCCGATACTCTGGCCCTCCAGCACCGGAAACGCGGCGGCCCCCAGATCAAGAATAATGTGGTGGATATCGGCGCTGGCGCCATCGCCCGTGATCCGGACATTGCCCGTCACCGTGGCAACCAGGGGGTTGTCCCTGGTATAGACATTGACATAGGGATGGGCGGCGGAAAACGGCGGCACCGCCTTGCCGCCTTCTGCGCGGTGCGCCAGTTCGAGGATTTGCGCGGCCTCGTCTTCCACGGCTTCGCCGGCGGCCTCGCCGTCGTTTTCCCCGGTCACGATCAGCCGCTCTTCGGGCAGTTCGTCCCAGCCGAACTGCTGTTCGATCGTGTAGGGCGCGGACACCATGCGCCAGTTGTCGATTGCCCCGGTGGGGCACGGCGAAATGCAATCCATGCAGTAGCGGCAGATTGCCGCGTCGACGACATAGTTGTCGTCATTGTGGGTGACGGCCTGGCGCGGACAGGTCTCCTCGCAGGTGTTGCAGCGGATGCAGATATCGGGATCGATCAGATGCTGGCGTATCAGAGACATGCCCGTCTCCCCCGATCAGTTGCCATGAACAGCTCTGCGCGGATCAGGCGATCTTGACATATTCAAAATCACCCGGCTTGCCGTCGATGCCGACTTTCGGCGGCGCGATCCACGCGGCGTATCTGCCGGGGCGTCTTTCGGGTTTCATCAGTGAATGGATGAACTCCACATCGCCCGAGGAAGGCAGCCAGGCCGATTTCGCGGCCTCCCATTCCGCGTGGCTCAACGGTTCGCCGGCCGGCGAGGCATGGCAGTCGGAAAACAGCCCAATGCCGCGGTTGAACGCGACATGAGGCAGGGTGATCTCGAAATCGATGCCGGTCCTGGCGATAACCTTGTTCCAGCGCCCGACGCCCTTGGCGCAATCATCCACATAGTCATCGCGCAATCGCGCATTGAGCGCGGTCAGCGCCGGCACGTCTTCGGTTTCAAACCCGTTTTCGCCGGGTTTCAGAACCTCATAGACCGAATCACGCAGTTGATGATCGTCGTCGATCTTCGTTTCCTGGTAGCGCCCCTTGAGCCCCGCGTTGAAGGCATTGGCGGCATTGGTCGAGATTTCCGAGCCGAACAGGTCGAGCGTCGCGGAGAGATGCAGATTCGCCTTTCGCTGCAGGGTCGGCAGATCGATAACCCCGAGCGCGCGTATGGCATCGACATCATACGGGTCCTCGATGCCGGCTTCCTTCATCGCCTCGCAGGTGCGCTGGATGGTACGGCTGACACCGCTTTCACCGACAAACATGTGATGCGCCTCCTCGGTCAGCATGAACCGGCAGGAGCGTGACAGCGGATCGAAGCCGGACTGGGCCAGCGATTCGAGCTGCATCTTGCCGTCGCGGTCGGTGAAGAAGGTGAACATGAAAAAAGACAGCCAGTCCGGCGTCGGCGCGTTGAACGCGGCGAGCATGCGCGGCTTGTCCTCATCGCCCGAACGGCGCATCAGCAATTCAGCGGCCTCCTCGCGGCCATCGCGGCCAAAATATTTCTGCAGCAGATAGACCATCGCCCACAGGTGGCGCCCCTCTTCCACATTGACCTGAAACAGGTTGCGCATGTCATAGAGCGATGGCGCGGTGGCCCCGAGATGGCGCTGCTGCTCGACGGATGCCGGCTCCGTGTCGCCCTGGATCACGATCAGGCGGCGCAGCATGGCGCGGTATTCGCCGGGAACCTCCTGCCAGGCGGGTTCGCCCTTGTGCTCGCCGAAGGCGATTTCCCGCCCCTCCACCTGCGGCGCCAGCAACACGCCCCAGCGGTATTCCGGCATCTTCACATAGCCGAACCGTGCCCAGCCCTTGGAATCGACGCTGACCGCGGTGCGCAGATAGACTTCCGCCTCCTGAAATCCGTCCGGCCCCATCGCCTTCCACCAGTCGATGTAACCCGGGTGCCACTGCTCGAGCGCGCGCATCAGCCGCTGATCGCTGGACAGATCCACATTATTGGGGATCAGATCGTCGTAATTCACCTGAAAATTCATCTCTCTATACCCTTCCTCGATCATATTGCGGCCGCGCGCCCGAGCCATATTGCCGCAAGGCCCCCTGCGGGCCAACCGCATTGGGACGCTGGAAAATCCAGTTCTGCCAGGCCGTCAGGCGGCCGAAAATCTTGGTTTCCATGGTCTCGGGGCCGGCGAAACGCAGGTTTGCCTCGAGACCGGTGAGGCAGTCCGGCGAGAAGCTCGCACGCTCCTCGATCATGATGCGGATTTCATCGTCCCAGTCGATATCGTCATAGGAAAACGTGACCAGCCCCGCCGCCTCCGCCGCCTCCGCATCGATCGTCTCGCCGATCAGCGCTTTCGCCGACTTGAGGCTTTCCGGCTCGCCGAGAAACCGGGTTTCCAGACGGCTCAGCCCGTTGCTCATGTTGTACAGGCCGAAATTGGCCTCGCTCAGTCCCATGGCCGCCTCCGGGCGGTTGTCGCCATCGCGCCGGCCGGCGAACATCATGGCGCGGTCGGACGCAAAAAGAATTTCCGCAAGCAGGCCGGCAAAGCAGCTGCCCGGCTCCGCCAGCGCCAGCAGGGTGCGCGATGTCATGTCGAGCCGTTTCAGCGTGCGCCGCCACAGATTGATCACTTCGCGGACAAACCAGTCGTCCCTGTGGGCGTTGAGGAACCGGTCATAGTCCAGCACGCGGCCGGGATCGCCCTCGCTCTTGAATATGAGGACGCCGATATCCTCTTCGTTGGCGCGCAGATGCAAGATGGCGTCCTCCAGCGCGCGCGCCAGGCGCAGCGGCCAGAAATCGGCCCCCTGTTTGTGCGCGTCCGCCACCTTGGCCGGCGCCGGCGCGTCCGCCGCCGCCAGGGTCACGGTCGCATGCCCGCCCTTGCGATCGACTTCGATCACAAGATCATCATATCGCACGACATCCCCAGACAATTCGCGGTTGAGCGCGCGCAGTTCCACCCCGCCGGCCTTGCCGGCCCGGGGGCGGTCGGACCGGCCGGCGAATTTCGCGGCAAGCTCCTTCAGCCGGGCCTCCAGCCGGGTATTGGACACCGCCTCGTCGATCAGGCGCCATTTCACCGCCCGGGCGCCGCGAACGCCTTCTTCAAGCGTGCAGAATACATCGGCCAGATCGCGGCGCACCTTGCGCTTGTCGGTGACCCTGGTCAGGCCGCCCGTACCCGGCAGCACGGCCAGCAACGGAACCTCGGGCAGGGAAACCGACGCGCTGCCATCATCGACGAGGACAATATAGTCCGCCGCCAGCGCCAGTTCATAGCCGCCTCCGGCCGCGGTTCCGTTGATGGCGCAGATATAGGTCTGGCCGGCCTCCGAACTGGACGCTTCGATCGCGTTGCGGGTTTCGTTGGTGAATTTGCAGAAGTTGACCTTGTGCGCATGACTGGCCTGGGACAGCATGCGGATATTGGCGCCGGCGCAGAAAACCCGTTCCTTGTCGGAGCACAGCACCACGGTCTTGACCTGGGGATGCTCGAACCGCAGCCGCATCACGGCGTCATACAGTTCGATATCGACACCAAGATCATAGGAATTGAGTTTCAACTCATAGTCGCCGAACAGACCGCCGTTTTCGTCCACGTCCATCGCCAGGGTCGCGACATCGCCGTCTACTTCAAGCCGCCAGTGCCTGTAACGGTCGGGATGTGTCTGGAAATCGATGATGGTCATTGCCGCTCGCCCGCCTTGCCGGTCCTGTGAAACGCCCGCCCCCCCGGTGACCCGGCCGGCTTCCGGTATCGCACCTTCGACAGTGACAGATACCGGACGCTGACTTCAACCACCGTGAAAAAGCATTATATTGCACAAATCTCAAATCAGTCTGGCCAATCCAGAAACATAGTTAGCTTTTTCTGCCGGACGGCACCAGAGTTTTCGATCAGGAACGCCAAAATCGGGGCATTTTTTTGCATTCTGGAATTATTCTCTTGCATTTTGTGCATTATACTTCCATAAGCGACGCCGGGTGCGGCCGAATTTGCCCGAAAGGGAGTGCAAACGTGAACAGGTTGACACCGGTCGACACAAGTTCCGACCAGGTCATCAATGCCCTGTCGCACCGGCTTGGACAGCAGGTGCGCGGCCTGCGCAAGAAGATAAGGCTCACGCGGCGCGCCCTGTCTCAGCAGACCGGAATATCGGAGCGCTATCTGGCCGATCTTGAAAGCGGCAAGGCGAATGTTTCCCTGGGCCTGCTGGACCGGGTCGCCAACGCGCTTTCCACCAGTATTCCGGCCATGCTGAATGACGGCCATGACATCCGCATTGACTATCAGCCGCTGAACACCTTGTTGCGAAAGCTTTCGCCCGATGAGCAGAAAGACGCCTATCAGTTGTTGTCGAAAAAACTCGGCGGCGGCGAACGGCTGAAGGGAATCGCGCTGATCGGCATGCGGGGGGCGGGCAAATCGACATTGGGCCAGGCGGCGGCCAGGGCGGCGGGGGTCCCGTTCGTGCGGCTGACCAGAAAGGTCGAGCAGCTTGCCGGCATGAACACCGCCGAACTGATGGAACTGGGCGGCGAAAAGGCCTACCGGCGCTATGAACTGATGGCGCTTCAGAAACTGGCCAGGTCGTCGGAAAAAATCGTGCTGGAAACCGGCGGCGGCCTGGTCGGTGAAGAGGCCGCCTATAACACGCTGCTGGAGCATTTCACCGTCGTGTGGATCAAGGCGCGGCCCGAAGAGCACATGGCCCGGGTCATGGATCAGGGCGATATGCGCCCCATGGCCGGGCACAGCGAAGCCATGAACGACCTGAAAGCGCTGCTGGGGGGGCGCGAGGCGGCCCACGCGCGCGCCGATTATGTAATCGATACATCGGGCCGGACGCCGGAGCCTTGCGTGGCGGAACTGATTGCGCTCAGCGAACCGGTTCTGCGCTGACGGCGCGCGAACACCGGGCCTAGAGCGTATCGCGATAGGTGCTTTGCAGCACTTCGTCTATGTCCTCACGCGATTTGTGCGGCATTCTCTGGGCGCGGATAATTTCCGAAAAACACGGAAAATCGCCTTTCGAAACATGCGCGTCCGGATCCCACAGCCGTGCGCGCTTCAGCGCCTTCGCACAATGGAAAAAAACGCAATCGACATCCACCTGGATGGCGATTTTCGGCACTTTGGAATTCACCGCCATGGTGGCGAGGAGGGCGGGATCGCGCAGCAGCGACCCGCGCCCGCGAACGCGCAGGGTTTCTTCATAGCCGGGCATGAAAAAAATGAGGCTCATCTGCGGATTGGCCAGCAGGTTGTGCATCGTATCGACGCGCCGGTTGCCCGGACGCTCGGGCACCAGCAGCGTGTGCTCGTCGAGAACCCTGACGAAGCCGGGCGGATCGCCGCGCGGGGTCACATCGACATGCCCGTCGGCGCCAACCGAACCGATGACCGCGAAAGGAGACAGCGCGATAAATCCCCTGGCGAACTCGTCGAGCGCGCTTTGTTCCTTGTCGCGCGCCAGCGGCGTAATCTCACCCACAAGCGCGCGCAACGCCGAGCGGCTGGTGATTGATGCGTCCGCCTTCGCCATTGCCCGCTTGCTCCCTTTTTTCACGCCCCGCCGCTAGCCGCGCAGCTTGAAGCGCTGGATTTTGCCCGTCGATGTCTTGGGCAGTTCCCCGACCGGTTCGATCCAGCGCGGATATTTCCACTTGCCCACCTGTTTCTGGACATGGCGCTTGAGGTCCTCAAACAGCGCATCGTCGTTGGCCACGCCTGCCGCCAGCACGACAAAGGCCTTGGGTTTCATAAGCTTTTCGTCATCCTCGTGGGGCACGACCGCCGCCTCGACGACCTTGTCGTGGGAAACCAGCGCGGATTCGACCTCGAACGGGGACACCCAGATGCCGCCCACCTTGAACATGTCGTCGCTGCGCCCGCAATAATTGTAAAAGCCTTCTTCGTCGATGAAATATTTGTCGCCCGTAAACGTCCATTCGCCCCGGAAGGTGGCGCGGGTTTTTTCGCGCTGGTTCCAGTAACCTTCCGCCGCGGAAAGGCCATTGACCGCGAGTTCGCCGATCTCACCCTTCTCAACCGGCTCGCCCGCCTCATCGACGAGCTTCATGTCGTAGCCGGTGATCGGCAGGCCCGATTTGCCATACCGGGCGTTGCCCGGCCGGTTGGCGAGAAAAATGTGCAGCAATTCGGTCGAGCCGACACCATCGAGAATCTCCACCCCGAACTTCTCCTGCCAGCGCTCGCCGACATCGCGCGGCAGCGCTTCGCCGGCCGACACGCACCGGCGCAACCTCGCCGACCCGTTCTCCGGCGTGCAGGCCGGCGAGGCCAGCATGGCGGCATACAGCGTCGGCACCCCGTAAAACAGGGTGGGCTGATGCGCCTTCATGGTCTGGAACACGGTGTCGGGCGTCGGCGGGCCATCAAAAAGAACCGTCGTGGACCCGACCGACATGGGCACCGAAATGCCGTTGCCGAGCCCATAGGCAAAGAACAGTTTGGCGGCGGAAAACGAGACGTCGTCCTCGCGGATTTCAATCAGTTCCCGGCCCATGGTGAGGGCGGTGAACTTGGCGCTGGTATGAACATGCCTGACGCCTTTGGGCATGCCGGTGGTGCCCGATGAATAGAGCCAGAAGGCGACTTCGTCACTACAGGTATCGACCGCGTCGAAGGTGTCCTTTTCGCCCCTGATGAGGGTGTGGAAATCCTCATGACCGTGGCCCTCGCCATCGACGACAATGATATGGCGCACCGTCGCAACCCCGTCGAGCGCCTGTTCCACGACCGGCAGCAGGGCGGCGGACACGACGACCGCCTGACACCGGCTGTCCTTGAATATGAAGTTGTAGTAATCCGCCGACAGGAGCGTGTTGAGCAGAACCGGGATGACCCCCGCCTTGATCGAGCCGAAATAGACGGCCGGAAAATCGACGCTGTCCACCATGATCTGCGCAATCCGGGCCTCGCGCGCGATCCCCAGCCGGCCCCACAGATTGGCGACCTGGTTGGCGCGCGCCTGCAGCCCGGCATAGGTGATCTCGTTATGCGGGTCGATGAACGCAACCTTGTCGCCGCGCCCGGCCTCGACATTGCTGTCCAGCAGATCGACCGCGGCATTGTACTCGCGAGGAAAACTGATGTCCTGAACCGCCATTTTGGATCCCGCCTGAACCGTCCTTGAAAGGCGCACTCTGGCCCAGCCGGCACCCGCCTGTAAAGATGGCTGGCGCGCCGCGGCGCTCAGGACAACCCGGCGCCGGTGATCTCCATGATGAGTTTGCGTTTGATGGCCTCGGCGAATGCGTCGTAATTGTTGGCGGAGATCACAAAATTGGCCGGGCCGCCGGCGACATAGAGCTCGAAATACTTGTCCAGTGTCGGCACTTCGTTGAGGATGGCGAGACCATTGATGGTGACGCCCCGGGAGATGGCGAGATCGCGCAGGGGCATCGGATAGCCGCCGATATTGTTGCGCCCGTCGGTCGCGATATCGATCACCTGGCGCGCTGAGCGGAACGGCGCCTGCGCCAGATAGCGGAGCCCGAACCGGATCATGGAGGTGATCGACGTCGCGCCGATCGCCGATACCCGCGCCATGGTGGCGAGCTTTTGCGACAGCACCAGCGCCGCGGCCGCGCCGGACACCTCCATCCACGGCACAACAACCGCCTCCTGGCCCTGATCGGACCACTGCACGACACTGACCGCGATGCGCCCATACGCACCCCTGCCGATCGCGGCGATCACGTCAGGATCGCGGAAGGCGCGCGCCAGGCCCTGCGCCTGCAGCGCGAATTCGCGGGCATCCACGCTGTAGGAACAGTCGATGGACAGGATAAGCAGCAGATCCACCGGCGGGCGGGCCTGGCCGTAACCCTGCGGCGAGGACGCGCTCAGCATTCCGGCGGCCACGAGCACAATGGCCGCGCAGAACCGGCGAAACGGCATGGAACGGCGCACCACCCCGATTCTGCCGGCATCCCGGGTCTGCACGCGATCACACTCAGCCAATGTCACAAGCCCCGGTTTCCGATCCGCACCTCGACTCCCGCACAGCGTAGACGCGCCAACCGACAACACGCAAGGCCGCTTGTGTGCTCTCCCGCGGTGCCAGGGCAGTTGATTTTCATCAACGACGCCGGCCTTTTCTGTTTGTAATAATTCAAATATAAACGATAAATCAGAGCAAGGCTATCGGCGCGGCCCCGGATTTGCCGGGATTTGAGCCGACCGGATTGCAGGAGTGCTTCCATGGACTATGAGTCACGCTTCGCCGCGGCGGTCGCCGAGGTTCGTTCCGAAGGGCGCTACCGCGTGTTCGCTGATCTTGAGCGGATTGCCGGCGCTTACCCCCGCGCGCGGCTGCATCGCGGCGATGGCTCCGTAAGCGATGTGGTCGTGTGGTGCTCCAACGACTATCTGGGCATGGGCCAGAACCAGGAAGTCAGCAGGACTTTCTGCGAAGCGGCCCGGCGCATGGGCGTCGGCGCGGGCGGGACCCGCAATATCGCCGGCACAAGCTATCTGCACCGCGAACTGGAGGGCGAACTGGCCGACCTTCATGGCAAAGAGGCCGCTCTCGTGTTTACCTCCGGCTATGTCTCGAATTCAGCCAGCATCGCCACTTTGGCCAAGCTGCTTCCCGGCTGCGTCGTGCTGTCCGATCAGATGAACCATGCCTCGATGATCGAGGGCGTGCGCTATTCGGGCGCGCAGCGGCGCATCTTCCGCCACAACGACCTTGCTCACCTTGAGGAATTGCTGGCCGCCGCCGGCGATGCGCCGAAGCTGATCGTCTTTGAATCGGTCTATTCGATGGATGGCGATATCGCGCCGATCGGCGCCATTTGTGACCTGGCGGAGCGCTACGGGGCGCTGACCTATCTCGATGAGGTTCACGCGGTCGGCCTCTACGGCGAGCGCGGCGGCGGCATTTCGCAGCGCGACGGCGTGGCCCACCGGGTCGATGTGATCGAGGGGACGCTGGCCAAGGCCTTCGGGCTGATGGGCGGTTATGTCTCCGCATCCAGGACCCTGATCGATGCGCTACGCTGCAATGCGCCCGGCTTTATTTTCACCACTTCCCTGCCCCCCGCCCTGCTCGCCGGGGCGCTGGCGAGCGTGCGCCATGTGCGCGCCAGCAACGATCTGCGCATCCGCCATCAGCAACGCGCGGCGCGGCTGAAAAGCCTGCTTGCGGACGCCGGCCTGCCGGTGCTGGAAACCCCCACCCATATCGTGCCGGTGATGGTGGGCGATGCGGCGCGGGCCAAGGAACTCACCGACATCCTGCTCCATGAGCACGGCATCTATGTCCAGCCGATCAACTACCCGACCGTGCCCAAGGGCACCGAGCGCCTCCGCCTGACCCCCTCGCCGCTTCACGACGATGACATCATGCGCGAACTGGTGAGCGCACTGTCAGAAGTCTGGCGGCGTCTCGAACTGCCGCTGGCGGCCTGAGGCTCAATACAAAAGGCTCAATACAAAAGGGGTCCCGCGACACGGGGGACCCCTCGAATTTGTTGCGCGCCGCTTTACTTTAGCCCGGCGACAGGCCGCGCAGGCGTTCGGAGCGCCGCCGCAGCATTTCGACCGTGGTCAGCAACAGCACCGAGATCAGCACCAGAATGGTCGCGACCGCAAGGATGGTGGGCGATATCTGTTCGCGGATCCCTGAGAACATGGCCCAGGGAATGGTTCGCTGCTCATAGCTTCCAACGAACAGCACCACGACAACCTCGTCAAACGATGTAATGAACGCAAACAGGGCGCCGGAGATCACGCCTGGCAGAATGAGCGGCATGATGATCTTGAAGAAGACGGTTTGCGGACTGCCGCCCAGATTGAGCCCGGCGCGGATCAAGGACTGATCGAAGCCGACAAGCGTCGCCGTTACCGTGATGACGACGAACGGCGTTCCCAGCGCCGCGTGGGCGATGATGACACCGATATGGGTCGATGCCAGCCCGATGCGCGAATAGAAAAAATACATCCCGGCCGCGGAAATGATCAGCGGCACGATCATCGGCGAGATCAACAACGCCATGAACGCCTTTTTGAACGGCATTTCGGGGCGGCTCAGGCCCAGCGCGGCCAGTGTCCCGAGCACTGTGGCGATTATGGTCGCGAAAAACGCGATGATAACGCTGTTGCGCACCGCGCCCTGCCAGTTCGGATTGCTGAAGAAGTCGGCATACCATTTGGTCGAATAGCCCGCCGGATCGAATCTCAGCATCTCGGGCGTGAACGTGAAATACGGCAACGCATTGAACGACAGCGGGATCACCACCAGAATCGGGATGATCAGGAACAGGAATATCAGCGCGCAGATCACCCGGAACGTGTAGTACCAGGCGCGTTCAAGCGGCTCGACATGTGCCGGTAGTGCCATGGATCTTCTCCCCCCGGGGCCTAGCCCAGTTTCATGTTGTCGATGCCGACGGCCTTGTCATAGATCAGGTAGAGCGCCAGCACGAGCGCCAGCAGCATCACGCCGAGCGCGGCGGCCAGCCCCCAGTTCAGCGTCGTGGAGACATGATCGGCAATGTAGTTCGATATGAACGTGCCGCTGGTGCCGCCGACAAGCGCCGGGGTGATGTAGAACCCGATCGACAGGATGAAGACCAGAATGGTCCCGGCCCCCATGCCCGAGAGGGTCTGCGGCAAATAGACCTTGATGAAGGCCCGGGCCTGGGTCGCCCCAAGGGAAC
Source organism: Hyphomicrobiales bacterium (assembly GCA_027058735.1). GTDB lineage: Bacteria > Pseudomonadota > Alphaproteobacteria > Rhizobiales > JALURZ01 > JALURZ01. The sequence continues at coordinate 9,313 of JALURZ010000271.1, read as the reverse complement.
GGGCCGCGCGCATGTAACTCGGCGGAATGGTTTTCATCACCGAATACAGCGGCAGGATCATGAACGGCAGCAGGATGTGGGTCATGGCGATCAGGGTGCCGGTCTTGTTGTGAATCAGCTGCAGCCTGCCCTCGTCGGAAATAATACCAACCAGCACCAGCAGGTCGTTGATCACCCCTTGTTGCTGCAACATCGCGATCCACGCGGTGGTGCGCACCAGCAGCGATGTCCAGAACGGCAGCAGCACAAGGATCATCAGCAGTGCGGCGTAGCGCAGCGGCAGCGTGGCGAGCAGATAGGCGATCGGAAAACCGAGCAGAATGCACAGCAGCGTGATGGACAGGCTCATCGCCATCGTCCGCCCGAACAGGAACGTATAGATCTGCCGCTCCTCGGGCTGCGCGACGATATTGCCCGCATTGTCGAAACGCGCATCCACCGCGGCGAGATAATAGGACGCCGTGTATTTTCCGCTTTCACGCTGGATCAATTGCCAGGTTTCCAGTTCGCCCCATTGCGGCCTGATCGCGATCAGGGCTTCCTTGTAGGGACCCTCATCGAGGCGCGCCACCCTGCGCGCGGTGGAGCGAAACAGGCTCGACATGCCGGCGATCTCATAATTCAGACGCCGCGCGACCTTGCCGATGGTGCGGTCCTTGCGGCCGATCTTGATGTCTTCCACCAACGCGGCGAAAACTTTCTCGTCGGGCAGTTCTCCAGAGGTCGCATCCCAGTCCTTGAGCGCGGCAACCGTGCGCGGAATATATTTGCCCACCACTTCGTTTTCGATGCTGCGGAACATCATGTCGGCGATGGGAGCGACAAAGAATATGAAAATGAAGACCAGCAGCGGCAGGGTCAGCAGGAAGGCGCCCCTGCGCTTCTGGCGGAGCGCGCGCTGCAGGCTCTGCTTGAGCGGCACCCCGTCAGCCGTCATGAGAGGTGCGTTTTCAGTATTCGTGCCCGCAGTGCCCGCAGCCATTTTTTGGTGCCCCCGGTTGGTTTGCCCCTGGATAGAAATTACGCGGTATCGTGGAAGGGGCGGGGCGCCCCTTCCACGACTCCCGTGCGCGGGGAACTATTTCTTCGCCAGCCAGGCGTTGAAACGTTCGTCGAGCGAAGCCCGGTTGTCCGCCCACCATTCGTAGTTGAACAGAATGGTCGTCTTGGCGTTTTTCGGGTTTGTCGGCATGTGCGGCGCCATGTCGATACCGAGCGTGGCGTGCTTGCCCACCAGCGGTGCTGAGGATTTTCTCGCCGGACCGTAGGAGATGTATTTGGCCTGGTCCGCCAGACGCTGGGTGTCGGTCGCGAATCTCACGAATTTCTTGACTTCGGCGAGATTCTTGCCGCCCTTCGGGATGACCCAGCCGTCCAGATCAAAGACCTGGTAGTCCCACAACATGGCGACCGGCTGTTTCTTCTCTTCGATGAGCGAGAACAGGCGGCCATTATAGGTCGAACCCATGACCACTTCGCCGTCGGCCAGAAGCTGCGGGGTCTGTGCGCCCTTGGTCCACCAGATAACGCTGCTCTTGATGGTGTCGAGCTTCTTGAAGGCCTTGTCGATGCCCTCCTTCGTGCTCATGACCTTGTAGAGGTCCTTCTGGGGCACGCCGGAGCACAGAAGCGCCCATTCGATATTGCCGATCGGGGCTTTCTCAAGGGCGCGCTTGCCGGGGATTTTCTTGAGATCAAAAACGTCGCACACGCTTGTCGGCTTGGTCTTCACCTTGTCGATGCGGTAGCCGAACGTGGTCGAATAGACGATCTGCGGAATAAAGCAGTTCGTCCCCCCCGGGGTCAGCGTGCCTTCAAGGAAATCCTTGGAGGCCGGCGTGCCGTCGGGGGCCGGCGCCAGATCCCTGTCCGGATCGATGGTTTCCACGAGGCCATCGTCACACGCGGTGATCGCGCTGGCGGCAACCATGTCCACCAGATCCCAGGTCACGTTCTTGGCTTCCACCTGGGCACGCAGCTTGGCGAGACCTTCGGCCGCGGAATCATCGTTGATGATCTTGATGCCCGGATTGAGCTTCATGTAGGGATCGTGATAGGCGTTCTGCTGGCTCTTGGAATAGGCCCCGCCCCACGACACGATGGTAAGCGTCGTCTGGGCGCTCACCGGTGAGGTGGCGGTGACGCCGGCTGCGATTATGCCCGCCGCCGCGAGTGCGCTCAGCGCGCTCCCTGATTTGAGAAGTTTTTTCATTTCATACTCCCTTTTTCAACGTTTGGCGGTTTCCCGCCGGCTACTGAGATGCTTGTATTTCATGTGTTGTTGACAATCACCCCGGTTCAGTTTGCGCATTCGCGATCTCGGCGTCCGCGCGACGATCGAACGAACCGCGCCCGGCGGCCGTTCCGGACCACGGATCAACCCGGCCCGTGAGCCTCGGTAAAGTCGAGGGCGCGGCAATCCTCCGATTCCCAGCCCACATTCACCGTTGATCCTTCGGCCAGCGGCTCATGGCCGAATGTATTGGGTATCTTGACGATGAAATCATCATGACCGGCCACCGTCATTCGGGTGCGAATATGATCGCCCAGATAGATCAGTTCCTGAATCTTGCCCTTGAGAATATTGGGCACGGACTTGCCTTTCGGATTGATCACGATGCGCTCGGGCCGGAGCGACATGCTGGTGCGCGATCCCTTCTCCTTCACGTTCACCGCCTTGGCGGTCACCGTTTCACCGGTGTCGAGCCTGACCTTGCACGTTCCCTTGCCGACACTTTGTATCGTGCCGTCCAGCTTGTTGTTTTCGCCGATGAAATGCGCCACGAACGACGTCTCGGGCGCTTCGTAGAGCGTGTCGGGCGAAGAAATCTGCTGAATGATCCCGTCGTTGAACACGGCAATCCGGTTCGACATGGTCAGCGCTTCGGCCTGGTCATGGGTCACATAGACCACCGTGACTTCGAGGCTCTCGTGAATGTGCTTGATCTCATATTGCATCTGCTCGCGCAATTGTTTGTCAAGCGCGCCCAGAGGCTCGTCCATCAAGATCAGATCGGGTTCGAACACCAGCGCGCGGGCAACCGCGACGCGCTGCTGCTGGCCGCCTGAAAGCTGGGCCGGGCGGCGCCCGCCGAACGCCCCCAGTTCCACCATGTCCAGCGCGCGCTTGACCTTGGTCTCTATATCCGCCTTGCTCATCCTGCGGACCTGGAGGGGGAACGCCAGGTTTTCCGCAACCGTCATATGCGGGAACAGCGCATAGTTCTGAAACACCATGCCGATTTCGCGCTTGTGCGGCGGCACGTTGTTGATGGGTTGGCCGTCAAGGTAGATTTCGCCATGTGTCGCCGGCTCGAAGCCCGCCAGCATCATCAGGCAGGTGGTCTTGCCCGACCCCGAGGGGCCAAGCATCGTGACGAACTCGCCTTTCGGAATATCCAGATTGAGATCTTTGACAACAAGCGTTTCGCCGTCATAGCTCTTCTGAACACCTTCGAAACGGACAAACGCCTCGCTACCGTTTTGACCCATTACCTCCCCCAATCGATTTCGCCGGCCTTTTTTTTTCTCTCACCGGCGCCGCTCAACCGTATCAAACACACCCGGCCTGTCAACAATATGCATGCGAGGCCCTGTTCCGCCGCGCATTCCCGGATGCACCCCCCTCAACTTCGCCGCCGATGCGCAAGACGGCAACCATATCGCGGCGGCGATATCCGCCGCCCCCCGGTTCGCCCCGCGCCGCCTTGACGCCGCCGGGCGGGGCCGCTACTCGTGGGCGGTGCGGCGCGCGCGCCAGACACGGAAATTTCCGCCGAGTTCTGTTGAATACCCATCACCGTTGAATTATTGTCTGGATGACCCGCACATAACGTGCATTCGCGACACTTGATGGTCGGATACCGACCTGTTGCGCCATTCGCCTTCGCATTGCCGGTGGTTTGATGAACCGGGTTTTCGTTTCGCCACAGCCCCGTGCCAGTCAGGGAGACGCGATATGATTTCGAAAACTGTCGAGTTGCGCCGCCGCTATATTTCCGGGCCGGTGCTCGAAATGATCCGCAAATACCTGCCCCGCATGTCCGACACCGAGCGCGAGGCGCTCGAGGCCGGCACGGTGTGGTGGGATGCGGAAATATTTTCCGGCCGTCCGAACTGGAAGAAGCTGCTCGCCCTTGGCACCTCCAGACTGAGCGAAAAGGAACAGGCGTTTCTCGATGGGCCGGTTGAAGAACTGTGCGCCATGGTGGACGACTGGGACATCAATTTCGTCCAGCGCAAGGTGCCGGACAAGGTGTGGGATTTCATCAAGGCCAAGGGCTTTCTGGGCATGATCATCCCGGAGGAATACGGCGGGCTGGGGTTTTCCGCGACCGCCCATTCCGATGTGATCGTCAAGCTTGCCAGCCGTGGCTCCTCGGCGGCCGTGTCGGTGATCGTGCCCAATTCGCTGGGGCCCGGCGAACTCATCATGGCCTACGGCACCGATGCGCAGAAGTCCCACTATCTCCCGCGTCTTGCCGATGGCCGCGAGATCCCCTGTTTTGCCCTGACCAGTCTGGAGGCCGGCTCCGACGCCGCCGCCATGACCGATCGCGGCATCGTCTGCTACCGGACCTGGAAGGGCAAGAAGACCCTCGGCATGCGGGTGACCTGGTCGAAGCGCTATATCACTCTTGGCCCGATTGCCACGCTGCTGGGGCTGGCCTTCAAGCTGTATGATCCCGATCGTCTGATGGGCGACAGGGAGGAGTTGGGCATCACGGTCGCGCTGGTGCCCGCCGACACGCCCGGCGTCAAGATCGGCCGGCGTCACCTGCCCGCCATGCAGGCCTTCCAGAACGGGCCCAATTCGGGCGACGACGTGTTCATCCCGATGGACTGGGTCATCGGCGGCAAGGCACGGGTCGGCGAAGGCTGGAAGATGCTGGTCAGCGCGCTGGCCGCGGGGCGCGGCATCTCGCTGCCCTCCCTCAGCACCGCCGCCCTCAAGGTCTGCGCCCACACCACCGGCGCCTATGCCCGCGTGCGCGAACAGTTCAATATGCCGATCGGAAATTTCTCCGGCGTGCAGGAAGTGATGGCCCGCATTGCCGGCCAGACCTATACCGTCGATTCCGCCCGGCGCCTGACGACGCTTGCCCTCGATCTGGGCGAGAAGCCCGCCGTCATTTCCGGCATTCTCAAATATCACGCGACCGAACGCCTGCGCTCGGTGCTCAACGACGCCATGGATGTCCATGGCGGGCGCGCGGTGTGCGACGGGCCGCGCAATTATCTGGGCAACACCTACCGCGCCGTGCCGGTGGCGATCACCGTTGAGGGCGCCAATATCCTGACCCGCAGCCTGATCATTTTCGGTCAGGGCGCGATCCGCTGCCACCCCTATATCCTGCGCGAAATGATGGCCGCGACCAACCCGGACCAGCAGGCCGGTCTGGAGGATTTCGACGACGCGTTTTTCAAACACCTGCGTTTCCAGCTCAAGACGTTCGCCAGGGCGTTGTTTCATTCCTGGACGGCGGGCTTTTTCGCCCCCTCTCCGGTGCGCGGCCCGACGGCCAGGTATTTCCGCCAGGCCAACCGCATGTGCGCGGCTTTCGCGCTTTTAAGCGAAGCCGCCCTGGTGTCCATGGGCGGCGCCCTGAAGCGCCGCGAAATGCTGTCGGGCCGGCTCGGCGATATATTGAGCGAACTGTATCTCCTGAGCGCCGTGCTCAAGCGGTTCGAGGACGATGGCCGCCCCCAGGGCGACCTGGCGCTGGTGCACTGGTCGTGCCGCACCTCGCTGTCGCTCGCCCAGCAGAAACTGCATGAGGTCCTGCTCAATCTGCCCTCGCGGCCGCTGGCCTGGGTGTTGCGCGCGATCCTGCTGCCGTTCGGCCGCAACATGCCGGTGCCGTCCGATCATCTGTCGCAGGAATGCGCCAGGCTCATCCAGGCGCCCTCGCCGGCGCGCAACCGGCTGACAGGCGGCATCCATATCGGCGGCTCCGACACGCCGATCGGACTGCTTGACGCCGCCCACCGCAAGGTGGACAGCCTCGCCGCGGTGCGGGCCAAAATGAAGGCCGCCAAGATCCACGATATCGAAATGGCGCTGGCGGGCGACGTCATCACCGCGGATGAGGCGGAAGATCTTCACGAGGCCCAGGCGCTGGTGCGCGAGGCGCTCAAGGTCGATGATTTCGCGCCGGACGAATTGACCCCGCCCGCGCAACGCTATAGAGCCAGCAAACAGGCCCGTTCGCCGGCCAAGACAGTCAGGACAGCCAAGGGAGGCGGCCCATCGCGCCGAAGCAAACCATCTCGCAAAACACCGAAAAAGGCCGCCCGGTCTACATCATAGATGGTGCCCGCACGCCGTTTTTGCGCGCGCGCGGCAAACCCAATCCGTTCACGCCGGTGGATCTGGCGGTCGCGGCGGGGCGCCCGCTGTTGCTGCGCCAACCGTTCTCGCCCGAGGCGTTCGACGATGTCATCCTCGGCTGCGTCAATGTCCATGCCGATGAAGTCAACCCGGGCCGGGTCGCCGCGCTCAGGCTTGGCTGCGGCGCGGAGGTGCCGGGCTGGACGGTGCAGCGCAACTGCGCATCGGGCATGCAGTCGATCGACACCGCCTACCGCTATATCGCCGGCGGCGATGCCGATCTGATCCTCGCCGGCGGCACCGAGGCGCTGAGCCACGCGCCGCTGCTGTTCAACGCGAAAGCCGTCAACTGGTATGGGGATCTGTTCGGCGCGAAATCCCTGTTGCGGAAACTGAAAGTGATGGCCCGCGTGCACCCCTCCATGTTCGCGCCCAGCATCGGCATCCTGCGCGGCCTGACCGACCCGGTCGTCAGGATCAATATGGGCCAGACCGCGGAACTGCTGGCGCACCGGTTTTCCGTGTCCCGCGAGGCGGCCGACGCCTATGCGGTGCAAAGCCACAAGCGGCTTGCCACCGCGCACAAGAAAGGCTGGCTCAACGAGCTGGAACCGCTGTTCGGAAAGGACGGCCGGCTGTATGATTTCGACGACGGGGTGCGCCCCGACAACACGGTCGAAAATCTGGCCAGGCTCAAACCCGCCTTCGAGCGGCCCTATGGCAAGGTGACGGCGGGCAACAGTTCCCAGATCACCGATGGCGCGTGCTGGACGATCTGCGCGTCGGAAGAGGCCGTGAAGCGCTATGACCTTGAACCCATCGCGCGCATCGTCGATGCCGAATGGGCGGCCTGCGACCCCTCGGTGATGGGGCTGGGGCCGGTGATCGCGTCAACGCCGGTCCTGAAGCGCAACAGGCTGGGCCTCAAGGATATCGGCGCCTGGGAAATCAATGAAGCCTTCGCGGCTCAGGTCCTGTCCTGCCTCGAAGCGTGGAAGGACAAGGGATTTTGCCGCGACGTGCTGGGCCTCGACAAGCCGCTCGGCGCGCTCGACCGGCGGCGTCTCAATGTCGATGGCGGCGCGGTGTCGCTCGGCCATCCCGTGGGCACCAGCGGCAACCGCATCGTGCTGCATCTGGTGCATGTGCTCAAACGCCTCGGCGCCAGACGCGGCATCGCGACGGAATGTATCGGCGGCGGCATGGGCGGCGCGATGCTGGTGGAGGTGTTGTGATGCGCGACATGAATGCAGCGCGAAAGGCCGCGCTTGAGGCCCTCACCGTTGAGCCTCTCAGCGGCACCGATCAGCTCCCCGCAACCCGCAAGCCCCTCAAGATGGGGCTGAAGAACTGGCGCGTCTCGATCGGCGATGACGAGGTCGCCTGGGCCCTGCTCGACAAGAAGGGCGCCAGCGCGAATACGCTGTCGGAAGGGGTGATACGCGAACTTGACAAGATTCTGGGTGAACTGAAAAAGACCGGCGTCAAGGGCCTTGTTCTCCGCTCCGCCAAGACGAGCGGCTTTATCGCCGGCGCCGAAATCGGCGACTTCAAGGCCATGCGCGACGAAGTCAAAATCGCCGACCGGTTGCGCGAGGCGCTCGGCGTCCTCGACCGGCTGGAGCAGTTCCCCGCCCCCACCATCGCGCTGATCCACGGGTTCTGCCTCGGCGGCGGGCTGGAACTGGCGTTGGCGTGCAAATTCCGGATCGCGCGAAGCGATGCCCGGCTCGGGTTTCCCGAAGTGCTGCTGGGCCTGCATCCGGGCCTTGCGGGAACCTGGCGCATCCTGCGCGGATCGAACCCGCTCCAGGCCATGACCCTGATGCTGACCGGCAGGACACTGCGCGCCAAGGCCGCGAAAAACGCGGGCCTCGTGGATGCGCTCGTCGAGGAGCGCCATTTCGAGGCCGCCGTTGCCGCCGCGGTCAGCGGCAGATTGCGCCAGGCCAGACGGCCCTGGTATGCGCCCCTGTTGCGTCTTGGCCCCGTGCGCCGCCTCTCCGCCTGGCAGATGCGCCGCCAGACCGCCGCCAAGGCGAGCCCTGAACATTACCCCGCCCCGTTCGCCCTGATCGACCTGTGGCGCGAGCATGGCGGCAGTGATGCGGCCATGCGCAAGATGGAAACACCGTCTTTTGCGCGTCTTCTGGCCGGCGATACGGCGCAAAACCTGGTGCGCGTGTTCTTTTTGCGCGAACGGCTCAAGTCGTTTGCCAAGGGCGCGCAAAGCGGCGTTTCCCGGGTACATGTGATCGGCGCGGGCACCATGGGCGGCGATATCGCGGCCTGGTGCGCGGCCATGGGCTTTACGGTGAGCTTGCAGGACCGGGAGAGCGAACTCATCGCGCCGGCCATGAAACGCGCGGCCAAACTGTTCAAGCGCAAGCTGAAGATCGAAGCCGATATTCGCGCCGCCTTCGACCGGCTGGTTCCCGATGTCAGGGGCGACGGCATCGCGGGCGCCGATCTCGTCATCGAGGTGGTGCCCGAAGACCTCAAGATCAAAAAGGCGGTCTTCAAGGATGTCGAGGCGCGGATGCGCGATGACGCGATCCTGGCCACCAACACATCGAGCATTTCCCTGGAACAGCTGGCCAAAGGACTGAAAAAACCGGAGCGCTTCGTTGGGCTGCATTTCTTTAATCCGGTCGCGCGCATGCCCCTCGTTGAGGTGGTCACCCACGCGAAGCTCGCGGGCGATGCGCGCGCGCGCGCCATTGCGTTCACCCACGCCATGGACCGCCTGCCCCTGCCGGTCAGAAGCTCGCCGGGCTTTCTGGTGAACCGGGCGCTGACGCCCTATCTGCAGGAAGCGCTGGCCTGTTACGGGGAAGGCACGAAAGCCGAAACCATCGATGCGGCGGCGGAACGCTTCGGCATGCCCATGGGGCCGATCGAACTGGCCGATCAGGTCGGGCTCGATGTCTGCCTGCATGTGGCCAAGGTCCTCAAGCGCGACCTCAAGGGGCCGGCCGCCGA
>JALURZ010000270.1 GCA_027058735.1 Hyphomicrobiales bacterium | reverse complement strand
CCCCACGAGACGATGGACATCGAAACGCCGACGAACAGCGTGAATACGGCCGAAAGGGTAAAGGTCAGCCAGTCGGGATTGTTCAGGATCAGATCGAGAATGGCCGGCAGCATCATGGCGCAGCCAAGGGTCGACAACAAGATGCCGATGACGAGCAAAATGGGCCTGAAGTCGAACACGATTGAGCCCTTTGGGTGAGAACGGCCGGGGCTGGCGGCGGTCGGACCGGCTAGTGAACCCGTCGGTGCGCGAACGGGCAATCCAGCGAGAAGGCCGGAATGTTGACATTGAACATCTCGCCATCCGTGGTTTCCATCTGATAGGCCCCGACCATAAAGCCCGATGGCGTGGAAAGTGGCGTGCCGCTGGTATATTCATATATGTCGCCGGGGGCGAGGACCGGCTGCTCGCCGACAACGCCGGCGCCGCGCACTTCGTGAATCTGGCCGGTGGCGTCGGTAATCTTCCAGTGCCTGGATTTGAGCTGGACGACTTCGGCGCCGCAATTCTCGATCTGGATGGTGTAGGACCACACGAAGTAGTCGTCCTCCGGCGCCGATTCCTCTTCCAGATAGGCGGGCGTCACGGTGATCCGGATTTCGCGCGTCAGGCTGTCATACATCGTTCGGTCCCGTTTCATGGCGACGTGATGGTCGGCCAACATCCACCCTGTTCCCGGCCGAATTTAGCGCCTTGGCGGCCGCGGCGCCAGCCCGAGTTTTGCCGCGCCGCGCATATGGCTTGGCGCGTGGGCGCCAATTCGCTAAGACACGGGGGGGGCGCGCGCGCGGCCGGTGTCGTGCTGCGGCCCGCGGGGGAGGGCTTTCCAATGACATTGCCGAATGCGCCGCAAACCTATGACAGCCGCGATGCGGGCGCCGGCATTCTGGCCGCCCGGCTGATCCGCGAGATGTGCGCGAACGGCGCGATCATCGCCGATCGGGCTGTGGAACCGGACCAGATACAGCCCGCCAGTCTTGATCTGCGGCTGGGCCGCGTGGCCTACCGGGTGCGGGCGAGTTTTCTGCCCGGCGGCAGGGCGAGCGTTCGCGACCGGCTCGGCGATCTCGCGCTTCATGAAATCAACATCGAGGACGGCGCGGTGCTGGAAACCGGATGCGTCTATATCGTGCCGCTGCTTGAAAGCCTGGCGCTCGATGCATCGCTGAGCGCGGCGGCGAACCCGAAAAGTTCGACCGGCCGGCTCGACATATTCACCCGCGTCATCTGCGACCATGCGCGCGAATTCGATCAGGTGGCCGCCGGCTATGCGGGCCCGCTTTATGCGGAGATTTCACCGCGCACGTTTTCCGTTCTGGTCAGAACCGGCTCGCGGCTCTCGCAGATCCGCTTCCGGCGTGGCGAGCCGGCCCACAATGACAGCGAATTGCGCGCCCTGCATGGCGAGCAGAGGCTCATAAGCCCGGGCGAGCCCAATATCGACAACGGCATCGCGGTGTGCGTCGATCTCGCCGGGATCGGGCAGAGCGCGCCGGTGGGCTTTCGCGCCAAGCGCCATTCCGGACTGATCGACGTGGACCGCAAGGGGGCCTATGATCCGGCCGATTTCTGGGAGCCCATCCATGCCCGCGGCTCGCTGGTGCTCGACCCCGACCAGTTCTATATTCTGGCCTCCAAGGAGGCGGTCAATGTGCCGCCGTCCCATGCCGCGGAGATGATCCCCTACAATCCTCTGGTGGGCGAATTCCGGGTCCATTACGCGGGCTTTTTCGATCCCGGCTTCGGCCACGCCTCGTCGGGCGGAGCGGACAGCCGCGCAGTGCTTGAGGTGCGCAGCCACGAGGTACCGTTCATACTGGAAGATGGCCAGATCATCGCCCGGCTGATCTATGAGCGCATGAGCGAAGCGCCCGAAACCGTCTATGGCGAGGGCATCGGCTCCAGCTATCAGGCCCAGGGGCTGAAACTGTCCAAGCACTTCCGGGCCTACAAATAAGACACCCTCTAGCGGCCCTCAGGCATCGCCGCCGAAGGCCGTTTTCAGCCCCTCGAAGCCCGCATCGAAGATGCCGCCAATGATCGCTTCGGCCTTGTCCTGGGGCAGACCGGCCGGCTCGAAATCCGCCGTCCAGTAGACATAGCAGCCGCCCTCGTTTTCCTCAACCGACAGCCGCGCATGATAATCCGCGACCGGCAGCGGGCCTTCGGCAAGGCGATAGGCGTAGAACCGTTGCGCATCGCTGTGGTGTTCAAGGATTTCCTTCAGGGCAGCGCCCTCGCCGGGGGTGACAACGCGCATCGTGCCGTTTCCATCCGGTATGAGTTCGCACGACCTGATCCCCGGAAACCACCGGTCGAGCGCCCCGAAACCGCCGATGAGCGCCCACACCTCGCCGGCCGGCGCGGGCAGGGCAATGGTCCGTTTCACTGTCGCCACACCTTTCACTGTCGCCACACCTTTCACTGTCGCCACACCTTTCACTGTCGCCACATTTTGCACTCCGCGCCAGGGGTTCGCCGGCGGCGTTGCCAGCCCGCCGGGGGCCATCGAGCGCCTTTGCAGGCTCGGGCGGGGCTGGTATACCGCTGTTGCAGAATACACCAAATCGACGGGGCGGCCATGGCCGACATGAAACTGATTGTCGCGGGCGCGGCGGGACGCATGGGCCGCACCCTGGTCCGCATTGTCCATGAGAGCGACGGGTGCATCCTCGCCGGCGGCATAGAGCCCGACGGCAGCGCGGCGCTGGGGCAGGACCTGGGCGCGCTTGCCGGCATCGGGCCGCTCGGCGTCACGGTGAGCAGCGACCCTCTGGAACTGGTCACGAACGCCGACGGCATTCTCGATTTCACGGCACCTGAAGCCAGCGTGTCCCTTGCCGCCCTCGCCGCCCAGGCGCGCATTGTTCATGTGATCGGCACCACCGGGTTTTCGCCGGACGACGACGCCAGAATCGAGGCCGCCGCGCGCCATGCGGTGATCGTGCGGTCGGGCAATATGAGCCTTGGGGTCAATTTGCTCGCCGCACTGGTGAAACAGGTCGCAGCCACGCTCGATGAGCGGTTCGATATCGAAATTACCGAGATGCATCACCGTCACAAGGTCGATGCCCCCTCCGGCACGGCGCTGCTGCTGGGCGAAGCGGCCGCACAGGGCCGCGGCGTGACGCTCGCGGAGAAATCGGACCGGGGGCGCGATGGCCATACAGGCGCGCGAAAAACCGGCGATATCGGGTTTGTGTCCTTGCGCGGCGGCACGGTGATCGGCGAGCATTCGGTCATTTTTGCCGGTCAGTCGGAGCGCATCGAACTGACCCACCGGGCCGAATCGCGCGATATCTTTGCCCTTGGCGGCGTCCGGGCGGCACTCTGGGGCCGGGGCGCGAAGCCGGGCCTGTATTCCATGAAGGATGTGCTGGGACTTTAGATTGTGATCCGGTTCCAGCTCTGATTCTGCGCGGCGGGAGGCGCTTTTCTTGATGTCAAATCTGCTGGCGCTGGTGCGTCACGGCCAAAGCGAATGGAACCAAAAAAACCTGTTCACCGGCTGGAAAGATGTGCCCCTCACCCAGAAGGGCATCGATGAAGCGAGGCGCGCGGGCATGGCGCTCGCGGCGCGCGCCGTGCGGTTCGACATGGCCTTCACCAGCAGGCTCGTGCGCGCCCGCGACACTCTTGACCTGATACTGGCGGAGCTTGGCCAGGAGGGGCTTGAGATCATCGAGGACGAAGCGCTCAACGAACGCGACTACGGCGATCTTGTCGGCCTCAACAAGGACGATGCGCGTAAGAAATGGGGTGAAGAGCAGGTGCATATCTGGCGCCGCTCCTATGACACGCCGCCGCCGGGGGGCGAAAGCCTCAAAGACACCGCCGGCCGGGTCCTGCCCTACTACGAAAAAGAAATCCTGGCCCGGGTGCTGGCCGGCAAACGCGTGCTGGTTTCCGCCCATGGCAACAGTCTGCGCGCCATCGTCATGGTGCTCGATGCGCTTTCGCGCGACGAGGTGACCCGGCTCAATCTCGCGACCGGCGTGCCCATCGTCTATGAGCTCGGCCCCGACGCCCGCCCGCTCGCCAAGGACATTCTGGAAATCTGAAGTTCCCGGCGCGCGGTCTCAGACCGAGCCGGTGAGGCCCGCCTCCCAGCCGATGATCGCCTGTTTGCGGGCAATTCCCCAGTGATAGCCGCCAAGGGCTCCCGACTTGCGCAGCACCCGGTGACAGGGCACCACGAATGAAATTGGATTGCGCCCGACCGCCGAACCCACGGCACGCGCGGCACCGGGGCGATCGAGATGCAGCGCGATGTCGCCATAGGTCACCGCCTGGCCCATGGGAATACGCAACAGCGTGTTCCACACGCTGACATCGAACGCCGATCCGATCAGCACCAGTTTCAAGGGCTGGTCGGCGCGCCAGCGCGATGGATCAAAACAGGCGGCGGCAAAGGGCGCCGTTGCCGCCTCGTTCGCGCGGTAATATGCCCGTGGCCAGCGCCGCGTCATGTCTGCAAGCGCGCCGTCTTCTTCCTGGCGCCGGGGGCCGCAAAACGCGACACCGCACAGCCCCCGTTCAGTGGTCATCAGCAAAGCGCGCCCGAAGGGGGAATCATGAAATCCGTAGGCGATGGTCAGCCCCCTGCCGCCGGCCTTGTAGTCCCCCGGGGTCATGGCCTCGTGGGTGACGAACAAATCGTGCAGCCGCCCGGGCCCCGACAGCCCCGAATCATAGGCCGCATCCAGCACGCTTGCCGAATTGCGCAGCATGGTGCGCGCATGCGACAGGGTCAGCGCCTGAACAAAGGCCTTCGGCGACAGTCCCGCCCAGCGGGTGAACAGCCGCTGGAAGTGGTAGGGGCTCAGCCCGATATGATCGGCGACCTCCCTGAGGTCGGGCTGCGCGCGCCAGTTCTCGCTCATATAGGTTATCGCGGCCTCGACATGGCCATAGTCGCGCCGCGCGGTGTCTGATTGCCGGGCGCCGGCCGCGCGCGCGCCATCAAGCTCCGCCACCTGTGCCGGGCCGGTCATTGTCATCGTATTTCCGCCTTTCTCCGTTCACCGGATGTCTGTAGCGCAAGGTGATCGATTTGCAGCGATCAGACCACCCGAAACTTGCGGGGGGCAAGGCGTTCAGGGCTGAACACGTGCAAGCGCAACGCGCAGCGCGGCGGCGAATTCGCGGCGGTCGCGCCCGCCCAGAAACTCGGCGATCCGCAGGCCGCGCCCGTGGGAATACAGCCACAGCGGACCGACCACTTCGCCGGTCACTTCCAGTTCGACCCGCAGCCAGTAGGGTTGGCAGGTCCACACCCGCTTCGCCCGCCTGCGCCGGATCTTTGTGACCGTCAGCAGATCGGGCCGCAGATCGATGATTTCCGAAACATCCGCCCAACGCCGCCGGTATATCCAGAACGCGGCCGTGACCCCCAGCACATCCAGCCCGAAAAATCCGGACACCGGCCAGGCCCCGGCCACCACGAAGAGCGTTGCGAAAACGGCATTGATCATGGCGAACCCGGCCAGCACGACAATGAAGCCTGTGCGCGACAGAGACCGGTTGGGCCGCAGTTCGGCATAAAATTCTGACGCTTCCGGCGCGTGATGTGCCATATCACGGGTCATGACGCCAGAATACAGCCAAACCAAACCCCCGGCGAGCCGAAAATAGAGCCATGAAGAAACAAGACGTCGAAACCCTGTTCTCCCGGCTGCGCGCGCAGATGCCCGAGCCCGAAACCGAGCTTGACTTTGTCAATCACTACACGTTGCTGGTCGCGGTGGTGCTGTCCGCGCAGGCAACCGACGCCGGTGTCAACAAGGCGACCGGCCCGCTGTTCGCGACGGTTGACACGCCGCACAAGATGCTGGCCCTGGGGGAGGCGGGTTTGCGCGAGAAAATCCGCACCATCGGGCTGTACAGGAACAAGGCGAAAAATGTCATCGGCCTCTCGCAACGCCTCATCGAACGCCATGGCGGCAAGGTGCCACGGGACCGCGACGCGCTTGAGGCGCTGCCCGGGGTGGGGCGAAAAACGGCCAATGTCGTGCTCAATGTGGCGTTCGGGGAGCCGACCATCGCGGTCGATACCCATATTTTCCGGGTTGGCAACCGGACCGGGCTGGCGCCGGGCAAGACACCGCTTGAGGTCGAAAAGGGGCTGCTGGCCAGCGTGCCGGACGAGTATCTGCGCCACGCCCATCACTGGCTCATTCTGCACGGGCGCCATGTCTGCAAGGCGCGCAAGCCCGACTGCCCCGGTTGCGTCATCCGCGACCTGTGCGGTTTTGGCGGCAAGAGCGTGTGAATGGCGCCCTGGATGATTGACACGAGCCGCGAGCCATGACAATTGCACCAGCGAAAACCCCATCACCGCGCACGCCCGAGGATGACCCTCCATGCCCCGCCCCACCATTCAAGTCGCCGGTATCGGCAATGCCATCGTCGATGTCCTGAGCCGCGCCGAGGACAGTTTCCTGCAGGACCGCGCCCTGGACAAGGGCACCATGCGGCTGATCGACGAGCGCGAGGCCGCGATGCTCTATGCGGCCATGGGGCAGGCAACCGAAATGTCGGGGGGCTCCGGTGCCAATACGGTTTCGGGGCTTGCCTCGTTCGGCACGCGCTGTGCCTTTATCGGGCGGGTGCGCAACGACCAGCTCGGCGATGTCTTCGCCCATGACATCCGCGCGCTCGGGGTGCGCTATGAGACCCAGGCGGCCGTGACCGGCCCGGCCACCGCGCGCTGTCTTGTCCTGATCACGCCGGACGGCGAACGCACCATGAGCACGTTTCTGGGCGCCAGCGCCGAACTTGACGCCAGTGACGTGCCCGAAAACATAATCGGCGAGGCCGCGATCACCTATCTTGAGGGCTATCTGTGGGACCCGGCGCCCGCCAAGGAGGCCTTTCTGAAGGCGGCCGGCATCGCCCATGCGTCGGGCAGGAAAGTGGCGCTCACCCTGTCGGACCCGTTCTGCGTCGAGCGTCACCGCGAGGAGTTCAGAAATCTGGTTGAGCGGGAAGTCGATATCCTGTTCGCCAACGAGGCCGAAATCAAGTCGCTCTATGAGGTGCCGAATTTCGATGCCGCCCTCCAGGCGGTGAGGCGCGACGGGCTGCTCGCGGTGCTGACCCGCGGACCGGCGGGCTGTGTCATAGTCCAGGGCGGGGAGACCCATGTGGTGGAGGCGCAAAAGGTCGATACGGTTGTCGATACGACCGGGGCCGGGGATTTGTTCGCCGCCGGGTTTCTGTTTGGCCTGTGCGAACAAAAGCCGCTGGCCCGATGCGGCCAACTCGGCGCGCTGGCCGCTGCCGAGATCATTTCCCATGTCGGCGCCCGCCCGGAGGCCGATCTGGCCGCCCTCGCGGCAACAGCGGGTCTGTGAGCGCTATATCTTGCGCAGATAGACATGTTCGATGGCGTGATCGGAAGCCTTGGCGAGAATGAGATCGGCGCGCTGG
>JALURZ010000269.1 GCA_027058735.1 Hyphomicrobiales bacterium | reverse complement strand
AACGCGACTCCCGGCGCCTGGCGGGGCTGCTTGCGGATTTCGGTCTGGCGCCGGCGGGCGGCACGCCGCTGTTTCAATGGGTGCGCACGCCGGCCGCACCCGCCGTGCACGAAGGTCTCGCGCGCCAAGGCATTCTTGTCCGGCTGTTTCAACAGCCAAGCAGTCTGCGCTTTGGCCTGCCCGGTGATGAATCTCAGTGGCGGCGGCTTCGTGCCGGCCTGCAGCAGGTAATCCATGAGCACGATCGCATTGTTTCTGCGTAGCGCCGCCTTATTGGTTTTGTCAGCGATTGCGTTCCCGAGTCTCGGCGCCGTGTCGGCGGTTGACGACAGCGGCCAGGCGATCACCTTGGATAAACCGGCGCGGCGTATTATCAGCCTGGCTCCCCATGCCACCGAGATCTTGTTCACCGCCGGCGCCGGCGACCGGATTGTGGGCGCGGTGCAATACAGCGATTACCCCGAGGCGGCCAAGCGGATTCCGCGCGTCGGCGGCTACTCGCGCCTGGATCTCGAGACCATCATCGCCCTGCGGCCCGATCTGGTCGTGGCCTGGAAGAGCGGCAACCCCGGCGGGCAGGTGGAGAAGCTGCGTGCGCTGGGGCTGGTGATTTACACCTCCGAACCGCGGCGGATCGAGGACATCGCGGATCACATCGAGCGCCTGGGGCGTTTGGCCGGAACCGAAGCCGCGGCGCGGGAGGCGGCGGCCGCCTTCCGCGCACGCCACCGGCGGCTGCAACGGCGCTACGCCGGCCGACCCGCGGTCAACGTGTTTTATCAGATCTGGAACCGGCCGCTGATGACCGTAAACGGCCGGCATCTGATCAGCGATGTCCTGCGCCTGTGCGGGGGGCGGAATGTTTTTGACAAACTGCCGATCCTGGCGCCGAAGATCAGCGTGGAAGCGGTGCTGGCGGCCGATCCGGAGGCGATCATCGCCAGCGGCATGGGCGCGGAACGGCCCGAGTGGCTGGATGCGTGGCGGCGCTGGCGCAGCCTCCAGGCCGTGCAAAATAATAATCTGTATTTCATCCCGCCGAGCCTGATCCAGCGCCACAGCCCGCGCATCCTGCAGGGCGCGGAACGGCTGTGCACCGCGCTGGAGGCGGTGCGGGCGAGACGCTGATGAATGATTTTGCAAACTTAAAATAGCACAGCTTGGGGACATGGGCTGGGGTCTTAAAGACGGACAGAATACGGCGAATTCTTCATGTGTTCGGTCCCGGCATGCGTTGCACCGATCCATCGCGGCGCCTGTGAGCAGAAATGCCCAGGGTGCTAGCGTTTTCAGACGGGGTCTGGGTGGCTTGATAGACGTATTGGCGCATATCGCGCCAAAAAATCTATCCGTCGTAGTCATGAGCAGGGCGCACCCTAGGGGACCGCTAATTGTGGCGGTGGCGGCCAAACCCTCCTCCGATGCTCGGTTGGAACGGCCCCTGTGGCCTGCTTATCCCGGAACAGGATGGGATAAAAAGGTTTACATTTATATACAAGTGATGGTAATTTTATCCACGCCATGGACCAACCCAACGCTTGGCGCAAGGCAGAGGCGGTTTTCGAAAAACACGGAGGAATGCTTCGCACCTCTAAGGCCATTGCACTCGGCGTCCACCCACGCACGCTCTATGCACTACGCGAGGCAGGCCGGCTGCAGCAGGTAAGCCGGGGCCTGTACCGTCTTGCCGACCTCCCGGAGTTCAGGAATCCCGATCTCGCCACCGTGGCAGCGCGCATCCCGCAGGGGGTCATCTGCCTCATTTCGGCACTGGCGTTCCATGAAATAACGACACAGATCCCCCACCAAGTCGATATTGTCGTTCCCCGGGGAACGAAACAGCCGCGGCTCGATTTTCCCCCAACGCGGATATTCCGTTTCTCGGAACCGATGTTTCAGGCTGGCGTGGAAACGCACCGGGTCGACGGCGTTCCAGTGCGCGTCTATGGTGCAGCCAAGACCGTGGCCGACTGTTTCAAGTTCCGCAACAAGATCGGCATAGACGTGGCGGTGGAGGCCCTGCGGGATTACCTGAAAAAGCACCGCGGCGGCATGGACGCGCTTTGGCGCTACGCCAAGATTTGCCGCATGACAAACGTCATGCGACCGTATCTGAAGGCGACGGCATGAACAGCTCGGCGGACCAGGCCCCACGACCTTCGTCTGCCAGCACCGGTCCGGTCGCCGACCGATCCAGCTGGTTGACAATATATCATATCTGACATATTGTTTCTTCGCGTATGGGCGTTAAGGACAAACCCCTGGTGTGGCTCCACGGAGAGGTCAAAAC
>JALURZ010000268.1 GCA_027058735.1 Hyphomicrobiales bacterium | reverse complement strand
GCTTTTTTCGCTGACCGTCAGGCGCAGGCGCACAGGCACCGCCCGCTTCAGGTTCGGCCGGTGCAGATAGGTTACATCCTCGCTGCCCAGCAGGGTGGCGAAAGCGGCGGACACGCTGCTTTGCGCGATCCCCAGTCTCGCCGCCCGCGCCCGGTCGACCGTCACGATCAGCCGCGGGTTCGCGGCGCTCGTGCTGTCGTCGATATCGACAATGTCGGGGGTCTTCTCGAACGCCGCGCGGACCCGTCTGGCGACGGCGATCTGGCCGGCGTAATCGAGCCCGTAGATCTCCGCCACCAGGGGCGAGAGCACGGGTGGCCCCGGCGGCGGCTCCACGACCTTGATGCGCGCGCCCGCCTCTGTGATGCGCGCGCGCAGCGCGTCGCGCACCGCGCGCGCAATATCATGGCTGGCGCGCGCGCGTCCGCTCTTTTCGGCGAGGTTGACCTGAATATCGCCCTGATAGCTCTCCGCGCGCAGATAGTACTGGCGCACCAGCCCGTTGAAGCCGATCGGCGATGCGGTGCCCGCATAGATCTGATAGTCGCTCACCTCGGCCACGGTATCGAGCACATCGGCGATCTCCGACAGCACCCGCGCGGTCTCCTCAAGGGCGGTGCCGGCGGGCATGTCGAGGACGATCTGAAATTCCGATTTGTTGTCAAACGGCAGCATCTTGAGAATGACCAGCCGGCCCACTCCCAGCGAGGCGGACGCCAGAATCAAGACCACCAGCGTGCCGGCCAGGATATAGCGCCGCCGGCGCGCCCCGGCGCCGCGCAGGAAGCTGCCGATCAGCAGTTCGCCAAGCGCGTTCATGCGCCGGCTGCCGGTTTCGCGCGCAGGTCCGCCCTGTTTGTGGCCGCGCGCGATCAGCCGGTAGGCGAGCCACGGGGTCACGATGAAAGCGATCGCCAGCGACAGCAGCATGCCCATGCTGGCATTGATGGGAATGGGGCTCATATACGGACCCATCAGCCCGGTGACAAAAGCCATGGGCATGAGGGCCGCGATCACGGTGAAGGTGGCCAGGATGGTCGGCCCGCCCACCTCATCGACGGCGGCCGGGATCAATTCGCTGATCTTGCCCCCCCCCAGCACCACATGGCGGTGAATGTTCTCAACCACGACAATGGCGTCATCGACCAGGATGCCGATGGAAAAAATCAGCGCGAACAGGGATACCCGGTTGAGGGTGAAGCCGTAGGCCCAGGACGCGAACAGGGTGACCGCCAGCGTGATGACGACCGCCGTGCCAACCACAACCGCGGGGCGCCACCCCATCGTGAGGACGACCAGCAGGATCACCGAACCGGTCGCGAACGCGAGTTTCTGGATCAGCTTCTGCGCCTTGTCATCGGCCGTCTTGCCATAATTGCGGGTCACGGTGAGCGTCACGCCCTGGGGGATGAGCACGCCCTTCAGGCTTTCGACACGCTCAAGCAGCCGCTCGGCGACGCGCACCGCGTTGACGCCGGGCTTCTTGGCGATCGCAAGCGTTACCGCCGGCACCCGGCCCATTCGTTTGAGGCCCTTGGCCGGGCCGGCGGGACCGGCCGCGAATTGCACGTATGACTTCGGAAAATCGGGGCCGTGGCGCACGCTGGCCACATCGGAAAGATAAACCGGCCTGCCCGCGTTGAGCCCCACCACCAGGTCCGCGACCTCATCGGCCGTGCTCAGGAATGTGCCGGCCTGTACCGGAAACTCCAGACCGCCGGAAACGATCGTGCCAGCGTCAGCCGACGCATTGGCCGATTTCAGCGCCCGTCGCAGATCGTCGAGCGAAATGCCCAGCCCCGCCAGCTTGACCGGATCGAGGGTGACCAGAACCGCGCGCTGCGGCCCGCCGATCGTGCGGATCTGCCGGGTGCCGTCCACGCGCTGCAACTCGGTTTCGAGCGCATGGGCGACCTGCAGCAGGTCGAAGGCGCTGCGCGTCTGGTCCTCGCTCCACAGGGCAAACGTGACAATGGGCACATCATCGATGCTGCGCGGCTTGATGATAGGACGCCCGGCGCCAAGATTGGCCGGCAGCCAGTCGAGATTGGAAAACACCTTGTCATAGAGCCGGACAATGGCGTCGGTCCGGTCTTCGCCGACCTGGAAGCGGACGGTCAGGACCGACAGGCCGGGCCGGGATACGGAATAGACATGCTTGATGCCCGACAGTTCGGAAAGCACCTGTTCGGCCGGCGTGGTGATCAGTTGCTCCACCTCGGTCGGGCTGGCGCCGGGGAAGGCGATGAAAATATTGGCGAAGGTGACATTGATCTGCGGCTCTTCCTCGCGCGGCGTTACGAGCACCGCGAACACGCCCAGCAAAAAGGCGACAATCGCCAGCAGCGGTGTGATCTCGGAGCGGAAAAACGCCGCCGCGATCCGTCCAGAAATGCCGAGCCCGCCGCCTGTCATGGCCGCCCGTTCGCCGCCGTCTTGAGATAGATGCCCGCCGCGACCGGATCGAGCGCCACCGTTTCCCCCGCCTTCAGGCCCGCCAGCACGGCGATGCGCCCATCGGGCAGTTCGCGCCCCGGCCTGATCTGGCGCAGGCTCACCGCACCGTTTTCACCGACCACATAGACCGCCACCAGTTCGCCGCGATAGGCCACCGCCTCACGCGCGATCGTGACCTGCTCCTGCCGCCCGGTCTCGAAGGACACCTTGACCAGCATCCCGGGATAAAGGCCGTCGGGCTTTTCGGTCAGGCTTGCACGCACCCTGAACGTGCTGGAGGAGGCAGACGCATAGGGGAATATGGTCAGCGCGCCCGGTTTCAGCCGTCTGCCGCCAAACACGATGGCCGCGCGCGCGCCGCGTCTTAGCGTTTCGGCGTATTGCTGCGGTACATCGACCCGGACCCGCAGCGTGTCCAGGGAAAACCCGGTCATGAGCGCCTGGCCGGCGGACGCCACTTCGCCGATCTCCACATGACGCTTGGTGACGACACCGCCATAGGGCGCGCGCACCTGGGTATAGGCCAGTTGCTCGCCGGCCTGAACCCGGTCCGCCCGCGCCGCGTCCAGCCGGGATCTGGCGGCATCGAAATCGGCTTTGACCGCGTCGAAGCGGGCCTTGGGGATGGTCCCCTGGGCCAGCAGCTTCCTTGCCCGGTCAAATTCGGTGGCAAGTTCGCTGACCCGGGCGCGCGCCTCGCTCAGGGCTGCTTCCGCGCGCCTCAGGCTGGCGCGCTGGCGGGTATCGTCGAAGCGGATGATGATCTGGCCCTGCTCGACCACGTCATCGACGTCGAACCGGACCTCCATGATGCGCCCGGAAATTTGCGCCGAAACCGTCGATTGGTTGACCGCCTCGACAATTCCGTCGAAATTGCTGGTGCGCACGACCGGCGCCGCGGTCGCGGTCTGGGTGGCGAACGGCAGTTCCGCCGCGCCGGTTTTTGTGGCGGCCAGCAGGACCAGCGCCGCGGCGATGGTGAGCTTTGACAGTGAGGACATCGGCATCTCCGTTTTGCCCTGCGGTGTTGCTTTGCCAAGAGGGTATCACTGTTGCGGGTCATATCAGAGTTTGCTCAAGTACGGAATATCATCCGCGCGGCGCAAAACCGGGGGAGGGTGGCAAAGTGACAGCGAAGGCGGCGGCCTTTCTGCGCCGTGACAATGGAGCAACACCGCGTCTGGTGATCGATCTCGATCGCGTCGAAAGGGCCTATGGGGCGTTTGCGCGCGCGTTCGCGGAGGCGCGGATATTCTATGCCGTGAAAGCCAATCCGGCGCCTGAAATCATTGCCCGGCTGGCGCGTGCCGGCGCCTCGTTCGACGCGGCCGGGCCGGATGAAATCGCGCTTTGCCTGGCGCAGGATATCGCGCCGGAGCGGATCGCCTGCGGGTCGCCCGTGAAAAAGCGCGCGGATATCGCCGGGGCGTTTCGCGCCGGCATCCGCCGCTTCGCGTTCGATGCGCGCGGCGAACTGCAAAAGATCGCCGACGCCGCGCCGGGCGCGCGCGTGCTGTGCCGTATTCAGGCCGACAACACGGGCGCGCAATGGCCGCTGGCGCACAAGTTCGGCTGCCCGCGCGATGAGGCCGTCTGTCTTCTGAGCGATGCCGCGACGCTCGGTCTTGAACCTCTCGGGGTCAGCTTTCATGTCGGCTCGCAGCAGCACGATCCGGCGCGCTGGGCGCAGGCCATCGAGACCAGCGCGGGGATCTTTTCCGCCGTTGAGGCGGCGACCGGCCAGCGGCCACGGGTGCTCAATATCGGCGGCGGATTTCCGGTGCGCTATCTCGAACCGGTTGCCTCGATCGAGCGCTGCGCGCGCGTCGTGGGCGATGCGCTGGATCGCGCCTTCGCCAACCGGCGCCCCGAGATCATGATCGAACCGGGCCGCGCGCTGGTGGGTGAGGCGGGCATCATCGAAACCGAAATCGTGCTCATCGCCGAACCCGGCGAGCGCGACGGACGGCGCTGGATCTATCTTGACGTGGGCCGGTTCAACGGTCTGGCCGAGACGGCCGGCGGGGCGATCTGCTACCGGGCCAGCGTGCCGGGGCGAAAGGGCAGGGCGGGCCGGGTCGTGCTGGCCGGACCGAGCTGTGATGCGAGCGACATGGTGAGCGGCAATGCCGGCGCCTGCCTGCCATCCGACATTCAGGTCGGCGACCGGCTCCTGCTGCATTGCGCCGGCGCCTATACCCATTCCACATCGTCAGTCGGGTTCAACGGCCACAGGCCCCTGGCGCTCACCTGTATCTAGAGGAAACAGCAAGATGGACAATGCGGACCGCCATGTGAGCAATGCCCCCGGCAAGAGTGATCATGCAGGCCGCAGCCGGGTCGAGCCGGATCACTTTATCACCGAGGATGGCGCAACCTTCGCCGGACGCCACCTGCTGGCCGATCTGTGGCAGGCGCGCGGGCTTGAGGATATGGACAAGGCGGATCAGGCGCTGCGCGATGCGGCGGCGGCCGCCGGCGCCAGCGTGCTGCATGTCCATGTGCACCGGTTCGCCACGGGCGGCGGCATCTCCGGCGTCGCGGTGCTGGCTGAATCCCATATTTCGATCCACACCTGGCCGCAGCGCGGCTTTGTGGCGCTCGATATATTCATGTGCGGCGATACGGCGCCGCAAAAGGCCCTCGACATATTCAAGGATGCGTTCAGGCCGGGCCGGGTCGAGGTCAGGGATCTGCGCCGCGGGCCGGTCGGATGACCCGCTGGTTCGATGAAGCCCTGCACGATGATGCGGGCCTCGCGCTGCGCCTGCGCCGCGACGGGTCCCTGCATGAAAGCCGCAGCGGCGCCCAGCAGATCGAGATTTTCGAAAACCGACTTCTGGGGCGGGTTCTGACGCTGGATGGTATCGTGCAGACCACCGAACGCGACGAGTTTGCCTATCACGAAATGCTGGTGCATGTGCCGATGATGGCCCACGGGCGCGCGCGCGACATCGCCATTATCGGCGGCGGCGACGGCGGCACCTTGCGCGAAGTGATGCGCCATCGCGTGCGCTCGGTCACGCTGGTGGAAGTCGACCCTGCGGTGGTGGATCTCTGCAAACGGTTTCTGCCCGCCCTGAGCGAGGGCGCATTCGGCGATGAACGGCTCGATCTGGTCATTGGCGATGGCGCCGGATTCGTCGCCGAAACGGACCGGCGCTTCGATGTGGTGATCGTCGATTCCACCGATCCGGTGGGGCCGGGACGTGCGCTGTTCACCGATGCGTTTTATCGCGGCTGCCGGCGGGTGCTGAAATCCGGCGGGGTGCTGGCGACCCAGGCCGGTGTGGCGTTCGTGCAAGGGGAGGATTTCGCCGCCCACGCCCGCGCCATGGCGCACAGCTTCGCCGATGTTTCGTGCTATCTCACCGTGGTGCCGAGCTATATTGGCGGGCACATGGCGCTTGGCTGGGGGAGCGATGATGCGGCCTTGCGCAAATGGCCGCTGGAAACGATCGCGCGGCGCTGGGCGCCGCTTGAGCTGGAAACGCGCTATTACACCCCCGAAGTCCATGTGGCGAGTTTCGCCCTGCCGCCGTTCATCGGCGACATGATTGCCGGGTCAGATCCGCCGCCCGGCGGCAAGCGGCCGGCACCGGGTCTCGTCGATGAGGAAAGCCGAAACAATGCCCATGGCGGAAAACACGACGATGGTCGATAGTGCCAGCGTATAGGCCTCGAGCGAATAGACGCGGGCACCGTCGAGCATCTCTCCGCTCCAGCGCGAATCCAGCACCAGCCCGACGATGGGCTGCAGCAGGGCGCCCGCGCCAATGGTCAGGGAATTCACAAAGCCGATCACCGCGCCATGAATTTCGGGCCGCGTGATTTCCCTGGCGACCGCGAAACTGGGGGACATCCCGGCCCCTGCCATGCCCGCCAGAAAGACCACGACCATGGCCCCGGCAAGGGGCAGGCCGGGCCAGAATACGAGAACCGCCAGCAGTGCGGTGTTGAGCAGGGAGACCCCCAGAAGCGGTGGCTTGCGCCGGCCGATATGGTCCGACAGCCAGCCGAACAGCGGCGCGCCCAGCGCCCAGCCGAAAAACATCAGCGATGTGACCGATGCCGCCTGCGGCGTGTCGAGGCCGTAGCGCACGGCGAAATACGGGACGCCCCACAGGCCGGCGATCGCCAGCACCGGGCCGGTCAGGCAACTGGCCAGCAGGGCGACATTCCAGATGCGCCAGTTGTTCGTCGTAACGGCAATGCCGCGCCCAAGCATGCGCCAGGTGGATTTCGCGCGCACCGGATCATCGGATTGCGCCGGATGATCGCGCACGATGATCCACACGCCGGCGGCCAGCACCGCCGCCATCACCACGCCGGCCATCATGATCGCGCGCCACCCCGCCGCCGCCACGGCATGGGGCAGGAAATTCTGCGACGCCACCGCGGAGGCCATCGCCACCATCATGGTCATGCCGGAGAGAAAGGCGAACCGGTTGGGCGGAAACCAGCGCGATATCAGGGTCAAGGTGGCAACGAAAGCGACGGCGGAACCGATGCCAACCAGAAGCCGCCCGGCATAGGCGCTCGCCAGCGCACCGGCGGTGGCGAACAGGAAGCTGCCGAAAGCGGCGATCACCAGGGACAGGGTCAGCATGATCCGTGCCCCCCAGCGGTCGAGCAGCGCGCCGATGGGGATCTGCAGGGCGGCGTAGGAATAGAAATAGAGCGCCGACAGATTGCCCAGCACGGCCGCGCCGACCGCGAAATCGCGCATCAGGTCGGCGACCATCACACTGGGCGCGACCCGTTGAAA
Source organism: Hyphomicrobiales bacterium (assembly GCA_027058735.1). Lineage (GTDB taxonomy): Bacteria > Pseudomonadota > Alphaproteobacteria > Rhizobiales > JALURZ01 > JALURZ01. The sequence continues at coordinate 247 of JALURZ010000268.1, read as the reverse complement.
AAACGCATAGCCGAAGCCCGCGGCCCCCAGCGCCCAGATCAGCCAGGCGCGCGCGCCCGGCCTCGTCGCATCACGGTCCCGGCCGCTCATGGTGCATGTCCCGCGGCCCCAGCGCTCACCGGCGTGCGTCCGAAAGGGTCAAGGCTGGCGCCAGCGCCTCGGGGTCCATCAGGATTTCGATCAGCGCCGGGCCGCCGGCCGCAGCCGCGCGCTCGAAGGCGGCCGGAAAATCCTGCGAGCGCGCGGC
>JALURZ010000267.1 GCA_027058735.1 Hyphomicrobiales bacterium | reverse complement strand
GTCCATCGCTCCCCGATCTCCGGTCGCGGTCTGATTGCGGGTGACCACGCGCACCCCGCCGAGCGCCTCGAGCCTGGTGATTTCCGTCCTGCTTTTTGCGGTTGCGCTGTTCACGTCGCGATACTGGATAACAAGTGTCTTGCTGTGCAAGGTCAAGGCGCCCCGTCTCGCGATAACGTTGCCGCTAAACGTGACTTTTTTTTGTTTCCGCGAGACCACGAGAGAATCCGCGTCAATCTGGATCGCGGTTCCCGGGGCGATCTTGAAGTCGTCAAACGCGCCGGACACCGCCTGGGATCTGGCCGGTCCGGCCACCGCCAGCAGTGCGAGCAAGGCGCAGGTGAGACCGGCCGCGCCGCGCGCGAACCGGACCCGGCCCGGCCTGGCCCCGCTCATTGGCGCTGTCCCTCAACCGCGCCACTCCCGTCTTGCGTAAAGATCAGCCGGACCTTGTTGAAAAACCGCAATTTGTCGCCATCGTCGGAAAGTTCGGCGGCGTTGCCTTCAATGGTCCCGTTCGGCAGGGTGACGAAGACCGGCTCGCTTGTCGTGATGCGCCTGGCGTCCAGCAGGACCTCGGCGGACGACAGGGCGGCGCTGTATCCCTGCTGCGATACAATCCGGACATTGCCGACCAGACGAAGGCGCCGCTTGTCCGCGTCATAGGCGCCCTTCGAGGATGTCACCACAACATCGCCGGTTGATGGTTTGAGCCGAAGATTGATTTTCACCTCGTCAAGCAGCACCACGGCCGGATTGTCCACCTGCTGCGCGGCGGATTTCGAGGTCACCGTATAGGTCTGGCCCTTGCGGTCGAACCGGCTGAATGTTGGCCGGCTCAACGTGGTCCTGTCGGTCTTTACCGCTTCGCCACGCCCGGCATCCGCGGCAGGCGCGCCAAGATACTCATCCGCAACGCCCGAGTAATACACGAATGTGCCAACCAGGCCGAGCCCCGCAAGGGGCAGTGCAACGAGCATGACCGCGGCAAAAACATTGTGGCCCATGGCGCGCCGCGCCGCGCCGTGGCGCCGTGGCGATGCCAGCCGGGAGCCCGGACGGCTGGGTCCATCGGCGGCACTCGACCGCCGGCGCAGCAGTTGCATCTGGCCGGTTCCCTTTCAAAAGATCCGCGCCACAAGGCCGGTCCGCCATGCGGCCCGGCCCGTGTTAGGCGTCAATTCGGGAATTATTATGTCCTCCCCGTCCGGCCTGCGCGCCAATCTACCTAATGCGCGAAAATATCAACATCGGGCCATCCCGCCAAGTCAAGGCGGACACGGGTGGGGAGAAATCCAAAACAGGCTCGCGCCAGTTCCTCGCGTCCCTCGCGTGCCAGCATGGCGTCCAGCACAGCCTTGATCTGGTGCAGATATAACACATCGGCGGCGGCATAGTCGCATTGCGCCTTGCTCAGCTTCGCCGCGCCCCAGTCCGAACTCTGCTGCTGTTTGGAAAGGTCCCTGGAGAGCAGTTCCCGGCACAGGTCCTTCAGGCCGTGTTTGTCCGTGTAGGTGCGCACCAGGCGCGAGGCGATCTTCGTGCAATAGACCGGCATCGCCACCACGTCGAGATAATAGCTGATGACGCCGAGATCGAATCGCGCAAAATGAAAGATCTTCAGCACCGCCTCATCGCCAAGAAGGTGCTTGAGATTGGGCGCGTCATAGGTCTTGCGGTCAAGTTGCACCAGATGGGCATCGCCATCGCCGCTGGAAAGCTGAACGAGGCACAAGGGATCGCGGCCGGGCTGCAGGCCCAGGGTTTCGGTATCAACGGCGACCGCGCTCCCAAGGTCCAGACCGTCCGGAAGATCGCCCTGGTGGCAGGTGACTGTCATGACCCTTTTGCCTCTCGCGCGCCGGCGTGCCGTCGCGATCGATCCGGAAAAATGGTGCCCAGGAGAAGACTCGAACTTCCACGGCCTTGCGGCCACTGGCACCTGAAGCCAGCGCGTCTACCAATTCCGCCACCTGGGCCGGGTATCGAAATTCATACCGGTTTTTGCCGACCCCGTGAATGCCGCTGCGCCGGAAAAATGTCAAGTCGCGATGCGGCCCGGGCGCAATGCGCGCCGGTATCATCTCGCCGGTATGCACCGGCCCTTGAACGGCGTGCGGCCGGCGCCGCAAAACGACCGCATGCGCGAAAACCTGATACACTGCCCCTCAAGAGGCGCGGTGCCGCGCGGGCAGCTTCGCGGGTTGACCGGAACGGAGCCGGCCGCCGGCATGCTGCCCGCATCCGGCGCTGCCACCGGGCCGGCACCGGCGCCGCGGCACCTCGCCACCGGCGCGCCGCAGCGCGACAGCACCGAGCACAGCGCATCGCGCGAGCCCTTGAGTTGGAACGTGGCACCGAAAGGCGGCGCCGACAGCCTCATGGTGCGCTCGGCAATCAGCGCGGCGACAATCCGGCTGTCGGGGCGCAGCGCGGTGGCCCGCATGCCGTTGCCCGGTGCATCGTTGGGCCTGACGGACAGATAGTATTCATCGCCGCTGGAAAACCGGAGCGGAATGTGAGAGGTCACGCGATCCGGGCCGAGGCTGGATTTCAATCCCTGGGAAACCCGCGCGTCGAACTGCGGGTAGACGCCCTCACGGCCCTCGATCACCTGGATCTCCACGCGCCGCTCCGCCGTGCAATAGGCAACAAGCTCCACACCATTGCTCTGCACGCTGGCGGCATAGGCCGGCGGCGCGCCCGGATCGGGACTGAACGTCTTGTTCACCCAGGGCGCTTTGCCGGGCCCGGGCACAACCGTTGGCAGGGCCGCAATCCGGGGCCGGACACCGGCCGGCATTTCGCCCTGGCGCGGCGTTTCGCCCTGGCGTGGCGGCGGTGCCTGGCGCGGCGACCCAGGCGCCGCCGCGGCCTGCTCGCGCTGCAACTTCTTTATGTAGGCCCGCGCCAGATCGGCCCGGAACCCTTCGGGGAAAATCTTCAGGAAAGCTTCCCACGCCTCCACGGTTCCAAGATCCCTGGCGCTTTCAAACGCTTCCCTGGAGGAAATGCCCGCGGCGGGCGGGCTCGGTTCGCCCTGTTCGTCCTGCGCCGCCACCTCCACGATGGTACATTTCTCATCACCGTCGCCTGAGTTGAAAATGGTGTCCTCGCCCCCGATCTGAAGCGACAGTTTGCCATCGGAATATTTCGTGCCTGGCCCCGCGTCCACCGGGTCGAGCCGGACTTCCCCGGCCCCGTCGCGGCGCAGTCTGACATAGTTTTCCGTATTCGTGTTCACGAACACGACGCGCACGGCCCCCGCCCGGGCGCAGGTGTAGTTGACAGTCGTTTCAATGGCACGCGCGGCGGTTCCCGCGGCCAGCAGCGCACCGGCACCCAGCAACAGCAAACCTCCGGCCCGAACGCCAACCCGACCAAACATGGCTTCTCCCCTCATTTTGGCAACGCGATCAACAGCGTAGCGCTTGTCCCGCCGGGGCGCAACGCAAGAGATGCGAAGGCACGGCTATGCCGGGGGCGCCCCGCCCGCCGGCGGCGGGCGCCCTGAGGCCATGATCGCTGGACAGGGCAATCGATCCGCTGCGATGGACCGGCAAACCCGCTTCGGGTAAAAGGGAAGCGTGCGATTCTGAGCGCCGCGGCCTGCAAGCGAGGCATGACATGGCTGAAAAAAAACACCGGCAGGACCGGCTTGTCACCGTTTTCGGCGGATCGGGCTTTGTGGGCCGGCACGTGGTGCGCGCGCTGGCACGCGCCGGGTGGCGGGTCCGGGTCGCGGTCCGCAGGCCCGATCTCGCGACCCATCTGCAACCCATGGGCGCGGTGGGCCAGATCCAGCCGGTGCAGGCCAATCTGCGCTTTCCCGGTTCGGTCGCGGATGCGCTCAGCGGCAGTGACGCGGCAATCAACCTTGTCGGTATCCTGTTTGAAACCGGGCGCCAGAAATTTGATGCGGTGCACGCCGAAGGCGCACGCACCTTCGCCGCCGCGGCAAAGGCCCAGGGCGTCCAGCGCCTCGTGCACATGTCCGCCATCGGCGCCAGCAGCGATGCCGCATCGCTCTATGCGCGCACCAAGGCGCAGGGCGAGGCGCATGTCGGGCGGGAATTTCCCGGCGCGGCCATCGTGCGGCCATCCATAATCTTCGGCCCGGAAGATGATTTCTTCAACCGGTTCGCCGCCATGGCGCGGTTTTCACCGGCCCTGCCGCTGATCGGCGGCGGCCAGACCCGGTTTCAGCCGGTCTTCGCCGGCGATGTGGCCCGGGCCATCGCATTGCTACTCGATCGCGGCGGCGCGCGCGGGCATGTCTATGAACTGGGCGGGCCGGAGATTTTTTCGTTCCGCCAACTGCTGGTCTATATTCTGCAGACGATCCAGCGCAAACGGCTGCTGGTGCCACTGCCGTTCATGCTGGCGCGATGGATCGGCAGGGTTGCCCAGCTTGCGCCCAACCCGCCGCTGACGGCCGATCAGGTGCGGTTGCTGGAAAGCGACAATATCGTGGCCCCGGGAACCGGGCGGCGCACATTTCACGATCTCGGCATCGAGCCGCGCGCGATCGAGGCGATCGTGCCCACCTATCTCGAGCGTTTCCGGCCAACCGGCCGGTTCGCGCGCAACACCAGTTCGCTGCGGGGCTGATCGCGCGGTGGAAGGCGCCGGACGGGGGCACCGGCGCAAGACGGCGCAGACGGTGTTGTCACGACGGCGGCTTCATTGCGCGACGCAACGACAGCCGCGCTCTGGGGGCCTGCGCACGCGGGTGTCAGCCATTGACGACAACCAGCAGCACCACGCCCAGGATCACGCGATAGACGACAAAGGGAACCAGCCCGATGCGGCTCACCAGCGACATCAGGAACGCGATCGCCGCCAGCGAGGACAAAAATGTCAGCCCGGCCGCGAGCCACGCATCCGCCGCTATGCTGGTCCCCTGCTCAGCCGCGTCCAGCGCCGTCAGAATGCCGGCCCCGGCGATGGCGGGAATGCCCAGCAAAAACGAAAACCGCGCCGCGTCCGCACGCCTGAAACCCAGTGCGCGCGCCACCGTCATGGTGACGCCCGAGCGGCTGGTTCCCGGGACCAGCGCCAGCGCCTGGGCAAATCCGATCAGCAATGCGGGCCCGAAACGCATGTCGCCAATCGTCTTGAGCCGCGGTCCCAGAATATCGGCCGCCGCCATCAGGAGGCCGAAAATGATGGCGTTCCAGGCAATCAGTTCCGTCAGCCGCATCTGATCGAGAATGCCCGATGTCCGCAGCACCAGCCCGAAGGCGATGGCCGGCACGGTGGCCGCCGCGATCATCAGCGCGAGACGCCCATCATCCGTGACGTTCAAACGCGCCAGTTGCAACGTTCCCTTGGCCAGCCGCACGACATCGCGCCAGAAATAAACCAGGATCGCGCACAAGGAGCCCACATGGACCATCACATCGGTCGCCAGCCCCTGATCCGCCCAGCCGGTGACATGGGGGATCAAAATCAGATGCCCGGACGACGAAATGGGCAGAAACTCGGTGATGCCCTGGATCAGCGCAAGGACGAAAATTTGCTCAATGGGCATGGATCACCGGTCGTTGCGGCCGCGCGAACAAGAGACGGTCCGGGTCGATGCCGTGGCAGCGTGTCTTGCCTCGGCGCCGGAAGAGGTTCTATATCCCTTTCATGGCTGATGCGGCAACCGTCTTTTGCGGACGGGGGCGCCGGGGTCTTCAGGCCTTGCGGCTCAGCATGGATACGGACGGTCGATGCCAAAGCTCTATCATTTTCCCTTGTGCCCGTTCAGCCGCCGCATCCGGCTGGCGATGGGGGAGCACGGGGTCGATTGCGAGCTTGTCGCCGAAAAGCCGCGCGCGCCGTCCGACGCATTGCGGGCGCTGAACCCGGCGGGAGGCCTGCCGGTGCTGGTGAGCGATGAGGGTCCTGCCCTGTGCGGCGCAGACGCCATCGCCAATTTTCTCGATGAAACGCTGGGCGCGCCCAACGCCCGCTCCCTGTTCGGCACCGATCCGTTCGCGCGCGCGGAAGTGCGCCGGCTGGTGAGCTGGTTCGATGAGGGCTTCAACCGCGACGTGACGGACCCTGTGGTGGGGGAAAAAGTGCTGACGCGCCATGGTGGCACGGCGGGCGGACGCCGCAGCCCGGACATGAACCGCGTGCGCGCCGGCTTGAAGAATGTGCGCGCCCATCTCGACTATATCGGGCATCTGATCGACCAGCGCTCGTGGCTGGCCGGCGATGTTCTGAGCCATGCGGATCTGGCGGCGGGCGCGCATATCTCATGCCTCGACTATCTGGGGGATGTCCCCTGGAGCGCCAACGCCTCGGCGCGGACCTGGTATGCGCGCATCAAGTCGCGCCCCTCGTTCCGGCCGTTGCTGGGCGATCACATATCCGGCATCACGCCGCCGCGCAGCTATGCCGATCTCGATTTTTGACCATGGCCGAAACGGCAAAGGACTGGCTGCGCGCCCAGGCGGCGGCTGAAGGCTTTGATGCCTTCGCTGTCACCGCCGCCCGCGCGCCGCGCCGCGCCGGCAACGGGCTCAGATCGTTTCTGGCCGCCGGCCATCATGGCACGATGGCGTGGATGGAGGCGCAAGCCGACCGCCGCGGCGACCCCGCGCGGCTGTGGCCCGAAGCGCGCAGTATCGTCATGCTTGGCCTTAACTACGGGCCACGCCACGACCCCATGACGCGACTGGACTGGAAATCAATCGGCACTATTTCAGTTTACGCCCTCGGCGATGACTATCACGACATCGTCAAGCAGAAGCTGAAGAACATCGCCGGCGGCTTTCAACGCGCCTTTGGCCATGACGTCAAGGTGTTCGTCGATACCGCCCCGGTGATGGAAAAACCGCTGGCCCAGACCGCAGGGATCGGCTGGCAGGGCAAGCACACCAATCTGGTATCGCGCGAATATGGGTCGTGGCTGTTTTTGGGGAGTATTTTCACCACCGCCGAGCTTGCCCCCGACACGCCCGCGAGCGATCACTGCGGGCGCTGCCGGGCCTGCCTCGACATTTGCCCGACCCAGGCGTTCACCGGACCGGGAAAACTCGATGCGCGCCGGTGCATTTCCTATCTGACAATCGAGCACAAAGGCCATATCGCCCGCGAATTTCGCGCCGCCATGGGCAACCGCATATATGGCTGCGACGATTGCCTGGCCGTCTGCCCGTGGAACAAATTCGCAAAAGCGGCCCGCGAACAGCGGCTGCGCGCGCGCGCCGCCCTGGAAGCGCCCGCGCTCGCCGGCCTTGCAAGGCTTGATGACGCCGCCTTCCGGGCGCTGTTTCGCAAATCGCCGGTAAAGCGGATCGGCCGCGACCGGTTTGTGCGCAATGTCGCCATCGCCATGGGCAATTCGGGCGATGGCGCGCTCGTCGCACCGGCGGCGGATCTGCTCGACGACCCCTCAGAGCTGGTGCGCGCCATGGCGGTCTGGGCGCTGAGGAGGCTGATGGACCCCCAATCGTTCAACGCCCTGAAGGAGCGCC
>JALURZ010000266.1 GCA_027058735.1 Hyphomicrobiales bacterium | reverse complement strand
GCCCATGCCCCCTGCCTGCCTCCTGGACCTCTGCCCTCGCGCGCGAAGTTGTGCTAGACATCGGCGCGGATTACATCCCCGCGGATCAAATCGAGCGCTCAGACAAGTCTTTCAGGCAATCCCTCATGTCATCAAGCGTTGTAACGCGATTTCCACCCTCGCCCACAGGTTTCCTGCATATCGGCGGTGCGCGCACGGCACTGTTTAACTGGGCATTCGCGAAGCATCATGGCGGAATCATGCTGCTGAGGATAGAAGACACGGACCGCGGGCGCTCAACCAAACAGGCCGTCGATGCCATTTTCGAGGGACTGGAATGGCTGGGCCTGGACTGGTCCGGCGAGCCCGTGTTTCAGCACCGGAGGGCGGGCCGGCATGTCGAAATCGCCGAACAATTGCTGCGCGAGGGCGCCGCCTACCGTTGCACCTGCGCGCCGGGCGATATCGAAGCCATGCGCCAACGCGCCAGGGCCGCCGGGCGCCCGCAGCACTATGACGGAACCTGCAGAAACCGCCCCCAGAGCGCGGCGGCTGGGCCATATGTGGTCCGCTTCAAGGCGCCGCAGACGGGCGAGACCGTCATTTGCGACCGCGTTCAGGGGGATGTCGCCATCGCCAATGAACAACTCGACGATCTGGTCATTCTGCGCTCGGATGCAACGCCGACCTATATGTTGTCCGTCGTCGTCGACGATCACGATATGGGCATTACCCATGTTATTCGCGGCGACGATCATATGACGAACACCGCGCGGCAGATTCTGATTTATCGGGCGCTCGGCTGGGCGCTGCCGGTTTTCGCCCATATTCCGCTCATTCACGGACCCGATGGAGCAAAGCTGTCCAAGCGCCACGGCGCGCTCAGCCTCACCGCCTATCGCGACATGGGGTTTGTGCCCGAAGCCATGCGCAACTATCTGGCGCGTCTTGGGTGGAGCCATGGGGACGATGAAATTTTTTCAACCGAACAGTTTGTGCGATGGTTCGATCTTGACGGGGTCGGGCGCTCGCCGGCGCGCTTCGATATGGCCAGGCTGGAAAACCTCAACGCACACTACCTGCGCTGCATGGATGATCGCGAACTGCTTGAACGGCTGGCCGCTCATCTGCCGGTGACCGATTTCGCGACCGGCTGGCCATCGCGATTGAGCCTGGATTTGAAGCAGCGGCTCGTGGCCGCCATGCCGGCGCTGAAAGAGCGCGCCAAGACACTCAGCGATCTTGCCCGCACGCTGGAATTCGTGTTCGCATCCCGCCCGCTGAAGCTCGACGACAAGGCGCAAACCCTGCTGACTGCGGACGCCCGGGCCATGTTGGGTGAGACCGCGGACAAGCTGGAGCGCATCGAGGTCTGGGAGAGGGCGGCAATCGAAGCCGCCTTGCGGGATCTGGCGGCCGCCAGCGGACTCAAGCTTGGCAGGATCGCACAGCCATTGCGTGCAGCCTTGACCGGCACAACTGTTTCCCCCGGCATCTTCGATGTGCTATACATATTGCAGCGTGATGAAGCCATCGCGCGCATCCGGGATCAGACGACGGCGTGAGTCACTGGGTTGGCGTTTTGTGCGGCTCCGGAGTCCGGCTCACATTTGCCCGCGCATGGAATTGACCATACCGATTGTTCGGGTTTTCTGATGGTCATGGTTTCGTGGCAAATCAGCGCGTTTTCGCGCGAGCATCGGCAGACTGCCGGCAGGTCGTGCTGAAATTCCGCAGACAAGAACAGAAACAAGGACGTGGCATGGTAGACGGCGATCTCAAGGACAAAGACAAGGCGACCCTGAAAACTCCGGGCGGCGAATATGATTTCCCGGTCTATGGCGGCAGCGAAGGCCCCGATGTCATCGACATCAAGTCCCTGTATCGTGAGACCGGATATTTCACCTACGACCCGGGCTATACCTCAACCGCGAGTTGCGAATCGAAGATCACCTTCATCGATGGCGACAAGGGCGTTCTGGAGTATCGCGGCTACCCGATCGAGGAACTCGCCGAACAGGGGAATTTTCTCGAAACCTGCTATCTCCTGCTGTATGGCGAGCTGCCGAACAATGCCGAATACGCCTCATTCGTGGATTCCATTACCCGCCACACCATGTTGCACGAGCAGATGAGCCGGTTTTTTACCGGCTTTCGCCGCGACGCCCATCCCATGGCCATCATGTGCGGCATGGCGGGCGCGATGTCGGCGTTTTATCACGACTCGACAGACATAACCGACCCCAAGCAACGCATGATCGCCAGCTACCGGATGATCGCCAAGATGCCGACCATCGCGGCAATGGCCTATAAGTACAGTATCGGCCAGCCCTTCATCTATCCGCAGAACGATCTGGACTATTCCAGCAATTTCCTGAAAATGTGTTTCGCGATTCCTTGTGAGGAGTACGTTCAAAATCCGGTTCTGGCGCAGGCCATGGACCGGATTTTCATCCTTCATGCCGATCACGAGCAGAACGCATCGACCTCGACGGTGCGGCTGGCGGGCTCTTCGGGCGCCAATCCGTTTGCCTGCATCGCAGCGGGGATCGCCTGCCTTTGGGGGCCCGCCCATGGCGGCGCAAACGAAGCGGCCCTGAACATGCTGGGTGAGATTGGCACGGTGGAGCGCATTCCGGAATATATTGCGCGCGCCAAGGATAAAAACGACCCCTTCCGCCTCATGGGTTTTGGCCACAGGGTTTACAAGAACTACGATCCGCGCGCGCGGGTCATGCAAAAGACCTGTCACGAAGTGCTTGGAGAGCTGGGCATATCCGACGACCCGCTGCTTGACGTGGCGCTGGAGCTTGAGAAAATAGCGCTGGAGGACGAATATTTCATCAAGAAGCGGCTTTATCCCAATATCGATTTTTATTCCGGCATCACGCTCAAGGCGCTGGGTTTCCCGACCACCATGTTCACTGTGCTGTTCGCTCTGGCGCGAACCGTGGGGTGGATCGCGCAATGGAAGGAAATGATCGAGGACCCGCGCCAGCGCATCGGCCGCCCCCGGCAGTTATATACCGGCGAACCGAAACGCGCATACGTCGCCATGAAAGATCGCGGCTAGAACAATCAGGCCTCGGCGATCATCGCGGTCAGTTCGCCTTCCGCAACAATCTGTCCGCCGACCCTGGCCTCGCCCTTGTATTTCCAGACGTTGCCGCGTTTTCGCAACTGGCGCACATGGAACATCACGGTGTCGCCCGGCACAACGGGACGGCGGAAGCGGGCTTTGTCGATCGCCAGGAAATAGGTACGCCTGTCGCCGGCTTTCGAGCCGCTGTGATGCACGACCAGCGCCCCGGCGGTCTGGGCCATGGCCTCAAGCAGCAGCACGCCCGGCATGACCGGATTGCCCGGGAAATGACCGACGAAATAAGGCTCGTTGATCGAGACATTCTTGATCCCGGTCGCGGCCACATCCCCTTCCATGTCGATGATCCTGTCAATCATCAAAAACGGATAACGATGCGGCAGCAGTTCCATGATACGCGCAACGTCAATGGCTTCGGTGTGATCGCTGTCTTCGGCGATGGACATGTACCACTTGCCCCTGTTTCTCGCGCCCTGCACGGCGCGACCCTGAAGGACCCTGGCGCTGCCGGCGGTCGCCCGCACAACCCGATGTCATCCTTTTAGGCATCTCGCCGATATGTGTGAAGTCCTAAATAGGATGATTCATGCGCGACTGGGAAAAATTTCGTGGCCCCGCCTTGCGGCACACGGGCCGGCCCGATCAGAACTGAGTACCAACTCCGAAGTTGAAAAACTGTTCCTTGTCGTAGGATTTCTTCAGGAAAGCATGGGAAAGATCAACCCGCAACGGCCCGAACGGAGAGGCCCAAAGCAAGCCGACACCGACAGATGCGCGCAATGACGCGCCATCCTTGATGCCAGCGCCGCTTTCCGGCGCATCAAACAACGTGCCCATTTCGGTGAACAATGCCCCCCTGACACCCAGGGCCTCGGGCAGCCCGACTGGAAATATCAGCTCGGCGGTGCCGATCGCATAGGTCTGCCCGCCAATGGAATCCTGGTTGGCGGAAGACAGGTCCCGCGGACCGATACCGGAACGCTCAAAGCCGCGGAAACTTTCCCCGCCCTTGAAAAACCGGTCGACAATCCGCACGTCCTTGCCGTTCCATCCGGTAATATTGCCACCGGAAAGACGGATATTGCCGATCACATCCTCAAAATAGATATTGCGGTAATACGCCGCCTTCGCCTCTGTGCGAACATAGAAGATCGAACCGCCCAGCCCGGCCAGATCCTGGCTCAGCGACAGGCGGTAGCCGCTCTTGGGATCACGGACGTTATCCAGCGTGCTGCGCACCAGCGCATAGCCCGCAAGCGAGGTGTAGTTGGTTCCCGCAGCGCTGATGACCGCCAGCGACGCATTGGCGGCATCGACATTTTTCAGGGTGTCGCGTGAGAAGGAATACCGCAGTGTCAGCGAGGAATCCTCGGCGACCAGAAAACCAAAGCGAACCCCCGCGCCCTGACGCCCGGTATCGAACGAAGATTCCTCCTGCAGGTCGGTCTCGGTGGCGAACACATCGAACCCGAGCGAAACATTGCGGTCCAGAAAATAGGGTTCGGTGAACGAGAAATCAACCTGCTGGCGTTTGAAGCTCAGGCCGGTGCGAAGACGAACGAACTGCCCGCGTCCGAGCAGATTGCGCTCCGATATGGAAATATCGCCAATAATGGTCTCCGAACTCGATATGCCCAGACCGAGGCCCAACTGGCCGGTGGATTTTTCCTCCACACGCACCGTCAAGATCACCTTGTCCGGAGCGCTGCCGGGGGATTCCTTGATTTCCACCTTCTCGAAAAAGTCGAGGGACACAATCTGGCGGCGCCCCCGGTCGATCAGCGCCTTGTTGTAGGCATCGCCCTCCTGTACCCGGAATTCCCGCCGGATCACATAATCCAGCGTCCGGACATTGCCGACGATATCAATCCGATCGATATAGACGCGCGGCCCCTCCTCGACCTTGTAGACGAGCGAAATGGTGCGCGTCGCCTCGTCGCGGGTCACCTGCGGGCGCACCTTGGCAAATGCAAATCCGCTCCTGCCCGCCTGAAGCGTAATCCTCTCTATGGACTTGTCGACCTCGTTGGCATCGTAGGTCTGCCCCGGCTCATGACGGATCACTTCCGCGAGTTCTTTTTCGTTCAGCGATGCAACGCTCGTTTCGATCGTGGCTTCCCCGAATCGGTATTTCGGCCCTTCTTCGACCGTGAAGGTGATGAAAAACCGGGAGGCATCGCGATCCAGCTCGGCGACCGCGGAGATGACCCGGAAATCCGCATACCCCTTCTTGAGATAGTGGCGGCGCAACAGCTCCTTGTCGAAATTCAACCGGTCCGGATCGTAGTTGTCCGACTTGGTCATGAATTTCCACCAGCGCGATTCCGCGGTGGCGACCACGCCGCGCAGGGTGGAATCGCTGAAGGCGCGATTGCCGATAAAATTGATACGCTCGACCCGGGTTTCCTGCCCCTCGGTGATCTCGTAGATCAGATTGACGCGGTTCTGGGACAGGTTGATGATCTTGGGCTCGACGCGCGCGGCAAACCGGCCGACACGGCGATACAGGGTCACGATCCGCTGGACATCGGCCTGCGCGCGTGACTTGGTGAACACCATCCGCGCGCGCAGTTCCACCTCCTTGCTCAGCGCTTCGTCGTCGAGTTCGTTGTTGCCCTCGAACCGGACCTGGTTGATCAGCGGATTTTCCTTGACGAACACCACCAGCGCCCGCCCGCGGCGCACGATGCGCACATCGGAAAACAGGCCGGTGCGAAACAGCGCTTTCAAAGACCCATTGACCTTGGCCGAACTGTAGGCCTCGCCGGCGGAAATCTCCATGTAGGAGCGCACGGTCTCATCTTCGATGCGCTGGTTTCCCTGGACGAAAATCTGGCTGACCGTGGCATTGGACTGCGCATGGGCCGGCGCGGTCGCAATAGACCCGATAGACCCCAATCCTGTGACCAGAAACACGGTTAGCAGGAGCCTCAAAATCCGGCAATATCTACGCATCAATCACACCACCCGCTAAACCGCACCATGCCCCGCAACCGGGGCAAGAATCAGCAGATCCCTTGTACTTCGTTTTCTGCCCCATGGGAACCCGTTGATTGACGGCCAGCCATTGAAATTCGCCCTAGAATATATCGAGTTGGACAAAATCGTTCCAGGTCGCGAAAAGCATGAGCAAAACCACCAAGGCCAAACCGACACGAAATCCGAATTCCTGCATCTCGTTGCTCAGCGGCCTGCCGCGCAGCGCCTCAATTGCGTAGAACAACAGATGCCCGCCATCCAGCATCGGAATGGGGAACAGATTGATCAACCCGATGCTGACCGACAAAATCGCCGCAAGGTTGATCAGCGCGGCAAATCCAATCGTCGCGACTTCGCCGGAAACCTTGGCGATGCGCAGCGGGCCGCCGAGCTGATCGGCATCCTCACGCCCGACAATGACCCTGCCGAGATAACCCAGCGTGCGCTCCACGACGAAATAGGTTTCCTTCACCCCCATCCACAAGGCGGTGGCGGGATCGTAGCGCACGACCTCGACATCTTCCTGCGACAGCTTGCGGCTGATGCCCAGCAATCCGATTCTGTGCTTGTTGCCAAACCGGTCGGTAATTTCCTTGCGCTTCGGTGTCGCCGCCAAATCGACGAGTTGCCCGTCACGCTCCACCGTGATGAGCAGTTCCCGGTCGGCGCTGACGCTGACAACGCGCTGCATGTCGGAGAAGCTCGCGATTTTCGCGCCATCGATACTGCGCACGATGTCGCCGACCTTGAAGCCGGCCTCCTCGGCCGCGCTTTCGGGCTGTATCGTGTCCACGCGGGGCATCGCGACCTGGCGGCCAAAGACCGCGAACATGAACGCGAAAATGACGATTGCGAGCAGAAAATTGGCGATCGGGCCGGCCGCCACCACCGCGGCGCGGCTGCCCAGGGGTTTGTGGTGAAAGCTTTCGTCGCGCTGCGCGCAATCCAGTTTGTTCAGGGCATCGGGCGAGGGCGCACTGGCGGCATTGTCGTCGCCGAAAAACTTCACATACCCCCCCAATGGGATCCACGACAGTTTCCAGCGTGTGCCCTTGGCGTCATCGTAGCCCACGATCTCGCGGCCAAACCCGACCGAAAAAGTCTCAACCCGCACCCCGCACCAGCGCGCAACCAGAAAATGCCCGAGTTCGTGGAAAAACACGATCACCGTGAGCACGAACAGAAACGGCACGATATAGGAAAGCAGCCCGCTGAACTGGCCGTAAACCTGCGTGAAAAATTCCATAGAATAATTCCTAATGCGTTGTTTTCAGTTATTTTAACGCAACAATTCGCAGCATCGGCCTAACCGATGATCCGCCCTGCCTCCGCCCGCGTCGCCGCATCGACGTCCAGCACATCGGCCAAATCATCAAGC
This sequence comes from Hyphomicrobiales bacterium, assembly GCA_027058735.1. GTDB lineage: Bacteria > Pseudomonadota > Alphaproteobacteria > Rhizobiales > JALURZ01 > JALURZ01. Next base: position 41 of record JALURZ010000266.1, on the reverse strand, counting down.
ATGCGGATATTGCCGTCTTTTTCGGCTAAATCAAGGCAGCG
>JALURZ010000265.1 GCA_027058735.1 Hyphomicrobiales bacterium | reverse complement strand
CGGAGCCCAAATAGACGCGGTTGAGATAGATCTGCAGGATTTCATCCTTGCTGTAGAGACTTTCCAGCCACACCGCCAGCACCGCTTCCTGGACCTTGCGCTTGAGCGTGCGTTCGGGCTTCAGGAACAGGTTTTTCGCCAGTTGCTGGGTAATGGTGCTGCCGCCCTGCACGATGCGCCGCGCCCTGATATTGGCCAGCACGGCGCGGGCCAGCCCGTAAGGGTCGATGCCCCAATGGTCATAGAACCGCCGGTCCTCGGTGGCGATCACGGCGCGCGCCAGATAGGGGGGCAGTTCATCGAGGCGCACCGCATCGCCGCGAAACGAGCCGCGCCGCGCCATGGGCGCGCCGTTGACATCGAGAATGGTGATCCCCGGGTTTCGTTCCGGTAATTCGAATGAAGCCGGTTCGGGCAAGCTGATGGCCACATAGAGCCCGGCCGCGAACACGGCGATGCCGGCCCAGATCGAAAAAACCGTGCCCCAGTAGAAGGTGCCCGCGATCAGTCCGCGCCGCCGCCGGGCGGGGCGCCGGCCCGGCGAGCGTTCGGCGCGCTCCTTGCGGTCCTGCCTGCTGCGTCGTGATCCAAACACGCCACCACCCGAATTCGTGTACCTGATGTGCGACAGGCCGCCAGCCGGCGCGAAGGCCGCCCGCGACAAATCATATTGAAGCGGCGCAGGGCGGCCTTCGCGCCTGATCCGCTCACCCTAGCCCACCGCACTTAAGAGCCTGTTAAGTCCGCGCCCCGGCAAACAGTGATCACGGGTCTTTGTGGCGACACGATGGTGGGTGGCCGGGCGCATCTCGGGGGCGCGGGGTCAGACGTCGAGATTGGCGACATTCAGCGCATTGTCGCGAATGAAATCCCGGCGCGGCGCGACATCGTCTCCCATCAGATCGCCGAACAGGATATTGGCCTGATCGGCCTCCTTGATGGTGACGCGCAGCAGCGAGCGGACATTTTCGTCCAGCGTGGTTTCCCACAACTGTTCGGGGTTCATTTCGCCAAGGCCCTTGTATCTCTGCATCGTCAGGCCCTTGCGGCCGGCCGCGAACAGGGCGTCCAGCAGGCCGGTGGGGCCGTAGACCACGGTTTCGGCATCCTTGCGCCGGAACACGGCGGGCTTTGCATAGACCGCCTGCAGATCGGCGGCCTTGCGGTCCAGCCGGCGCGCATCGCTGGAAACGATCAGCGGCCCGTCAATGATATAGGCTTCGCGCACATCGCGCACGGTGCGCGAAAACGCCAGTCCGCCGTCGCCTGTCGCATGGCCCTGCCAGCCGCGTTCCGTCTCGTCCGACAGGGTATCGAGCCGCCTGGCGATATAGTCCGCGGCCTTGGCGGCATTGTCCGAACCGCTCAGAATCTCCGGGTTGAGCGCGCCGGCGATGGCGGCCTGCTCGATGACGAAACGCGGATAGCGGCTGTGCAGTGCGTCCAGCGCCTTTCTCGTTTCCAGGGCGTCATGAACAATGCCCAGCAGATCCCGGCCCGCGCGTTCATCGCCTGATCCGGTCACCAGAACCGCGTCCTCCAGGCCGGACTCAACCAGGTATTTTTCAAACTCCGCCTCGTCCTTCAGATATTGTTCGCTCTGGCCCCGCTTCACCTTGTAGAGCGGCGGCTGGGCGATATAGAGATAGCCGCGCTCGATGATTTCCGCCATCTGCCGGTAGAAAAACGTCAGCAGCAGGGTGCGGATATGGGCGCCGTCGACATCGGCGTCGGTCATGATGATGATCTTGTGATAGCGCAGTTTTTCGATATCGAATTCCTCGCGGATGCCGGCCCCGAGGGCGGTGATCATGGTCCCGATCTCGGCCGATGACAGCATCTTGTCGGCGCGGGCGCGTTCCACATTGAGGATTTTGCCGCGCAGCGGCAATACCGCCTGATTGGCGCGGTTGCGCGCCTGCTTTGCCGAACCGCCGGCAGAATCGCCCTCCACGATGAACAGTTCGGCCCTGGCCGGATCGCGCTCCTGGCAATCGGCCAGCTTGCCGGGCAGGCTGGCGATATCAAGGGCGCCCTTGCGCCGTGTCAGTTCGCGCGCCCTGCGCGCCGCCTCGCGCGCGGCCGCGGCCTCGGCAATCTTCAGCACGATGGATTTGGCTTCCGCGGGATGTTCCTCAAACCAGTTTCCCAGGGTCTCGCCGATCGCGCCTTCAACGATGGGGCGGATTTCGGAGGATACGAGCTTGTCCTTGGTCTGGCTGGAAAATTTCGGATCGGGAACCTTGACCGACAAGACACAGGTCAGGCCCTCGCGCGCATCATCGCCGGTGAGCGACACTTTTTCGCGTTTGGCGATGCCCGATTCGTTGGCGTAATTGTTGATGGTGCGCGTCAGCGCGCCGCGAAAGCCCGCAAGATGCGTGCCGCCATCGCGCTGGGGAATGTTGTTGGTAAAACACAGCACATTCTCGTGATAGCTGTCGTTCCACCACAGCGCGGCCTCGACGGTCACCGCGTCGCGTTGGCTCGAAACCATGATGGGCGTGTCGATCAGCGCATGTTTGGTGCGGTCGAGAAAGCGCACGAAGGCTTCCAGGCCGCCGTCATAGAGCAGTTCGGTTTCGCGCGGCTCGACGCCGCGCTCATCGCGCAATGTGATGCGCACGCCGGAGTTCAGGAACGCCAGTTCGCGCAGCCGGTGCTCCAGCGTGGCGAAATCGAACTCCGTTCGCGTGAAGGTCCCGGGCGAGGGCAGGAACGTGATCCGGGTGCCGGTCCGCCCGCCCGCCGGGCCGGTCTCGGCCAGCGGGGCCTCGGCTTCCCCGTCCCGGAAAACAATCCGGTGCTCGTTTCCAGCGCGCCAGATCGTCAGTTCGAGGCGCTCCGAAAGGGCGTTGACGACGGAAACCCCGACACCGTGCAGGCCGCCGGACACCTTGTAGGAATTCTGGTCGAATTTTCCCCCGGCATGAAGCTGGGTCATGATGACTTCCGCCGCCGAGATGCCCTCGTCTGCGTGAATCTGGGTTGGAATGCCGCGGCCGTTGTCGCTGACCGTGACCGATCCGTCGGCGTTGAGCACGACCCCGATCGTATCGCAATGACCGGCCAGGGCCTCATCGATGGAATTGTCGACGACCTCATAGACCATGTGATGAAGCCCCGAGCCATCATCGGTATCGCCGATATACATGCCGGGCCGTTTGCGCACCGCGTCGAGGCCCTTCAGGACCTTGATCGAATCGGCGTCATAATCGGCTTGCGCGCCGCTATCGGCTGTTTCGTCGCTCATCATCCTTGTCCTCAAGATGACCGGGGCAAGGCCGCGCCGGTCAGTCGTTCCCCTGCGCGGCCCTGATGTCTCCGTCAACAACACGAAAATAAGAGGCGTCCGCGCCAAAGGCCGCAAACAGCGTCCGGTTCGTGCCGGTCAGCCAGACCTGCGAGCCCATGGTCGCGAGAAAAGCAAAAAAGACCTCGCGCCGGTCGTCATCGATATGGGCGCACACCTCATCGAGCAGCACCAGCGGCGCACATCCAAAGGACAGTTCGACAGCCTTTGCATGGGCCAGAACCAGCCGCAGAAGCAGCGCTTTCTGTTCGCCGGTCGAGCACAGGCGCGCCGCCATGTTGCGGGTTGCATGATGCACCAGAAAATCCGTCCGGTGGGGTCCGTGCGCGGTGCGTCCGCTGTGCGCATCGTGGTTTCGCGATCCGGCCAACACGCCGCAATAGCGCTCCTCGACCTCGATTGCGGGCGCGTCATCGAGCCAGCATTCAAGCTCGCCTTCAAGAAACAGCCGGGCGCCCGGCAGCCGCAGCCTCTCTTCATTCGCGGCGGTCCGGCCCAGGATGGAGCGCATGCAGGCCAGCGTATCGCGCCGCGCGGCGGCAATCGAGACGCCGGCCTGCGCCATCTGGCGTTCGAGGCTGTCCAGCCAGGCGGGCTCCGTGCGGCCCTCGCCGAGGAGACGGGTGCGCTGGCGCCTGAGCTTGTCGTATTTCGCCAGCCGGCCCCCATGGGCCGTATCGAGCGAGGAGACAATCCGGTCGAAAAAACCGCGCCGCTCGAAGGCCGGTCCGGTGAACAGGCCATCAAGGGCCGGGGACAGCCAGACAATGCGTATAAGCTCGTCGAGCACCCGGGTTCCGCGCTCGGCCGAACCATCGATGCGGACCTTTCGCGCGCGCGCCGTCTCGCCGCGCGAGGGATCGCCATATCCGGTGCCTATCGAGGTCGTGCCATGGGGCGCGGACAGATCGCCATTGACGCTCCAGGGCCGCGATGCGCCAATGCGCCCGATATCGGCGAACGCCGCGCCGCGCAGGCCGCGTCCCCGGCCAAGCAGGCTCACGGCCTCCAGGATATTGGTTTTTCCCGCACCATTGGCGCCGGTCAGCACGACGATCTGCGATTGCGGGCGGATTTCGGCCGTCGCATAGTTGCGAAAGTCCGACAACAGAACCCTGCTGAGAAACAGGCCGTTGGTGGCGGGCCGCACACTGAGCGTATCGGGCATCACCATGGGGTCATACGCGCATGGGCATCAGGACATATAGCGCGGTGTCATCGCCGATCTGCTGTATCAGGCTCGGCGAGCCCGCATCCGCCAGCAAAAACCGCGCCTTTTCGTCCTCAAGCTGCCCGGCGACATCGAGCAGGTATTTGGCGTTGAAACCGATTTCCATCGCATCCGCCTTGTAGTCCACGGGCAGTTCTTCCTGCGCGCTGCCGCTGTCGGGATTGTTGACGCTCAAGGTGAGCAGGCCCTCTTCGAGGGCGAGCTTGACGGCGCGGCCCTTTTCGCTGGAGACGGTGGAGACGCGGTCGACCGCCTCGGCAAAGAGACGGCAATCCACCTCCAGGACCTTGTCGTTGCTTTTGGGGATCACGCGTTCGTAGTCCGGAAAGGTGCTGTCGATCAGCTTGGAGGTCAGCACCACCGAACCCGCCTCGAAACGGATTTTCGACTGGGACAGGGAGACGGCGATTTCCGCTTTCTCGTCCTCCAGCAGTTTGTGCAGCTCAAACACCGCCTTGCGCGGCACGATCACGCCGGGCAGGCTCTCTGCACCCTTCGGCAATTCAAGCTGGACCTGGGCCAGGCGATGTCCGTCTGTTGCCACCGCGCGCAACAATGAGCCGCCTCCGGCCTTGACCTCGTGGAGATAGATGCCGTTGAGATAGTAGCGTGTTTCCTCGGTGGAGATGGCGAACCGGGTTTTCTCGATGAGCCGCTTGAGATCGCCCGCGCCAAGGGTGAATTTATGGGTCATGTCGCCGCTGGAAAGATCGGGAAATTCCGAAACCGGAAGCACCTGCAGCGAAAACTGGGCGCGCGAGGAGCGCACCGTCAACCGGGTTTCATCCGGGCCTTGTTCAATCTCAAGCTGGGCGCCATCGGGCAGCTTGCGCACGATGTCATACATCATGTGGGCGGGCAGCGTGGTTGCGCCGGGCTGTGCGATATCGGCCGTGGCGGTTTCCACCATCTCAATATCAAGATCCGTCGCCGTGAGGCGAATTTCCTCGCCCTCGGCGCGGAACAGGATATTCGACAAGACGGGAATCGTATTGCGCCGCTCCACGACACTCTGGACATGGTTGAGCGCCTTCAGCAAGACCGCCCGCTCGATGGTGAACCGCATGTGCTCTCTCTTGTTGGCCATACCGGCGCACGCGCGCGCAATGCCGCCGAATCAGCGCCAAAACCAATCCCGCGCGAGCCCTGATTGTTAGCTGATTTGCGGCATGAACGCCATGGCTGAGAAGAGAATTTCGCACCCCGCGCGCAAGGCGGTGCGGCTCAAAAACCAGAACCGCAATCCCGCCTGGAAACGGGCGGTCAGGTTTCCAGCAGCCGGATCAGAAGCTCCACTTCGCGGGCCAGCTTTTCATCCTTGCCGATCAGTTCCTGCACCTTGCGGATGGCATGCAGCACCGTACTGTGATCGCGCCCGCCGAACCGGCGGCCGATTTCCGGCAGGGAACGGGTGGTGAGCCGTTTGGACAAAAACATGCCGATCTGCCGCGGGCGCACGATGCTGCGCGCGCGCCGCGCCGACAGCAGATCGGAGCGCGACACGTTGTAATGCTTGCCCACGACGCGCTGAATGTCGTCGATCTTGATGCGTTTCAGCGTGCAGGCGTTGAGAAGATCGCGCAGCGCGACGCTTGCCATTTCCACGGTCAGTTCGGAATTCGTCAACTGGCGGTGCGCCGCGATACGGGTCAGCGCACCCTCCAGCGCCCGTCCGCCCCCCTGCATGCGCTGGGCGATGAATTCGAGGACGGGATCGGGTATCTGCAGGGTCGGCTCGCGGTGCTGCATTTCGGCGAGCCGCATTTTGACAATGCGCAGACGCAGTTCGTAATCGGCCGGCTCGATATCGACGACCAGCCCGCCGCCGAGCCGCGAGCGGATGCGCTCGTCAATGCCTTCAAGCTGGAGCGGCGGCATGTCCGCCGTCACGATGACCTGACGCCGGCTGTCGACCAGGGAATTCACCGTATGGCAGAATTCCTGCTGCATGGAGCGGCCCTGCAGGAACTGAAAATCATCGATCAACAGAACATCCGTGTCCTGGAAATGGTCCTTGAACGACAGCATGTCCTTTGCTTTGAGCGCCGCGATAAACCGGTACATGAAGCGCTCCGCCGTCAGATACAGCACGCGGCGATCGGGATGGTTCGAGCGGATGCGCCCGGCAATCGCCTGCAGCAGATGGGTCTTGCCGAAACCGGAGGCTGAATGAATGTAGAGCGGGTTGAAGCTGATGGGCGAACTGGGCGCGGCGTCGGCCACGCGCTCGGCCGCGGCATGGGCCAGGGCATTGGATTTGCCCACCGCGAAAGTGGCAAAGGACATATCGTGACCGAGCGGCGAGGCCATCCGGCCGAGATTGGAATTCGCCGGCTTGGCCGCGAGTTGCCGGCGCGCCGTGACGCCGGCGATCACAGGCTGGTCCAGCGCCCCCTTGGCGCAGCCCGCCGCAAGCCCGGTGTTCTTTTGATGCACCGGCGTGCCGCGCGCCCGCACGCCGATATCCAGCCGCTTGAGACCGTTCAGCCCCGCCGCCCAGAAATCGTGCAGTTGATCGCAATAATGGGTGTTCAGCCAGGTGCGCAGGAACGGGGTCGGCACGGTGACCGACAGAACGCCGCCGCGAAAGGCCACCGGCTCGATGCGCGCAAACCAACTGGAGAACAGGTCATCGCCCAATTCGGCCCTGATCCGGCTCGCCACCCGCCCCCACAGCGCCGCCAACTGTTCGCTCGATGCGCCATCATTCAGACACGCCACCGTCTTTCCCCTCGCCTTGTATGGCTGCGACCGTCCATCACTGTCGTCATTATCGTTCGCAACCGATTCCGCCTGCCTGCGTTTGTCTTCCGGCATTTCCGCCCGGCCCAAATTTCCCATTTGCCCCCGTAGCCCCCTGTCTGTACTTCTTGCCGCCCGACCGGCGCGATTGCCGCCCGACCGGCGCGATTGCCGCCCGACCGGCGCGATTGCCGCCCGACCGGCGCGATTGCCGCC
>JALURZ010000264.1 GCA_027058735.1 Hyphomicrobiales bacterium | reverse complement strand
GGCGATGCTGAACGGCCGTCGACATTTCCTGCATGGTCATCTGAACGGACGCCTCGCCGGCAATGTCGATCACCAGACTGTCCGGGTGCGCCACCTGCACGCCGATCGCCGCCGGCAGGCCATAGCCCATGGTTCCCAGCCCGCCGGAGGTCATCCACCGGTTGGGCTCTTCGAAGCGGTAGAACTGCGCCGCCCACATCTGGTGCTGGCCAACCTCGGTGGTGATGAAGACATCGCGCTCCCTGGTCAGCGCATAGAGCCGCTCAACCGCATATTGCGGCATGATGGCGTCCTTCATCCTGTCATATTTTAGACAGTCGCGCTTGCGCCAGGTGTCGATCTGCTTCCACCATTTTTCGAGCGCTGATCTGTCGGGTTGCGCCGAGCGCGCCTTCCAGATGCGCACCATGTCTTCGAGCACATGGGCGCAATCGCCGACAATCGGCAGATCGACATGGACGTTCTTGTTGATGGACGATGCGTCGATATCCACATGAATCTTGGCCGATCCCGGCGAGAAGGCATCGACGCGCCCGGTGATCCGGTCATCGAAGCGCGCGCCGATGCAGATCATCACATCGCAATCATGCATGGCATTGTTGGCTTCAAACGTGCCGTGCATCCCAAGCATGCCGATCCAGTTCTTGCCGGACGCGGGATAGGCGCCCAGCCCCATCAGGGTCGAGGTGATGGGAAATCCGGACAGGCCCACCAGTTCGCGCAGCAACTGGCTTGCGGCGGGGCCGGAATTGATGACCCCGCCACCGGTATAGAACACGGGCCTTTTGGCACCTGCCATCAGATCGACGGCATCGCGGATCGCCTGCTGGTCGCCCTTGACCTGCGGGCGGTATGATTTGTGGCGAATGCTGGCGGCCGGTTCATAGTCGCCACTGGCAAACTGGACGTCCTTGGGAATATCCACGACCACCGGCCCGGGCCGCCCGTTCTGCGCCACATAGAACGCCTCGTGCAAGGCGCGGGCGAGACCGGCGGCATCTTTCACCAGATAGTTGTGCTTGGTGCAGGGGCGGGTGATGCCGACCGTGTCGCATTCCTGAAAGGCGTCATTGCCGATCAGGTGGGTCGGCACCTGGCCGGTCAGGCAGACAATGGGGATGGAATCCATCATGGCGTCGGTCAGGCCGGTCACCGCGTTGGTGGCGCCGGGACCGGATGTCACGAGAACCACGCCGGGCCGGCCGGTCGAGCGGGCATATCCTTCCGCGGCATGAACCGCACCCTGTTCATGGCGCACCAGGATGTGCTGAATGCGGTTCTGCTGAAAGAGCTCGTCATAGATCGGCAGCACCGCCCCGCCGGGATAGCCGAATATATGTTCGACCCCCTGCTCGCTCAGCGCCTTGATGACGATTTCGGCGCCGGTCATCTGCTTGGCCATTGTTGCTCTCCTCCAACGGTTCCATCAATCGGGCAATAAAATCGGGCAACAAAAAAGGCCCCTCTTACGGGACCCCTGTTGCGCACACCACCTTCGCGACGGCTGTTTTCATTCAGCCATCAGCGGCGCGCGCTCCCTACGATTACAAGTGCTCTTCCGGTCATGTGATCAGGTGTTTCCGGTTGCAACGATTGGCGCGCACCATAAACGCGCAAAGCCGAACCGGTCAAGCGGGAATGTCCGGCATCAGCCCGAGCGCGCCGCGCACATTCGCAAGAAGGGCTGCGCCGTGCGCGGTCTCATAGGCCGGCCAATGGGACATTCTGTTGCGAAACCAGGTCATCTGACGCTTGGCATAGCGCCGGGTGTCCGTCTTCACCGCCGCCACGGCGTCCTGGAGAGAACACCCCCCGCCAAGATGATCGATCAGGCGGGCAACGCCAAGCGCCTTCATGGCCGGCAGCCCTGGGGCAAGGTTTCGCGCCTTGAGCGCGCGTATTTCTTCCAGCAGACCCTCCTCAAGCATCGCGTCGAGGCGCGCATCGCACCGGGCATGGAGCGCAGCGCGCGCAGGCATCAACAGAACGCGCGCAACCCTCATCCCCTCAAGCAGCGCAGGCGATGGCGCATCCTGCTGCCAGCGCGACAACGCACGCCCGGTGGCGGCGAAAACCTCAAGCCCGCGCAGGGTGCGCTGGCGGTCGCCCGGCTCGATGCGCCGCGCCAGAACCGGATCGCCGGCCTCCAGCTCCCCGCGCAAGACCTCCAGATCGATACTGCGCAGCACATCAACCGTCAGCCCGCCTTCAACAAAACGTTTTGACAACCCCTTGCTGGAGAGCACCACTTCATTACTCATAGCGTAGCGCCTCCGCCGGCTGTGTTCGTGCCGCCCGCCAGGCGGGATAGAT
>JALURZ010000263.1 GCA_027058735.1 Hyphomicrobiales bacterium | reverse complement strand
TATCGTTCAGCCGACAGGAAAATCGCTGCGTGATTTCGATGAAACCGTGGCGCGTATCGCGCGCATTCCCTTTGTCAAGCGCGTTGTTCCCTATCTCGACGGACAGGTGATGGTTTCCTCGCCGCGGCGCGCGTCCGGGGCGTTGCTGCGGGGCATTCGCGAAGCGGACCTGAAAACCCTGAGCGCCGTTGCCTCCAATATCCGGCTCGGCACGCTGGAGGGTTTCGAAAAGAAGCGCGGCCTCGCGGTCGGATCGCGGCTGGCGGTCCAGCTCGGGGTCGGGGTCGGCGATTCGCTCACCCTGATTTCGCCGCGCGGCCCCGTCACCCCCATCGGCGTGGTGCCGCAGATCAAGGCCTATCCCGTCGTCGCGATTTTCCAGATCGGCATGTCCGAATATGACCGCTCGTTCATTTTCATGCCTCTGGACGCGGCGCAGATTTATCTGCGCACGCCCGGTGGCGCCGGCGCCATTGAGATCATGGTGGACGATCCCGAGCAGGTGGGCGAACTGCGCAATGCCGTCTATGCCGCGGCCGGTCCGGATGTGCGCGTGTCCACCTGGCAGGAGCGCAATTCGACGTTTTTCAACGCTCTTCAGGTCGAGCGCAATGTGATGTTTCTGATCCTGCTGCTGATTGTGCTGGTCGCCTCGCTCAACATGATTTCGGGCCTGATCATGCTGGTCAAGGACAAGGGCAGGGACATCGCCATCCTGCGCTCCATGGGGGCGGGCAGAGGAACCATCATGCGGGTGTTCTTCATCACCGGTTCCTCGATCGGCCTCACGGGCACCCTGGCCGGGGTCATTGTCGGTACGGTATTCTGCCTGAATATCGAGGCCATACGCCAGTTCGTGTCGCGCCTGTCGGGAAGCGAGCTGTTTTCGCCCGAACTCTACTACCTTTCCCAACTGCCGGCCAAAATGGACACGGTGGAGACACTCAGCGTCGTTGTCATGGCGCTGGTTCTCACCTTCCTGGCGACGCTCTATCCGGCATGGCGCGCGGCGCGCCTCGACCCGGTCGATGCGTTGCGGTACGAATAGATGACCCGCGCCCGGCCCGGGCCCGCGGCCCTGAGCCTTGAGGGCGTGTCGCGCAGCTATGCGCAGGGGCGCAGACGTTTGCGGATTTTCGCCGACCTGGGGCTGACCCTGTTTCCCGGCGAAATCGTGGCGCTGGTGGGTCCGTCGGGTTCGGGCAAGTCATCGCTGCTGCACATTGCCGGCCTGCTGGAAAAGCCCGATGCGGGGCGGGTCGTGATTTCGGGACGCGACTGCAGCGGCTTGAACGACAAGGCACGCGCGCGGATGCGGCGCTACAACATCGGGTTCGTCTATCAGTTCCACCATCTGCTTGGTGAATTTTCGGCACTGGAGAATGTCGTGATGCCGCAACTGATCGCCGGGGTGGACGGCAAGCCGGCGCGGCGCCGCGCGCGCGATCTGCTGGAGCGGGTCGGCATGGCCGAACGTCTTGGCCACAGGCCGGGCAAGCTGTCGGGCGGCGAACAGCAACGTGTCGCCATCGCCCGCGCGCTCGCCAACGCGCCGGGCCTGCTGCTTGCCGACGAGCCGACCGGCAATCTCGATCCCGAAACGGCGGTGCGGGTGTTCGAGCTGCTGCTGGGTCTGGTCCGCAGTGAAGGCATGGCCGCCCTGATCGCAACGCACAATCGCGCCCTTGCCTCGGCGATGGACCGCTATGTGGAACTCAGCGCCGGCACATTGATCGAACGCAGGCCCGTTGCCTCCCGGTCGGCCAAACCGGCATCCGCGCACCGCTGAACGGCGCGAGCGCGGCGTGTCATTCGGCGAAAGCCAGATCGGCGGCCGAAATCAGCGCTTTATTGGTCGCGCCCCAGATAACCACGCTCTTGTAGGTTTTGAGCGACAGGCCCCGGGGCAGGTCGTATTTCTGCGCACCGGCAAACGCTCTCAGCGGGCCGAGATCGACATACATGACGCCGCTGATATGGGCGGCGCGGCGGATCGGGGACTTGGGCACCAGCAGCACGCGAAATCCCGGCCCCGGGGAGACCTCGAAATCGTCCTCCAGCAGCACATGATCGTCATAAACCGAGACCTTGCCCTTGCCGTAGCGGCTGCGGTCGAAATACGGATTGGTCTGAATGAAGGCGCCGCGCGCGACCAGTTCGGGCGTTCTTTGCGCAACCGCTGCTTGCGTGACCTGCGGCTCGGCCGGCAGCAGGGGATAGAGTTTCAGCCCCAGGACAATGCCGGCGCCAAGGCCGATCAGCAATCCGCCAAAAAGAGCCTCAAGGGCGCGCCACATGTGCTTCCCGCCGGGTTATCGCCGCCGGACCATCCATTCCGGCGGCCGGTCTTCGACAGCTTATCCACAACCGGCTTGTCGCGGCAACTCGGCAATGCTGGTAAACACGAAATAACCGGATGCGAAAGGATTCGCGGACAATGGTGAAAAAAACACGCCGCGCGCGACCCGGGCCCCTGTTCGTGCATCTGCGCTCGCGCTCGTCCTATTCGCTGCTGCAGGGCGCGCTGCATATCAAGGCTCTGGCGGACCTGTGCCGGGCGCGGCGGATGCCCGCCCTCGCTCTCACCGACACCAACAACATGTTCGGCGCGCTGGAATTTTCAGAATGCCTGGCGGCCTCCGGCATTCAGCCGATTGTCGGGATCACTCTGGCGGTGCGTCTGGCCGGAACCCGCCGCAAACCCGCCGCACCCGGGGAGGAGGTGGCGGAAATCGCGGGCTCCCTGGCGCTGCTGGCCAAGGACGAAACGGGATACAGGAATCTCCTCAGCCTCGCTTCCAGGGCATATTTCGGCAGCGATGAACTGGCCCGCCCCCATGTTTCCGGCGACGATCTGAAGGCCTGCTCAACCGGCCTTGTCGTGCTTACGGGGGGGCCGGAAGGGCCTGTCAATCAGGCGCTGGGCGCGCATTCGCCAAACCTGGCCAAGAATCGCCTGTGCTGGCTGCGCGAGGTTTTCGGCGACCGGCTCTATGTCGAGTTGCAGCGCCACGGCCTTGACGCGGAGCGTGAGGTGGAAGGCGCGCTGGTCGATCTTGCCTATGAGCTGTCACTACCTCTGGTGGCGACCAATGATCCGCATTTTGCCGCCGAGGCGGATTACCGGTCGCACGATGCGCTGCTGGCGATCGCGGCGGGAACGCTCCTCAGCGACGAGAACAGGCCCCGGCTGTCGCCCAGGCACTATTTCACATCGGCGGAGGAAATGATCGAGACCTTTTCCGATCTGCCTGAAGCCATCGAGAACACGATCGAAATTGCCCGGCGCTGCGCCTTTCGCCCGCTGACCCATGCGCCGATGCTGCCGGGCTATCTTGCAGGGGGGGGCGGGCAGGCGAACGGCGCCGGGGAGGCCGGGGAGTTGCGCCGGCAGGCGACGGCCGGCCTGAAGGCGCGGCTTGAAACCCACGCAACCGCGCCTGGATTTGACAGGGCCGATTACGAAGAGCGCCTGCGTTTCGAGCTTGATGTCATCATTGAAATGGCGTTTGCCGGCTATTTCCTGATCGTCGCCGATTTCATCCAATGGGCCAAGGCGCAGGGCATCCCGGTGGGGCCGGGCCGCGGTTCGGGGGCCGGTTCCCTTGTCGCCTGGGCGCTCACGATCACCGATCTCGATCCGCTGCGCTTCGGGCTGTTGTTTGAACGGTTTCTCAACCCTGAACGGGTCAGCATGCCGGATTTCGATGTCGATTTCTGCCAGGACCGCCGCGATGAGGTCATCGCCTATGTGCAGCAAAAATACGGGTGCGCGCAGGTGGCGCAGATCATCACCTTCGGCAAGCTGCAGGCGCGCGCCGTATTGCGCGATGTGGGCCGCGTTCTGGGCCTGCCCTACGGGCAGGTGGACCGGCTGTGCAAAATGATCCCGAACAATCCGGCCGACCCCACCACGCTCGGCGAGGCCATCGGCACCGAAGTGCGCCTGCGCGAGGCGCGCGACAACGAAGAAGGCGTGGCGCAACTGCTTGAGATATCCCTGAAGCTGGAAGGCCTCTACCGGCACGCCTCGACCCATGCGGCCGGCATCGTCATCGCCGACCGGCCGCTGCAGGAGGTCGCACCGCTCTACCGCGATCCGCGATCCGATATGCCGGTCACCCAGTTTTCCATGAAATGGGCGGAAGCCGCGGGACTGGTGAAGTTCGATTTTCTCGGCCTGAAAACCCTGACCGTCATCGAGCGGGCGGTGAGGCTGATCGCCGAACACGGCGCGCCGCCCGATATCGACAATCTGGCGCTTGATGATGCGGATACGTTCGATGTTCTGGCGCGCGGGGAGACCGTCGGGATTTTCCAGTTGGAAAGCAGCGGCATGCGCGAGGCGCTGCGCAAACTGAAACCGGACCGCATTGAGGATATCATCGCCATGGTGGCGCTGTATCGTCCCGGCCCCATGGCCAATATCGATACGTTCATTGCGCGCAAGAAGGGCGAGGAGGAACCCGATTTCCTGCATCCCAGCCTTGAGCCGATTTTGACCGAGACCTACGGCGTCATCATCTATCAGGAACAGGTGATGGAAATCGCCCGGGTGCTGTCGGGCTATTCGCTGGGGGAAGCGGATTTGCTGCGCCGGGCCATGGGCAAGAAGATCAAATCGGAAATGGACCGGCAAAAGGCGCGCTTCGTGGAAGGGGCGACCGAACGCGGGGTGGACAGGAACCGGGCGCAGTTCATCTTCGAGCTGGTCGCGAAATTCGCCGGCTACGGCTTCAACAAGAGCCACGCCGCGGCCTATGCCCTGGTCGCCTATCAGACCGCATTCCTGAAAACCCATCACGCCCGCGAGTTTCTCGCCGCCTCCATGACGCTCGATATGGGGAATACCGATAAACTGTTTGTTTTCAAGCAGGAGATCGAACGACTTGGCATAAAGCTTAAAGCGCCATCCATCAATTTTTCGCGCACCGAATTCTGGGTCGATGGCGAGAGCATCCACTATGCCCTGGCGGCGCTGAAGAACGTTGGGCGTCTGGCCATCGATCATATCGTGGCGGTGCGCGAGGAGGGCGGTCCATTCCGCAATCTCGACGATTTCGCCAGCCGGATTTCGCCGCGGTTCGTGAACAAGCGGGCGCTGGAAAGTCTTATCAAGGCCGGCGCGTTCGACGAGTTCAGCACAAACCGGGCGCAATTGCTTGGCGGCGTGCAGACGATACTGGGGCTGGCGCACCGCAGCGAGGACGACCGCCAACAGGGCCAGAACGACCTGTTCGGCGGCGCCGAGAGCGGCGCCACGGCCATTGTGCTGGGCGGTGAGGAACCGTGGCTGCCCATGGACACTCTGGCGCGGGAGTTCGAGGCGGTGGGTTTCTTTCTGTCCGGCCATCCGCTTGAGGAATACAGGGATGTTCTGGCCAATGCGGGCGTTTTGCCGATCGCGGAGTTGCGCGACAAGGTGCACGCCGGCGAGAGCGCGGGGAAGGTCGCGGGCACGATCTCGTTTCGCCAGGAGCGGCGCACGAAGACCGGCGACAGGTTCGCCATTATCGGATGTTCCGACACATCGGGGCAATATGACGCGCGGGTCTTTTCGGATGTTCTCGCCCAAAGCCGCGATCTGCTGGAAACGGGCCAGTCCGTCGTTTTGACGGTTGAGGCGTCCCGGCGCGACGACGATATCAGCCTGACGGTGCAATCCGTCACGGGGCTCGATTCGATTGCCGGGCGCGCGTCTTCCGGCTTCCGGGTTTTTCTTGATGACGCGGCCCCGCTGAACAGTCTCGTTCGCCGGCTCGACCCTGACGGGCCCGATAGCGTGAGGTTGACCGTTCTGCTGGAAGATGGCGGACGCGAAGTCGATATTGTCCTTCCCGGGACCTATGCGACCGGGCCACGGGTCCGCAGCGCGATCAAGGCGATCGACGGGGTGATCGAAGTCCGCGACTTGTGATTTTCCGGTTTCATTTCTCCACGCAGATGATATTTTGTGATCACTTCGGCAATTCGGGGAGACGAAAAAATGAAACGGCTCGCAATTGTCGCCCTGTTGACATTTCTGGCAGGTTGCGCGGGGCCGATCGGCGGCAAGCCGACCTATGCCACCCAGACGGAGTTCGATCCCAAGGAGGCGGGATTCATATTCACCCAAGGGTCGGGGCAGATTTCGGGCCGCGCGTTTATCAGGGACCAGAGCAGGATTCGCGTCGCGGCGGGCAGCAAGGTTACCCTGGTGCCGGCCACGCGCTATGCCGAGGAACGGGTGAAGCTGATCTACGGTACAAGGAAAATGGCGACAACGGGTGTGAGCTTTTCCAAGCCCGACAAGCGCTACTATGCCTTCACCCGCTCCACGATGGCCAACGAGCAGGGCGAGTTCGTTTTCAGGAATATCGGTCCCGGCACCTATTTCGTGACGACATCCGTTTTGTGGAAGGACCCTTCGGTGAGAGGCGGCAAGGGCGGCGGCGCCCTGATCCAGAAGGTTGAACTGGGCGACGGCGAAAAGAAGGAGGTGGCGCTGAGCGCCGTTTGGGGCTGACACCCTCGTCATCGCGGGGTCTGCCATGCCCCGCGCGGTGATCTGCGCGCGCCGGGGGCGCCAATCGCCGCGCAACCTGAATCGCGCCCGCGCAGATGCCTTGCCAACTCATCTGTCAGGCCGTATAAACCGCCTCGATTTCACACGCAGGGTGTGGGAATGACGGCTCCAAGCCGGCGCGCTTGACGCGCCGGCGTTCCATAGCCGCTGCTCCCTCCGGTGTTGCGCGATTTTTTCGCCCGACTGTCGTCCTGCGGAGGTTTAACCGGAAAAAGAAGGAGACAGGGGCCATGGCTCTGCCTGACTTCACCATGCGCATGCTGCTCGAAGCCGGCGTGCACTTCGGGCACAAGACCCATCGCTGGAATCCGAAAATGGCGAAATACATTTTCGGCGCGCGCGATGGCATTCATATCATCGATCTGGCGCAGACCGTGCCATTGCTGCATCAGGCCCTGGTTGCGATCCGCGATACGGTGGCGGATGGCGGGCGCATTCTTCTGGTTGGCACCAAGCGCCAGGCCAGCGAGCCGATCATGAACGCCGCCAGGCGCAGCGCCCAGTATTACGTCAACCACCGCTGGCTCGGCGGCACGATGACCAACTGGCGCACGATTTCCAATTCCATCAAGCGCTTGCGCCATGTGGAAGAACTGCTCGGCCAGGAAGATCTCGGATTGACCAAGAAGGAAATGCTGAAGCTGACCCGCGAACGGGACCGGCTCGAACGGTATCTCGGCGGCATCAAGGATATCGGCGGCATCCCCAATCTGCTGTTTGTCATCGATACCAACCGCGAACTGATCGCCGTGAAGGAAGCCCGCAAGCTCGGCATTCCGATCGTTGGCATCCTGGACAGCAATTGCGATCCGGATCTGGTGACCTATCCGATCCCGGGCAACGACGATGCCGGGCGCGCGATCACGCTGTATTGCGATCTGGTGGCGCGCGCGGCCATCGACGGGATTTCGATCTCGCAACTCCAGTCCGGCGTCGATGTCGGGGAGAGTGAGGAGCCTGTCGAAACGGTGTTGGCGGATATGTCGGGCGAGCCGGCGGGCGGGCAGGGGGAAGCAGCGGTGGCGGAAGCGGGTGAAGCGGCAGCGCAGGGTGAGCCAAAGG
>JALURZ010000262.1 GCA_027058735.1 Hyphomicrobiales bacterium | reverse complement strand
TCGTCTCGCCGATCGCTCCAAGCCCTTCAGCGATGGCGGCTTCGCGCAACAGACCGGCCAGGCGCCGGCGCACGGAAACCGGCGCGCCTTCAATGCCCGACAGGACAATCCGCGCCGGCGCGCCGGGCTTGCCGGACACCCCGGCAACCGGCTTGCCAAAGGGTCCCGGAGCGCCGCTGCATGCCGACAGTGCGCCCGCAAGCACGAGCAGGGCAAACAACGGCCACAAGGGGGCGGCGGAAAATTGACGGTGCGAGGCAAAAATGCGCATCGGCGCCGATGGTCACGCGGATATGCTTAACACAGCGTTAACGGCACACGAGATCGAGTGATGCGGCCGACAGCGACACCGGGGGGCCATCGCCCAGCAGATAGGTGCGCCCGAGCGTCATGGCGGTGGCGCTGTGCGAGTCCATCAGGATCATGTGGGCGAAAAACACCATGCCGGGCGCGAAGGTGAACGGATTGCCGTGATAGAACATCGGCCGGTCCATCCAGCACGGCGCGAAGCTGGCGCCAAGGCTGTAGCCGCAGGCGTTGAGACGGTGATCCCTGAATCCGGCGTCGTCCATTGCGCGGGCATGGGCGTCAAACACATCGCCCGCGGTTGAACCGGGGATCAGGTTTTCCTCGCACGCGGCCAGTGCCGAGCGGCAGGCGTCATACATGGCGAGGTGTCGCGGACGCGGCTCGCCGATGATGATCGTGCGCATCAAGGCGGCGTGATAACGCCGGCAGGTGCCGGCAAACTCCAGAGTGAGCTGATCGTTGGCCGATAATCTGCGCCGCCCCGACTTGTGCCGGCACAACAGCGCGTCACGGCCCGATCCGATGATGAAGTCATTGCCGGGATACTCCCCCCCGCCCCGGAATATGGCGCTGTGCATGGCCGCCAGAATGTCGCCTTCACCGGCGCCCGCGCGGGTTTCCGCCAGGCCCGCTTCAAGGGCCGCATCGGCCAGTTCGGCCGCCCGGCGCACATAGACGAGTTCGGCATCCGACTTGATGACCCGGAGATTGTCGATCAGATCGCTGGCCGCGACCAGGGTGCAAAAGCCCTCCAGAGCCTCGTCAACGGCCTTGCCGTAATGGGCATTGAGGCCGGGGGAATCATATTCGATGCCCAGCCTTGCCCCCTTCGCGCCAAGGTCGCGCAGCATGTCCTTGAGCTGGGTCTGCGGCGTGGCGCCGGCTTCATCGGTCCACACCCGGATATCGTCCAGCGTCGAGGTATGCCGGGCCTGGCGCAGATCGGGCGCGCGGGTCAGCAGGGCGAGGCGTCCGTCCGCGCCCAGATAGAGGCACTGGAAAAAGCAGAACCCGAAGGTCTCATAGCCGCACAGATAGTACATGCTTTCCTGGGCGAACATCAAAAGTCCGTCCAGATTCAGTTTGTCGAGGGCCTCGCAGGCGCGTGCGATCCGGCCCTGGAATTCCCGCTGTTCAAAGTGAAGCGCCACCGCGTCACTCCTTTTTCGCTGACAGGACGATTGCGGAAAGCTGGCGGCCATAGTCCGCCTCGCCCCTGTGGGTCGCCCGGCGGTAGCTGAAAAAATCGTCTCCCTCCAGATAGGTGCACCGGGCCACGAGATCGACGGTTTCAAGGCCGCAGGCGGTGAGCGCATCGACCACATAGGCAGGCAGATCAAAGCGGAAGCGGCCACTTTCCGGATCCGCCCGGAAATACCGTTCATTGCCGCCGTCATCGTCCGTGAAGGCCTTGTGAAACTCAGGGCCGACCTCATAGGAGGGGCCGGAAATGCACGGGCCGACGGCGGCGCGGATCGAGCCGCGCGTCGCGCCGAGCTTCTCCATGGCGCCGACGACGGCGGCGCAGATGCCGGCGCGCGCCCCGCGCCATCCCGAATGGGCGGCCCCGATGACGCCGGCCTGCCCGTCGGCCAGCAGGATGGGCGCACAGTCGGCGGTCGAAATCCCGATCGCCAGGCCCGGCACGTCGGTTACGAGCGCGTCCGCGCGCGGCGGGTCGCGCCACGGCCAGGGGGCGCGCGCGGTTGCGACCTGGGTGCTGTGGAACTGATAGGGCGTGAGCAGATGTTCGACCGCGACCCCGAGCGCGTTTGCGACATGGGCGCGATTTTCGGCCACCCTTGCACGCTTGTCCTTCGACCCGATGCCGCAGTTGAGCGTGGCGTAGATGCCCGAGGACGAACCGCCCCTGCGGGTGAAAAACCCGTGTGCAATCCGCTCAAGACCGCCAAGCGCGGGAGCCTTGATCATGGGCGTGCCGAGTGGAAGGGTTCAGGCACCGGCATGGATTTCGACGCAATCATCATCACCTTGAAAAGGTGCCCCATTGCGCGCACTCCGGCAAGCCGTTCCACGGCGGCTGTGATC
>JALURZ010000261.1 GCA_027058735.1 Hyphomicrobiales bacterium | reverse complement strand
GGCGGACGATGCGGTCGCATCGTCCGCCAGGCGCATCATGATCGGCACGACCGCCTCCACATCGCCCTTACAGGTTTCGGGACTGATTGAAAACACCGCCAACTGTGTTGCCAGCGCCTTGCGGATCGGGGCGCGGGGATCGCGGGCGACAAAGGATAGATAGTCCACATCGAGATTGCTGAACATCACGCAACACCGGCTTTGCACAAACAAACACAAGGGGCCCCGAACTCCGCAAAACCGAAGCAGGGCCAAGTTTCGCATGCAGCCTGCCAGACAAGGCTTAAGGAATCGTTCAGCACAAATCGAAAGTGTTTCTTAATGCGTTGGCGCCGCGCCGCCCGCGTCGGGGTCCTCGCCGGGATCAAGCATCGCCGATGCGGCGGCAACCGGGGTCATGCGGGTGGAAACAAGCACGAAGTCGCCCTTGTCATCGGGAGCAACCGGCACGGTGCGGGTCCTGCGATATAGCGAGAACAGCGCGATCGTGGCATAGACACCGGCCATATAGTACAAGAACGCCACCGCACCGGCCGCCTGCATGAGCGGCCCCACGATCAACGGGCCGAACATGGACCCGAAACCCGACAGCAGCACAAGCTTTGCTCCCGCACCCAGCCTTTGATCTTCCTCCAGGTAGTCGTTGGCATGCGCGATCGCGATCGAATAGATCGGCAGGGACAATCCGCCGAACACGGCAAACAGAGCCGCCAGCGCGACAAACGAGCGGTCCGCGGCGACAACACAGCCAAGCGCGAGGCCGACGGACAACAGGGCCGCGGCCGCAAGCACCATCCGCCGGTCATAGCGGTCGGAGATGAAGCCGATGGGGAACTGCAAAAAGACGACGCCCAGAAACGGCACGCTCAACAGCAGCGATGCCTTGGCGACGGACAGCCCGATCTGGGTGGCATAGACCGCGGTCATGCTGAAAAAGGCGCCCTGCGCAACCCCGCACAACAGGCAGGCGACCGTGCCAAGCGGAGAGATCCGATAGAGCTCCCGCACGCTCACCGGCACGAATCTGGCGATTTGCGGACCCGGCGCCGAGGTGAGCGCAACGGGAACGAGAGAAACCGAAATCAGGGCCGAAACCAGAATGAACAGCACGAAGCCGGCCGGGTCGGCCACATTCAGCAGGAATTGCCCGAGCCCCATGAAGGCGAACAGCACGATCATGTAGATCGACAGGAGTTTTCCGCGATTTTCGTTGGTCGCCGCGTTGTTTAGCCAGCTTTCGCAAACCACATAAAGCCCGGCGATGCAAAAGCCCGACAGCACCCGGATCGCCAGCCACGCGGCGGCATCGAGGAAGACGGCGAACAACAGCACCGAAGTTGACGCGAGCGAGGCCAGCGCCGCGAACACGCGAATGTGCCCGACCCGTCGCACCAGCAGCGGCGTGACGATCGAGCCGAGCAGAAATCCGCCATAATAGCCCGCCATCACGGCGCCGATGGAGGCCGGCGTGAACCCCTCAAGGCCGGCGCGCAGGCCCAGCAACGACCCCTGCAGGCCATTGCCCAGCATCAACAGGGCGATACCCAGAAACAGCGCCCAGCTCTTGACGACCGCAGACAGCATTCCAGCACTCCCCGCAAGGCAAGATCGTGTGCCCCTCCTTAGGCCAGACGCAAGGGCGCGACAAGCGGGAATGCGCGGGCGCCGGCCACGGGGGCCGGATCGCGCTCCAGGCCTTTTTTTTTGCGGGAATTTCGCTTCCCTTCACGGTGCGATGGCCGTATCCGCCCCGCGGTTACGCCACGCAACCCCTGCCGGTCATGCCGATCCGCGCAAGCCGATGGTGCGGAACAGTTCCAGCGTCAGCGTGCCATTGAGGCCGCGCAGTCTGGGGCCTTGCAGCAGACCGCCATCCTGGCGCGCCGGGCCGGGCACGGGCCATGAGGAGCGGACAGGACGTGCGGCTACTTTCTTCGCCGGCGGTTGCCCGCCAGCGCTGGCCAGAACCTTGAGCGCCTCGGGCGACAGGGTGACACCGGGTGCGCCGGGTCCGGCAGCCTTCGCGCCGGCGCCCTCGAAACTGGTCACAAACAGGCGGTGCAGCAGCGGGCGCTGGTCGGCCTTGCGCGCGATGTTGGTAACGGCACGCTCCCCGGCCGCCGCGGCGACGGGCACCGCACTCGCCTGGCCTGCGCCACCCGGCCCAAAGGCGAGCCTGGCGGTCCCGTGTTTGGCAATCAGATTGGCATAGACCTGTTTTACGCTGCGCGCGCGCCCGGACCGGTCATAGAAAATCGCGCGGTTGGCCGCCGCCGCCTTGGGAAACAGCCGCGAAGCGTCGGCATGCGGTGTTTTTTCCGCAGCCCCGATCATCCGCAGCGCCCCGGCCGGCCCCAGAAAATGCGCCATGT
>JALURZ010000260.1 GCA_027058735.1 Hyphomicrobiales bacterium | reverse complement strand
CGGATTTGCCGGCAGGTTCTCTTCCCTGCACAGGGCGGCGAGATATTCCGTATGGCCCGGCGCGCGAAACCCGGCCTCGTAGAGGGTGCTTTTGTGGATCGGATTGGTGACCATGCCGCAGGCCTCACCCGACAGGCACAGGCGCGCCGCCTTTTCGATCGACCGGATGGTGGCGGCGGCGTTGCCGGCATCGGGCGCGCCGGCATTGACCGGACCGCCGAGCGGCAGAGGCAGAACCGGCAATGCCGAGCAGAACAGGCCTGGCGCATCGTGGGGATGATCGATGGCGGCGACATCGACGTTCAGGTTCAGCGAGGCGGCGGTGGTGCGCAGGAGGCGCTCATCGCCCAGAAAAAAAAACGGCCGCATGGCCGCCCTGTCGGCCGCGAGCCAGGCGCGCAGGGTCAGTTCCGGGCCAACGCCGGCCGGCTCCCCCATCGTCAATGCGAGCGGTTGCGCTGGCTTGCCGATCATCGGTAAAACCCCGGACGGCGGGCAGTCTGTTCCGGTTTCCGCGGCCGCGGCCTAACGGATCTCAACGGTCGCGTCCCGGCGCAGATCCCGCAAATAGCGTCCCGCGACCAGTTGAACCTGTTCGTTGTAAATCGAGTTCTGCACCATTTCCCGGGTGACCGGCGGCGGCTTCAGCGTTTTCTTGTTGCAATAGGCCAGCAGCATGAAGCCCGCGGGGGTGCGTCCGGCGGGAAAAATCCGGCCCGGACCGATGCTGTCCAGTCTCTGGCGCAGTGGTTTGGTCAGCTTGTCGGCGGGAACCTCCGCGACCTTGAGCACCCGGACATCGAAGGCGTTGGACCTTTTGATGGCGCTTCGAATGCTGCCGCATCCTTTGAAATTGGTAATGATTTTCTGCGCTTCTATCTGGCGCGACTGAATAAGCCCGGGGCTGGCCGTCTTCTTGAGGGGCAACAGCACCTGCCGCAGGACGTAGATTTTTCTCGAGGGGGCGGGCTTCTTCTTGACCTGTTCGAAGCGGCGGTCGATTTCTTCTTCACTGACCTTGAGCAAGGCGCCATAGCGTCCACGGACAATCCGCTGCCACGCAAGCACCGCATCGATCTGAAGCTTGAGGGTGTTGAGATGCACGCCGCGTTTTTCCAGCAGGGCCTTGAGCCGCGGCACATCGGAATTCATCCGTCTCGCCATATTGCGAATCGCATCGTCCACATCCTTGTCTTTCAGCTTGACGTTGAGGCGCCTGGCCTCCTGGCGCTGCAGATGTTCCTCGATCAGGATATTGAGCACTCTCTTGCGCACCTTGTCGTCGATTTTTCCGCGCAGCCCGCCAAGCGCGCGCAGCAGTTTGGCGCGCTGGTCAATATCATATTCAGAGATCGGTTCGTCATTGACGATCGCGACAATCGCCCCTTGCGCCTGCGCCGCTTCGATGGACCATGAACCAAGGGAAAACATAATTGCCGCGGCCGCCCCGGCAGCCGCAAACCGCCACGTTTTCGTCGGCATTTTTCCAATCCATTGTTGCATAGTACGAAGTTTGTCTATCGAGCATCTCCGGGAATTTGGCGCATCAATTGATGCCGGTGCTGATACCCGCGCCGCCGATTGATTTCAGCTCGAACCGCAGCATGAGGGAGCGGTCCGGGTCGATATCGCGGTCCTCGGTAAAGCGTTCCGAATACTGAAGCTGGAAGCTGAAGCATTCGTCCTCATAGCCGACACCCACGACATCCTCGGTCAAATGGCTGCGTTCGATATCATACCGGATACCGGCATAGACACGCCAGCGTTCCGTCACCTGAAAGGCGGCGTTGGTCGTTATTTCCTCCTCATGGCCGAGCAGTCCGAACGCGGTGTTGCTGTCAATGTCGGAATAGGAGAGGACGGCTGTGAGCTTGCCGTATTTGGCGCGGGCGCCGAGTTCATTGCGGCGGATCGCCAGGGACTCGTCATCGAGACGGAATCTGGCGGATGCCGAAAAATACTCATTGAGCAGGAAGTAGGCCGAGCCCACAAAGTCTGAATTTCCCCCGGCAAGTCCGGTGCCCGAGCCAAAGCTGTTGCGGCCCGCAAGCTGGTAGGACTGTCCGAACGCGAAGCGCGCGGTCATGCCCGACAGGAAGTTGAGCGTATAGTTGAAACCAACATTGGCGCGCACCCCGCCCTCCCAGCGGTCGACGCCGGAAAACTTGTCGATGCTGAACAGGTTGATGGTGTCGAATTCAAACGACCGGCTGTCCTCGTTGGCGATCTTGCCGGTGCCGGTTTCGTTGGTTCGCGCTATGAGCTGCACCACCGGCTCGAAAATCTGCTGCCCCAGCGCGCCGCGGTTGACCAGCGGCCAACGCATGTCCACACCCGCGGTCGGCAGAACCCGGGCGACCGTTTCCTTGTCGCGTTTGCCCCCCGCGACGGTCGGGTCCACAACATTATTGACATAGAATACATCGCCGCGAAGCCTGGCAAACGGGGTGATGACCTGGCCGGTGCCCGCGATCATGCTGCGTTTCCAGTTGAGTTCGCTGACGATGCGCGTCGAATCCGTGCCTGAATCACGCTGCAGATTGAGAAACTGGGAATCGAGCCCCAGCCTACCGCCCAGGACGGGCTGGCTGAACCGGTAATAATGTTCGATGCTCGGCAGCACATAGGGCACGCGGTCGTTGTCTTCGCCCGCCAGTTGCGCGCGGAAATAATAGGAGCGCATATCGAAGTAGTTTTCGCCCGCCAGCCCGGTCAGATAGACTTGCGAGGTCAGGTCGGTGTCATCGTTGATCTTGTAGCGGCGCAGATAAGTGTCGTCGCTGGCCACAATGGCATCCCAGCCGTAAGTCCAGTTCGGCGAAAGGTTGAAATTCCCCTGCGTCGCGATCGAGCCGCGCGCGCGCGTATCGCCGGGGGGCTGCCTCTTCTTGAGCTGATAAATGCCGGTCGGCGTGATCGAATATTGCCCGCCGCTCGTGCGCTGCCGCCATTTCGCCTTGAACAGCGGTCCCTGTTTGGAGGTAATCAGCGGGCTCAGGGTCAGGTCGTAGTTCGGCGCGAGATTGAAAAAATAGGGAACCTCGACGCCAACGCCGAATTCGCTCGATGCCGAAAAGGTCGGCGTCAGGATCCCGGACTTGCGCCGCACGGTGGGATCGGGGTGCGAAAACGCGGGAATATAAAACACCGGCACGCCGAATATCTCCAGCGCGGCGTCTTCATAGGAAATCGTCCGCTCTTTCTTGTCGTGGATGACCTTTCTGGCCTTGATCTGCCAGACCAGCGGGCGCGTGGGGTTGTCCGCGCAGGTCTTGCAAAGCGTATAGGTGGCGTCGTTCAAGATCGTGATATTGCCTTCCCGGCGTTCGGCCGAACGGGCATGGAGACGCGCATCATTGGTCATCAGCAGCGTCAACTGACGCACGAACCCCTCCCTGAACTTGTCGGACAATTCGATGTGTTCAGCCTGTATGACATTGCCGTTCGGTTCCACCAGCCGCACATTTCCGCTGGCCGTCAGCGTGCCGTTGTCGCGGTTATAGCTCACGGTATCGGCGAACACCGTGTAGGCGCCGTACTGGATTTCCACATTGCCAGTCGCGGTGGCGATGCGCCCGTCCCGCGAATAGGTGAGCTGGTCGGCGTTCAGGTTGAGCGGCGCATCGGGGCCGGGCTCCTTCAGCCCCAGCAGCGACTTCTGCGCCTGTGCCGGGGTCGATATGCCGGGCGCCGCAAGGACGCCAAGGGCGAGCAGCGCGGCGCCGCAACGCCAGGCGAATGCGCCCATTGAAGCGCGACGCGCACCTGACGCGCGATGCGCACCTGACGCGTGCGCGCGCCGCTCCGGCATGCTGATCCAAGATCGAGCGCTCAGCGTATCCCCCTTCGGCGCGCGTCCGTTCCATGAGAACGAACAGGCGCCGCATCACTCCATCGCGCCGGCGTGCGATCCGCGTCACAGTCATGACCCGCACCGCCAACACGCCCGCCCGCGCACACACAATCACGCGCCGCGAAACCCCCGCTTTGGAAATCTCCGCAGTGCACGTGCGACAAGTCCCCCATTGACATGCGCTCAGGCCCGCTCTGCGGCAATTCGGACGACACCGCAACCGGCACCATCCACCCGCTTCGCGCCCAAGCCCGTCAACAACGGCCCATACTGGTCTGAATCTCGTCTGGCGTAAACCGGCATGAGGTGTTTTTTTTCAATAAAACTGGTCATTTCGCCACGGAACCGTTGTTTTTTTCTGCAGGCGCGTGCCGGCAGGCGCTGACCACCCCCAGGTTTCGGTTTGTGGGCGAGAAAATAGGCCAAATCAAGGCTGTGATTCCGCCAGGCGGGCCGTTTCGCGCGCCCGTGTGGGAATCGGCGGCCGGAACCGCTTCACGCGGGTGGTTTTCTGCCGCATATTGGCGCACATATGCCGAGTCGATCCGGCCGGTCCGGCGAGAGGCCCGACCCGGATATCCGGAGCAACCAGACAATACCGGGGCGCAAATCAGCATGAAAATCACATTCAGCGACATAAAGGGAGACTGGCGGGGCGCGTTGTGCCTGGTTGTCTGGCAGGGGGAGGGGCTGGGGGCGACGGGCCGCCGGCTCGACGCCCTGGGTGATGGCCAGATTTCACGGGCCATCGAGGCGAGCGAATTTGCCGCCAAGAAGGACGCCACAATCGAAATCCTGGCGCCCCGGGGCCTGAACGCCGACAGGCTGATTCTCGCCGGCGGCGGCAAGAAGGACGACCTTGCAATCCATGATTTCGAGACCCTGGGCGGTGCCATTCTCGGCAAGCTGCTGACCGGCCGGGAAAAGTCGGCGGTTGTGGTCATCGAGGATCTGCCCGGCAACGGGCTGGACCCGGCCGCGGCGGTTGCGCATCTGGCGGCGGGCGCGAAGCTGCGTCACTACCGGTTTCGCAAATACCTGACCGGTGACAAGGGCAAGCCGGCAAACCTCAAGACCCTGTCGGTTCAAAGCCCCTCCACCGCCGCCGCGCGCGCGTTCAGGCCCCTGGACAAGGTGGTCGATGGCGTCAATCTGGCGCGCGACCTTATCAACGAGCCGGCCAATGTTCTTTCACCCGCTGAATTCGCGAAGCGTGTCAGGTCGCTGACAAAACACGGACTTTCCGTTCAGGTTCTGACGGAACAGCAGATGGAAAAACTCGGCATGCGGGCGCTTCTTGCCGTGGGGCTGGGCTCGGCCAACGCCAGCCGCCTCGTCGTCATGCAGTGGCGGGGCGGCAGGAAGGGCGCAAGGCCGCTGGCCTTTGTCGGCAAGGGCGTGACCTTCGATACCGGCGGCATTTCACTCAAGAAGGCCCCCAACATGGACCATATGAAAGCGGATATGGGCGGGGCCGCGTGTGTCGCCGGACTGATGAGCGCGCTGGCCGCGCGCAAGGCCAAGGTCAATGCGGTCGGGGTCGTGGGGCTGGTGGAGAACATGCCCGACGCCGCCGCCCAGCGACCCGGCGATATCGTGGTCTCCATGTCGAAGCAGACCGTGGAGGTGCTCAATACGGATGCGGAGGGCCGTCTCGTTCTGGCCGATGCGCTGTGGTATACGAATGACCGTTTCAAGCCGCGCCTCATGATCGATCTGGCAACCCTGACCGGTGCGATCATCACCGCGCTGGGGCATCATCACGCGGGCCTGTTCAGCAATGACGACGATCTGGCCGCGCAACTGGCGTCCGCGGGGCTTGAAACGGGCGAAAAAGTCTGGCGGCTGCCGCTGGCGCGCGAATATGACAAACTGATCGATTCCAAGAATGCGGACATGAAGAACATCGGCGGCGCGGCGGCCGGGTCGATCACGGCGGCGCAGTTTCTGCAGCGCTTCGTCGGCAAGACGCCGTGGGCGCATATCGATATTGCCGGCACCGGGTTCAATTCGCCGCAAACCGCGATCAACCGCAGTTGGGCGTCGGGTTTCGGAGTACGCCTGCTCAATGCGCTGATCGCGCGCGACTATGAGGGATGACCGGGTTTCGTTTCGCGGTGTTTCGATGTCATGACCGAAGTCTTGTTCTATCATCTTGAACGCCAGCCCCTTGAGCGGGTTTTGCCCCTGTTGCTAGAAAAGAGCCTGGAGCGCGGCTGGTCGGCCGTCGTTCAGGCGGGCACGGCCGAGCGTGTGGCGGCGCTGGACAGTCATTTATGGAGCTATCGCGACGACAGTTTTCTGGCCCACGGCACGATGCGTGAGGACGACCGGGACCGCCAGCCGGTCTATCTGACGGCGGGCGACGACAATCCGAACGGGGCGGCGGTCCGGTTTTTTGTCGATGATGCCGACATGGACGATATTTCGGCCTATGAGCGCTGCGTCTATCTGTTCAGCGGTGCGGACGGCGACGCGGTCGCGCGTGCCCGCGCCCAGTGGAAGCGCCTTGCCGGTGCCGGCCATGAGGTGACCTACTGGCGGCAGAACGAAAATGGCGGCTGGGAGAAGAAGGCGTGAGCGAACGCAGGCAGGCGCCGGGATCTTTCGAGGCCCGCAGGCAGCAGGGCCGTGCGACGGCGCACACCCTGCAGGATGCTGCCGAGGCGAAGGGCGACCCGCTCGCCTGGTTCGATGATTTGTACAAGGCGGCAGGCGATGATCCGGCCGCGATCCCCTGGGCCAAGCTCGAACCCCATCCCGGACTGATGGAATGGGTGGCGCGGTCCGGCCATCTCCATGAGGGCCGCGCCATCGATGTCGGCTGCGGGCTTGGAGACAATGCGGAATTTCTCGATGAGGCGGGCTATGATGTCACCGCCTTCGATCTGTCGCGAACGGCGGTCGAATGGGCGCGCCGCCGCCATCAAAAATCGCACGTGACCTACGCGCAGGCCGACCTGTTTGCGCTGCCGGGCGATTGGCTTGGGGCATTCGATCTGGTGCACGAGACCTATACCCTGCAGGCGCTTGGCGCGGATATCAGGAGGGCCGCGATGGGCCATATCGCCTCGCTCGCGGCGCCCGGCGGCACGGTGCTGGCGATCTGCCGCGCGCGCGGCGACGATGAAGCCGTGGACGGTCCCCCCTGGCCATTGGCGCAGCGGGAACTGGGCGCATTCACACATGCCGGTCTTGAACAGGTGAGCATTGAGCGCTTCACTGTGACCCGGGACCGGGCCATCGCCCATTTCCGCGCGACCTACCGCCGCCCCGCCGGCTGAGCGAGCCCATGCTGAATGTGAAAAACCTGGCCGTGCCCGGCGTCGCGCCGGTTAGCCTGCGTCTTGAACGCGGTGTCTGCGCCACCGTGCAGGCGGCGTCCGGCACCGGCAAGACCTTGTTGTTGCGCGCGCTCGGCGATCTTGATCCGGTGCCCGGCGAGGTGCGTCTCGACGAGGTGCCGCGCGAGCGGATATCCGGGCCGCGCTGGCGCAGGCGGGTGCGCTATTTCGCCGCCGAACCGGGGTTCTGGGCGCGCCTCGTGGGCGATCATTTTGCCGATCAGAGCGTGGCCGCGGCACTGCTTGGGCAACTGGGGCTCGGGCGCGCGGCGCTGGACTGGGAGATCGACCGGCTGTCGACGGGGGAGCGCCACCGGGTGGCCCTGGCGCGCGGGCTTGAAGACAATCCTGCGGTGCTGTTGCTGGACGAGCCCACCGCGGCGCTCGACCGCGCGGCGACCGGAAAGGCCGAAGCCCTGATCAGTTCGCGTCTGGCGGCCGGCGCCTGCGCTGTGCTGGTCACCCATGACGGCGCCCAGGCCAGGCGCATGGGCGCCGTCATGGGT
>JALURZ010000259.1 GCA_027058735.1 Hyphomicrobiales bacterium | reverse complement strand
CCGAACCGGGCGGTGCGTTCGCCCGCCGGCATGGCGGGGTCCATATCCTCGTCCGTGAGATCTCCGGCAAAGGGGACCGAAAACAGATGAATGCCGCCCGGTTTCACCAGCCGGTCGAGATTTTTCAGTACCGCCCAGTAATCGCACGCCAGGTGTTCCAGCACGTGATTGTGCACGACCAGATCGAACGTGCCCGGCGTCCAGCGTTCAATATCATGGCACAGATCGACTTTCTTCACCCTGCCATGCGCATAGGTGAAGCGTTCCGGCTCCAGATCGTGAGGGTGGTAGGTGTCGCCGAAAAGTGCCGCGAAGCGGTGAAACAGCCCGTATTCCGGCGCCAGATGCAGGATTTCAGGGGCCGGTTTGGCCAACAGCCCCAGGTGCTCAAGCGCGATCCAGCAGAGCCGTCCGCGCTCAAGAGAGCGGCAGGACGTGCATTGCACGTTCTTCCTGGCGCGAAAGTCGGCAAACGCGGTGCCGCCGCAGACCGGGCACCGGTTTTCCGCCGGGGCGTTCATCAGGCCAGAACGACCAGTTGGCGCGCGCGCGCGGTGCCGGGCACTTTGGCCCTCAGCGTTCTTGGCCTGCCGCCGGCCCGATAGCCCTGCCGGCAGGCGGTGTCGTAGGTTTCGCGGTCGACCAGCGCGCGCGACCCGGCGTCCTTGTTGTATTTCTCCAGTTTCGCCGACAGGTTCACCGCCGCCCCGATCACGGTATATTCGAGGCGTTTTTCATCCCCCACCGCGCCAAAGGAAACCGGCCCGGCCGCGACCGCCAGGTTGATCTCGTAGGGCGCGGTCGCCTGGCCGTCCCCCTGCCAGTCGCCGATTGCCTCCAGAACGGCGTCCACCGCCTTCAGGGCATCGGCCGCATAGGTCGATGTCGGCGTGACCGCGCCGAAAGAGGCCATGATGCCGTCTCCCAGAAACTTGTCGATGGTGCCTCCGTGCGCCTGAATGGCGGGCACCAGGCGGCGCTGGTAGTCCGTCAGCACGCTCATCACCGTGCTGGGGTCCATGTCGGCGGCCATTTCGGTGAAACCGCGAATATCCACGTTGAGAATGGCCGCGTTGCGGCTGACGCCGGTGCCGGGCGCGATCTGCTCATCGGCACGGGCGATCAGGCTGGCGACATTGTCGTCGAAAAAGCTGGACAGGTTTTCCGCCGCCGCTTTCTCGCTCACCGCGCGCACCAGCAGATCATGCGCGCGCTTGAGCGCCAGCGCCAGAATCCCGGTGACAATCAGTATGGATATGATCTTGTCGAATTCCGCGCCCAGCAAGATGGCGTTGCTGGTGAGATACTCCACATAGTTGCGGGTGATCATCGAATTGGCGGGGTCCGACAAGGTGACATAGGCGATCATGACCCCCCAGCCGAGCGCGGCGATGAGACCGGCCGCCAGCACGAACCGGGCCTGAAACCGCAGCGCGCGCAGCGCAATGAAGATGAAGATGTAAAGCAGGGTCGGCGCCTTGAGATAGAACGCCGGGGGCTGGTCATACTGGATGTGGAAGGTCCAGATCAGCACCATGAGAAGGGTGATGTCGAACACGATCGAGATATAGACCGCCCAGTTGGGCAGGCCCCGCCGCAAGGCCCAGACCAGGGCGGCGGAATTCAGCACCAGATAGCCGAGCAGCGCATAAGGCACCGGCGAGAACGCCGTGCCGGCATCGGTCTTGGGCGACAACAGATAGAGCACCCCCATGATGCCGACGACGGTGAGCTGCAGCAGCTTGACCAGGACTTCGCTGGCATCGTCCTGTTGCCGGATGGCGCGGTCGATGCGGGCGGGAAGCTTTGGCGGTTTTTTCAAGAAACCGACGTCCTTCAGGACGCCGTGCAGCGTAAGCTGTGTATTCGCCATGCCAACCTCTGCCCGCCCGCGAGGGGGGATCATGTGGGATATGGTGGGCGATACTGGACTTGAACCAGTGACCCCTGCGATGTGAACACAGTGCTCTACCAGCTGAGCTAATCGCCCCTGTTCCATACGAGGCCGAGTTAAAGACCCGTGTCCGCGCCGAGTCAAGCCGCGACGAGCTTTGCCAGCGCCGCGTCCAGTTCGTCGAAGTGATCGATCAGGCCATCGGGCGCATGGGTGGCGATGGGCGGTTCGCAGTAGCCGAAGCTCACCGCGATCATGGGTATGCGGGCGGCCCGCGCGGCCTCAAGATCGTTGGTGCTGTCGCCGATCATGACGGCGTTGCCGCGCCTGCCCCCGGCGCGCTCGACCGCCACCTGGATATGGTCCGGGTCGGGCTTGCGCACATCGAGGCTGTCGCCGCCGAGCACGACGGCAAAAAACCGCGCCAGACCGAACCGCGCCAGCAACTCCTTCGCCGGGGCTTCCGGCTTGTTGGTGCACACCGCGAGCCGGTGGCCGGCGGCGGCAAGGCGCTCCAGGGCGGCGCCGACCCCGGGAAAAACCGAGGAGTGGTTCGCCAGATTGTCGCTGTAATGGCGGAGAAACTCGTCATAGAGCCGTTCCAGCAGCGCCTCGTCCGCCGCATCCCCGGTGCGCTCGAAGGCGCGCGCCATCAAGATGCGCGCGCCGCGCCCCACCAGCCCGCGCACATCCTCGCCGGGCAGGGTCCGGCGCCCATGGCGCGCCAGCAGCACATTCATGGTGGCCGCCAGATCGGGTGCGGTATCGACCAGTGTGCCATCGAGGTCGAAAACGAGGGTAGCGGGCATGGATGCGGGGGGTCCTGGATTCGTGTCGGCGGGCGACACTCATAACAGCATATGCGCCGCGCCGCGAGGCAAAGCTTGGACTTCCCATCCCGACGTGGTTTCGTTACGGTGCGCTCGAATCCGGCGGCTGAGTGGTTTGGCCGGTTTGTGCCCCCAAATTTGGCCGGTTCATGCCGCCAAACAAGAAACAGGATGCAGCGGCGATGGTGCCGAAGTTCGACCCATCAATCATTTGCGTTCCCTCACCCCGGCGAAGGCCGGGGGCCAGATGCCGGCCGCTGAGCCTTTGCTTTGGGC
Source organism: Hyphomicrobiales bacterium (assembly GCA_027058735.1). Lineage (GTDB taxonomy): Bacteria > Pseudomonadota > Alphaproteobacteria > Rhizobiales > JALURZ01 > JALURZ01. Next base: position 4,706 of record JALURZ010000259.1, on the reverse strand, counting down.
TTGCTGCCGGATTCCGGCGTTCGCCGGAATGACGAGGAGGGTTTGCCGGTGGCGCGCTTTTGTCGCGCGAACGATCATCGAGGAGAGGGCCCATGCAGGTTGGCGACAAGACGCTGGTCAGGGACAGGTGTTATATCAACGGCGAATGGGTGGGGGCGGACGAAACCCTAGATGTGACCAATCCGGCGACCGGCGAGGTCATCGCCAGCGTGCCCAAAATGGGGACGGCCAGGACCCGCGAGGCCATCGAGGGCGCGCAGGCGGCCATGCAGGAATGGCGCGCGCGCACCGCCAAGGAGCGCTCCGCGGTTCTGCGCCGCTGGTTCGATCTGATGATGGAAAATCAGGAGGACCTCGCCCAAATCATGACCGCCGAGCAGGGCAAGCCGCTGGCCGAATCGCGCGGCGAGGTCGCCTATGGGGCGGGCTTCACCGAATTTTTCGCCGAGGAGGCCAAGCGGGTCCATGGCGAGACCATCCCCAGCCACAAGGCGGATGCGCGCATCGTGGTGGTGCGCCAGGCCATCGGGGTGACGGCGGCGATCACGCCGTGGAATTTCCCCATCGCGATGATTACGCGCAAGGTCTCCCCGGCGCTTGCCGCCGGCTGCGCCATGGTGTGCAAGCCGGCCAGCGAAACCCCGCTCAGCGCCCTGGCGCTGGCCGCCCTTGGGGAGCGTGCGGGCCTGCCGCCGGGCATTTTCTCGGTCATTGTCGGCAGGTCGTCTGAAATCGGCGCCGAGATGACATCCAATCCGGTTGTCAGGCTGGTCAGCTTCACCGGCTCCACCGAAACCGGCAAACTGCTGATGCGGCAATGCGCCTCGAGCGTCAAGAAGGTGGATCTGGAGCTTGGCGGCAACGCGCCGTTCATCGTGTTCGACGATGCCGATCTCGATGCCGCGGTCGCCGGCGCGATGATTTCCAAATACCGCAATACGGGGCAGACCTGCGTGTGCGCCAACCGGATCCTGGTGCAGGAGGGCATCTACGACGCCTTTGTCGAAAAGCTCGCCGGCGAAGTGCGCAAACTCAAGGTCGGCCCCGGCGTCGATGCCGGCGTCACCCAGGGGCCGCTCATCAATGCGGCCGCGGTTGAGAAGGTTGAGGAACATGTCGCCGATGCGCTCGATCTCGGCGCGAAAGTCGCGGTTGGCGGCAAGCGCCATGCCCTGGGGGGCACGTTTTACGAGCCGACAGTGCTGATCGATGTGACCACGAAAATGCTGGTGACGCGCGAGGAGACCTTCGCCCCCCTCGCCCCGCTGATGCGCTTCAAGACCGAAGAGGACGCCATCGCCATGGCCAACGACACGCCATTCGGGCTGGCGGCCTATTTCTACAGCCGCGATATAGGGCGCTGCTGGCGGGTGGCCGAAGCCCTCGAAAGCGGCATGGTGGGCATCAATGAGGGGCTGATTTCCACCGAACTGGCGCCGTTTGGCGGGGTCAAGGAATCGGGCATCGGCCGTGAGGGCTCGCGCCACGGCATCGAGGAATATACCGAACTGAAATACATGCTCATGGGCGGGCTTTCCACGTGAGCGCGGACGAGCAGAAACGCGCGGCCGCCAAACGCGCTCTTGAGTTTGTCGAGGACGGCATGACGCTGGGTCTCGGCAGCGGGTCGACGGCGGCCCACTTTGTCGATCTGCTGGGCGCGCGGGTGGCGGATGGATTGTCGGTGCGGTGCGTGGCCACATCCGAAGCGACGGCCGGGCAGGCCCGCCGCCTCGATATCCCGTTGACCAGCCTCGATGAGCTGGGATCGCTCGATCTCACCGTCGATGGCGCGGATGAACTGGATGGCCAGTTGCGGCTCGTCAAGGGCGGGGGCGGGGCGCTGCTGCGCGAAAAGATCGTTGCGGCGGCCTCGGAGCGCATGATCGTCATTGCCGATGAAAGCAAGCAGGTGGCCACGCTGGGAAAATTTCCGCTGCCTGTCGAGGTGGTCAGTTTCGGCGCCCGCGCGAGCGTGAGCGCGATCGAGAAGATGGCCGAAAAGACCGGCTGCCGTGGACCGGTGACGCGCCGCCTCACTGACGCGGGAACACCCTTCCAGAGCGACTCGGGCCATGATATCTATGATTGTGCGTTCGGAGAAATCCCCCGGCCCGAAGCCCTGGCCGTCGTGCTCAATGCGGTTCCGGGCGTTGTCGATCACGGGCTGTTCATCGGTCTTGCGGAGCGGGCCATTCTGGGCACACGGGCGGGCATTCGCGAAATCGTCCGGCCCGGGCGGCCTGACGGAAAAGAGAGTTGATATGGGAATCCGGAAAGTCCTTTGCGGAATTTTTGCAGCCGCGTGCGTCGTGGTCCTCGCCACGGCGCCCCGGCCCGCGGCGGCGCAGGAAAAGGTGGACCCCGAGAAGCTGGCGCTGGCGCGCAAATACGTCAATACCGTCTCCATGGAGCGGCTGCTGAAGGAGATGGTGCCTGGCATGAGCCGGCAGATGGCGCGCAGCTTCATGCAGCGACAGCCCAATGCCGATCCGAAGGTGATCAATGCCCTGGCGCTGGATATCGCGGGGCGGTTTTCCGAGAAATTCAAGGTGATCGTGCCGCAGATCGCGCAGTTGACCGCTGAGGAGTTTTCGACCGGGGAATTGCGCGCGGTGATCGCGTTTTACGAATCGCCGCCGGGCAGATCGATCCTGGCGAAACTTCCCAAGCTCAACGAGCAGACCATGAAGCTGGTGGTGCCCTGGGTGCAGAATGTCATGCCGGGCATCGTCATCGAGTCGATCGCGGCACTGGAAAAAAAGGGCATGAAAGTCAGATAGCCGCGCCACCGCCTGGTGCACATGCGCGGCATTTCCTGTTCACCGGTGATTTGCGAAGGGTCTCATGGCTTTCGATCTTGATCTTTTTGTAATCGGCGCGGGCTCGGGCGGCGTGCGCGCGGCGCGCCTGGCGGCGGGCTACGGGGCAAAAGTCGCGGTGGCGGAGGAATACCGCGTCGGCGGCACCTGCGTCGTGCGCGGCTGCGTTCCCAAGAAGCTGTTCGTCTACGCCAGCCGCTTCGCCGATGCCTTCGAGGATGCCGCCGGTTTCGGCTGGACGCTGCCGCGCCCCGCGTTCGACTGGCCCACGCTGATCGCTAACAAGGACCGCGAGATCGACCGCCTCAACGGCCTGTATATCCGCAATCTGAACAGGGCAGGGGTCGATATCATCATGTCGCGCGCCGTGCTCAAGGGGCCGAACACCGTCTATCTGGTCGAGGAAAACAGAACGCTCACCGCAAGGACCATTCTCATCGCCACCGGCGCGACCCCGTTTGTGCCCGATATTCCAGGCGCCGAACACGCCATCACCTCAAACGAGGCGTTTCACCTGCCGGCACTCCCGGCTTCCGTGGTGGTCGTCGGGGCGGGCTATATCGCGGTCGAGTTCGCCGGCATTTTCAACGGCCTGGGCGCGGAGGTCAAACTGCTGTACCGCGGCGAGCAGATCCTGCGCGGGTTCGACGGCGATCTGCGCGATGGCCTGGCCGATGAAATGCGCAAGCGCGGTATCGATGTGCGCGTCGAGACCGATGTGGCGCGAATCGATACCGATGGCGCCGGCTATCAGGTGGTCTGCGGGAACGGCGATACGATCTATACCGAACTGGTGATGTACGCCACCGGCAGGCGTCCCAACACGCTCAATCTGGGCTTGGAGAAAACCGGCATAGAGTTGGGCTGGAACGGCCATGTGGTGGTGAATGAATATTCCCAAACCAATATTGAAAATGTCTATGCGGTGGGCGACGTCACGGACCGGGTCAATCTGACGCCGGTCGCTATCCGCGAAGGTATCGCCTTTGCCGAAACCGTGTTCAACGACAACCCGACACCGGTCGATCACAGCTATATTCCAACGGCGGTGTTTTCCGAGCCCGAAATCGGCACCGTGGGCCTGACCGAGGAAGAGGCGCGCGAGAAGCATCGCAAGATCGATATCTACAAATCGTCGTTCCGGGCCATGAAGCACACCCTGTCGGGGCGCGATGAAAACACGCTGGTGAAGCTCATCGTCGATGGTGAATCAGACCGTGTCGTGGGTTGTCACATTCTGGGTCCGGACGCCGGTGAAATGGCCCAGGTTCTCGGCATCGCGGTGCGCATGGGCGCGACCAAGGCCGACTTCGACGCGACCATGGCCATTCATCCCACCGCGGCCGAAGAACTGGTGACCTTACGCGAGAAATGGGTCGATAAACCCGCCCGGGCGGCGCAATAGCCTACGGCGCGCCGTTCACGCCGGCCATGGTTTCGGCGACAAGCTGGTCGACGACCGCCTTCAGGGCTTCCGTTTTCCCGGCCCCCCCTTCGATCGCCGCGTGATAACAGGCCAGTTGCCGGTCGGCGCTGGTGCCCCGCGTCAGGATATTGCGGGCGTGCTTGATTTCTTCCACGCAGCCCAGGTGCTGCGCGTCCACAAGGGTCATGGCGATCAGTTCTTCCAGCAGGTCCTCATAGGCCACCACTTCGCCGATGCCAAAATCGATCATGCCTTGCGACGTGCCGTAGCGCTGCGCGCGCCAGCGGTTTTCGTTGATGAGAAACGGCATATATTCGCGCCAGCGCTGATTGTTGCGGCGCAGTCTGTACAATGTGCGGGCGAGGCACACGAATATCGCGGCGATGGCGATGGCGTCATCGAGATAGGTGCAGACATCGCAGATGCGCGCTTCGAGCGCCAAGTTTCCCACGCTCGAA
>JALURZ010000258.1 GCA_027058735.1 Hyphomicrobiales bacterium | reverse complement strand
TGGCGAGCGCGCGGCACGCAAGCAGGGCCAGAAGGGTGGTGGCAAGCTGGACGCGCATGAGGCGTTCATTCTGGAGCTGATGAAGAAGGAACCGGACATCACCCTTGTCGAGATCGGTGAACGGCTTGTGGAGGAGCGGTCGATTTCTGCCGTACCCTCCACGATCTGGCTGTTTTTCGACCGGCGCGGCATCACGTTCAAAAAAAGACCGCCCATGCCGCCGAACAAGACCGCGAAGACGTAAAGGCGGCCCGCGAAGCCTGGTTGGAGAGACAACTCGAACTCGATCCGGCAAAGCTGATCTTCATCGACGAAACCGGTGCCAAGACCAACATGGCCCGTATTCGGGGGCGGGCCAAACGCGGCGAACGGTGCCGTGCTGGCGTCCCTCACGGACACTGGAACACCACCACATTCACAGCCGGATTGCACATTGACGGTATCGCTGCCCCCATGCTGCTGCCGGGGCCGATGGATGGCGATGCCTTCCGCGCTTATGTTGAGAAGGTGCTGGTTCCCGAATTGAAGCCCGGCGATACCGTCATCATGGATAACCTGCCTGCTCACAAGGTCGCAGGCATTCGCGGAATGATCAAAGGCGCGGGAGCAAGCCTGCTCTACCTGCCGCCATGCTCGCCTGACTTCAACCCGATCGAACTGGCATTCTCCAAGCTCAAGTCCCTCTTGCGCACGGCGGCGGTACGAACCAAGAAGGAACTGTATGAGGCCATCGCTGACGCAATCGAACGCTATCCCGCTGAACAACGCGCAAACTATTTCAAGGCATGTGGATATGAGCCGGAATAAATCGAATCTGCTCTAAATCAAACCATGTACAATGACGGTGACGGCGAGCTTTGCGCGACCTGTGAATTGATTGGTGTGCACATCGATTTGGAGCAACGCAAATCGGTAAAATTCAGTAGGGAAATTTCAGAAAACATAGGCGTTCTCGCGAGTTCATCAATAGCAATTTGATTGTGACACCGCTGATCCGCAAACGGATTGCGACTCAATCATACCCGGAATGCGACGATTGTGGCGAGGGTGACGGCTGACAGAGAGTTTCCAGCGAGATTGTCGTATCGGGTGGCAATCCTGCCATTGGTGCCCCGTGGTGATGATATGGCGAATACCGCTGACGACACGGCGATCGCCGAGCCGCTGCGCGCCTGGGGCGGTTCTTCGGCAAATGCGGCTCAATCGCCGACCACACGTCATCGTCCAGCCAAACCGGAGTGCTCATCGCCGCTTCCAGACCATCGTTTGGAGGAACAGACCCTGATTTGATAACTCCAATCTCCTCGGAAAGGGCCGAATGGACAACCTGTTGAAACATCGCATCTAGTACCACATGTCCTCCATGGACGATTTCCGTTTGTTCATGAAGGCCTTGAGGCTTTCGTCGATGGCCGGGTCGATCTCGGGTGGCTGGTAGGCCTTGAGCAATTCCTGGACCGCGATGCCTGCGCGGGTGTTGGCGTCCTGAGCGCCTTCCTCCTCCCATTGTTCCACTGAATTACTGTCGGACGTATCGGCATTGTAATAGGCCGTTTCGTAATTCGCCATCGTGTGGGCGCAGCCCAGAAAGTGGTTGCCCGGCCCCACTTCGCGGAACGCATCGAGCGCCAGACCGTTATCGCTGAGATCGATATTGGCCGCCATTATATGCATCATGCCAAGCTGGTCGGCGTCGAGCAGGAATTTTTCATAGCCCATGACCAGACCGCCTTCGAGCCAGCCGGCGCCATGCAGGACAAAATTCACGCCCGCCAGCATAGTCGGTAACAGCGTGTTGGCGCTTTCATAGGCGGCCTGCGCATCGGCGAGCTTGGACGACGTCAGGCTGCCGCCCGCGCGCAAGGGCAGACCGAGTCTGCGCGCGATCTGACCGATGGCCAGATAGGCAAGCGCCGGTTCCGGCATGCCGAAGGTGGGCGCGCCTGAACGCAGCGACATCGAACTGACAAAGGCCCCCAGAATGCAGGGCGCGCCGGGGCGGATAAGCTGGACCAGCGCGATGCCGGCCATGGCTTCGGCCAGCACCTGGGCAACGCTGGCGCCCACCGTCACCGGGCCCATGGCGCCGCCGAGAATGAACGGCGTTATGATCAGACCCTGATTGGCGCGCGCATAAGTCTTGAGCGCCGCCAGCATGGTAGCGTCATAAACCAGCGGTGAATTGACATTGATGAGGCTCAAGACACAGCAATGCTTGTCGAGGAATTCCGCGCCGAAGACGAGCCTGGCCATTTCGACCGTGTCGGCGGCCCGCTCGCCGGCCGTGACCGAGCCCATGAACGGTTTGTCGGAATAGCGCAGATGCGCATAGACCATGTCGAGATGACGTTTGTTGACGGGGATGTCCACCGGCTCGCAGATCGTGCCGCCGGAGTGATGCAGCCAGGGAATCTGATAGGCGAGCTTCACGAAATTCTGGAAATCCTCAATATTCGCATAGCGCCTGCCGCCGGCATTGTCGCGCACGAACGGCGAGCCGTAAGCCGGCGCGAACACTGTCGTTTTGCCGCCAATTTCGACATTGCGGGCGGGGTTTCTCGCATATTGCGTGAATGTCGCGGGCGCTGACTTCTGGATGATCGCGCGCGCCATGCCCGGCTCGAACCGGACCCGCTCGTCTTTCACATCCGCGCCCGCCTCGCGCCAGATATCGAGCACTTCCGGGTCTCCGCGGAACTCGATCCCGACATCCTTGAGAATCGTGTCGGCGGCCTCTTCGAGCGCCACCAGCCCCGCTTCGTCGAGAATTTCATAGGTCGGTATCTTGCGGGTGATCCCGGCGATGATCTCCGCAGCACCCGGTTCGCGCTGCTGCTGGCGCGCGCGCCGTGCGCCGCCGCGCCGGGCGCGCCCGGACCGCGATGATGCCGGTGTTGGATCGCTCATGAACTCATCTCCGCTATGCACCGGCATGGGCGCCGGCGTCAGGTCGCATCCCGGCTCCCGCGCGTGGAGCCGGAAACGGCAATTCGCTCATCCTGGCAGCAATCCAGGGGGTGATAAAGCGCGGGAACGGCATCCGCCACGCTGGCAGCGACATTCCCATTGCAAACAGTATTTCAATCACTTACCGGCAATAATGGCGCTCGAATCCGGGTGAAGTGTCGTTTTTGCATATTTGAGTTCGCTTTTGTCGTCCCACAGCCGCGAAAATGCCGCCAGAATCGGAACCTGTTCGTGGTGTTGCGCGGTGTCGTGCTATGTGGAACGGGCACAGGCGTCTGCCGCTCGCGCGCGGCCCGGTCCCATGGAGTTGTGAGAGCGAGAGCGATGGCAGATAACGAAAGCCCGGCCAACGAAAGCCCGCCCGAAGATGAAGGCGACGTGGTCCTGTCGGAACTGGACGATGGCGATCTTCTCATTCAGATGCACGACGATCTCTATGACGGGCTGGCCGACGAAATTATCGAGGGCGTGAACATCCTGCTTGAGCGCGGCTGGGAAGCCTACAAGGTTCTCACCGACGCTCTGGTGGAGGGTATGCGCATTGTCGGCATCGATTTTCGCGATGGCATCCTGTTCGTGCCCGAAGTCCTGCAGTCGGCCAATGCGATGAAGGCGGGCATGGCGATCCTGCGCCCGCTGCTGGCTGAATCCGGCGCGCCGCGCATGGGCAAGATCGTGATCGGTACCGTCAAGGGCGATATCCACGACATCGGCAAGAACCTTGTCGGCATGATGATGGAAGGGGCCGGATTCGAGGTCATCGATATCGGCATCAACAACGATGTGGACGCCTATCTGGCCGCGCTCGAAGAACACCAGCCGGACATTCTCGGCATGTCGGCGCTGCTCACCACCACCATGCCCTACATGAAGGTCGTCGTTGAGGCGCTCAAGGACAAGGGGCTGCGTCACGACTATATCGTGCTGGTCGGCGGCGCGCCGCTCAATGAGGAATTCGCCGAGAATGTCGGCGCCGATGCCTATTGCCGGGATGCGGCGGTGGCTGTGGAGATCGCCAAGGGGTTCATGGCCAAGCGCCAGGGATCGGCCGCGGCCGCCGAACTGGCGGCGCAATGAGGGCGCGCGCGCCAGTCCTGTTGATTGGGTGCGGAGCCATTGCGCGCGAAATCCTGTGGGCGATTGAAGTGAATGGCTGGCGGCATATGGAACTGACCTGCCTGCCCGCCGACATTCACAACCGGCCCCGGGATATTCCAGGCGAAATGCGCGCCAGGATCAGAGCCGCGAAACAAAGCGGCAGATACGCAGCGATAATCGCCATGTTCGGCGACTGCGGCACGGGCGGCCTGCTCGACAAGGTTCTCGAAGACGAAGGTGTCGAACGCATGCCCGGCGCGCATTGCTATGAATTCTACGCCGGCGCGGCGCGCTTCGAGGCGATGGTGGACGAAGAGCTGGGCAGCCTCTATCTGACCGACTATCTGGTGCGGTTTTTCGACCGGCTGATCATCAAGGGACTGGGGCTTGACCGGTTCGCGCACCTGCGCGACGATTATTTTTCCCACTACAAGCGCGTCGTCTATCTGTCGCAGACGAACGATCCCGACCTGCTTGAGCAGGCCAAAGCGGCCGCGCGCCGGCTCGATCTCGAATTCGTGCATCGCCACACCGGCATCGGCGGTATCGAAAAGTTTCTGCGCCAGCACGCAGCACCTGGTCAAGAGGAGGGCAGGGTGGATGTCCTTCAAGAGGCTTAGGAAGAAATCATCCCTGACTTACCGGCCCGCGGGCACCAGCCCAGTGCGCAGGGGCAGCCTGCGCTTTACGGTGCGGGCCTGGTCGGTGCGCCATGCGCGCGCGCTGGAGTGGCTTTATCGGCGCTTTGCCGGTGTCCTGTTGAAGTTGCACGGGCTGTTTGCGCGCATCGGCTACCAGCGCGTCGAACGCCCGGTTCTGGCCGTCGAGAAGCGCGTCAAGGGCGTGCTGTTCGATTGCCGCATGTGCGGCCAGTGCGTGCTTTCCGATACCGGCATGTCCTGCCCCATGAATTGCCCCAAGTCTTTGCGCAACGGGCCGTGCGGCGGGGTGCGCGCCAATGGTCATTGCGAAGTCGAACCGGACATGCCTTGTGTCTGGGTGGAAGCGTGGAAGGGCAGCCGCGCGATGCGCGACGGGGATGCCATTCTCCGCGTGCAGCCGGCGCTCGACCAGAGCCTGCGCGGCAGTTCCGCCTGGCTGCGCGCCACCGCCATGAGCGCCGCGGCAAAAGCCTCTTCGGGCGGGCCGGTCTGATGCCAGAGGCGTTCGATCCGGAGGATTTCAGCTTCGTGCCCGAGGGCCATTCGTCCGCCGGCCGGCTGGAGCGAGTCCTGCGGCGCGGCGAATTCGCGGTCACGGCTGAATTGAATCCGCCCGATTCGGCCGATCCCAACAAGGTCTATGAGCGCGGTGCGGTGTTCGATGGCTGGGTCGATGCCATTAACGCGACGGACGGGTCCGGCGCCAATTGCCATATGTCGAGTGTCGGCATCTGCGCGCTGCTGACCCGGGTCGGCTATGCGCCGGTGATGCAGATCAGTTGCCGCGACCGCAACCGGATCGCCATCCAGGGCGATGTGCTGGGGGCCGCCGCCATGGGGGTCGCCAATATTCTGTGCCTCACCGGCGACGGGGTCCAGGCCGGGGACCAGCCGGGCGCCAAGGCGGTGTTCGATTTCGACTGCATGTCGCTTCTCGCCGCAATCGCGACAATGCGCGATGAGGGCCGGTTCATGTCCGGGCGCCCCATCACCGAGCCGCCGCGGCTGTTTCTGGGCGCCGCCATCAATCCGTTCGCGCCGCCCCATGATTTTCGCCCGTTGCGGCTGAAAAAGAAGATCGAGGCCGGCGCGCAGTTCGTCCAGAGCCAGTATTGCTTCGATGTCGCGATGCTCGAAACCTATATGGCGCGGGTGCGCGATCTGGGCCTCGATGAGCGCTGTTTCATTCTGGTCGGGGTGGGTCCGCTGGCCTCCGCGCGCGCGGCGCGCTGGATCCGCACAAATGTGCCGGGCATTCACATACCCGATGCGATCATCGAGCGCCTCGAGGGGGCACGCGACCAAAGCCGCGAGGGCGCGAATATCTGCATTGAAACGATGCAGCAGGTCAAGGAGATGCCTGGGGTATCGGGAGTGCACGTCATGGCCTATCGTCAGGAAGAACTGGTGGCGGAAATCGTCGCCAAGTCCGGCGTTCTCAAGGGACGCAGGCCCTGGAAGCCGGAGCCCAGACCGGGAGACGCCGCCGTGATCGAGGCCGCCGCCGAAACGCAGCGGATACTCGAGCGCGCCCAATCAGCCCAAACCCACTCACCGCACACAGGATGAACCATTCATGACCCGCACCGTTCTCAGTTCGGCCAGCAAGGAGGTCGTCATCGGTTTTGATGAGCCCTTCGTCGTCATCGGCGAGCGCATCAATCCCACGGGCCGCAAGCTGCTGGCGGCCGAAATGAAGGAGGGCGACTACAGCCGCGTCGAAGCGGACGCGCTCGCCCAGGTCAAGGCCGGAGCGCATATGCTGGATGTCAATGCCGGAATACCGATGGCCGACGAGCCGCGCATTCTGGCGGAGTGCATTCAACTCGTGCAAAGCCTGAGCGATGTGCCCCTGTCGATCGACAGTTCCATCGTCGAGGCGTTGGAGGCCGGTCTTGCGGTCTATCAGGGCAAGGCATTGGTCAATTCGGTTACCGGCGAGGAGGAGGTGCTGGAGCGCGTGCTGCCGCTGGTTGCCAGGCACGGCGCGGCGGTGGTCGCCATTTCCAACGACGAAACCGGCATTTCGCAAGACCCCGATGAACGCTTCAAAGTTGCCAGGAAGATCGTCGAGCGCGCCGCCGATCATGGCATCGGCCGCGAGGATGTCGTCGTTGATCCCCTGATCATGCCGGTGGGCGCGATGGATTCGGCCGGCACATCCGCCCTCAACCTGATCCGCCGGCTGCGCGAGGAACTCAAGGTGAACACCACCTGCGGCGCCTCGAATGTGAGCTTCGGCCTGCCCAACCGTCACCATATGAACGCGGCCTTCCTGTCCATGGCCATAGGTGCCGGCATGACCTCGGCGATCACCAATCCGCTGCACGGCCCGGAAATGGCGGCGGTGCGGGGGGCGGATGTGGTGATGGGCCATGATCCCAACTGCAAGGCCTGGATCAGGGCTTATCGCGAGCCGGCAGGGGACGGCGAGCAGGGCCGTGGCGGGCGGCGCGGCGGGCGGCGGCGGCGTTCGGCCTGATCGGGGACCAACGTGATATGACCACCGCTCCGGCGGACACCAGCGACCCTCTCGTGGCCTTCATGCCGTCGGGCAAGAAGGGCCGGTTCGCCGTTGGCACGCCGCTGCTGGCCTGCGCGCGCGCGCTTGGAGTGGATATCGATTCGGTATGCGGCGGGCGCGGGATTTGCGGGCGCTGCCAGGTGGTGATCGCGGATGGCGAGTTCGCCAAGCACGGCATCACCAGCAGGCCCGGTCATGTGGAGCCGATCAGTGAGCCCGAGCAGCGCTTCAATGCGCGCCGCGGCCTTGCGGCGGGCCGCAGACTGTCGTGTCACGCCCGGCTTGCGGGCGATCTGGTGGTCGATGTGCCCGCCGAAAGCCAGCTCCACCGCCAAGTGGTCCGCAAGCGCGCGGAAGTACGCGATATTGCCATCGACCCGGTGGTGCGGCTTCACTATGTCCAGGTGGCGGAACCCGGCATGGGCGTGGCCGATGGCGACTACCAGCGCCTGGCCGGTGCC
>JALURZ010000257.1:17152-20397 GCA_027058735.1 Hyphomicrobiales bacterium | reverse complement strand
ATCAACCGGTTCAAGGCGCTGGTGCCCGAGCGGGCCGAAATAATATTCCTGCGGCCCCTCCACGAAGATATCGGCGCGGCCCTTCGCCGACCCGTCCGCCAGTTCAACGACAAGCCGGGCCGTCTTGCCTTCACCCCGGATCAGCACCCGCTTGATGCCCTTTTCCGCGCCGCGGCCGGCCCGCTCGGGCACCAGCGCCTTGAACCGGTTGATATCGGCGGCATGAGGCGAGGAGGAGGACGCCGGCTGTCCGGCGACATCCAGCGACAAATCGGTCTGAACCGGAACGCAGATATCCAGACAGACCGCATAGGACAGGTTGAGCCTGATCGTGATCGGCCGGCCGGGATCTTCCGCTGTCACGCGAACCGGAAATATGACCCGGTCCTTATAGCCGATGGCCTCGCCATATTCGTCCACATACCAGCTTGGCGCCGGCCACAGCACCGTCGCCCCGGCAAGATTGCCGGAACCGGAAAAGTCAAACTCCGGCGGCAATCCGGCTTCACCGGGCTGGCGCCAGTATGTCTTCCAGTTCGCTCTGAGGCGGATTTCCACCCCGACATAGCGCGGGGCCCCCTTCGCCGCCCCGCCCGATCCCGCCACCAGCCGCGCCTGGCTGTAGGGCGTTTCTTCCCAGGGCGAGGAATATTCGCGCACGCCCTGACCGTGAGCACCGGCCAGGGAAACGCTCAGGAGCGCAGCGCCCGCCCCAATCACGGCGAGCCACCGCCGCGCCCGCAAAGGCGGCCTTAATTCCGATGAATTTCCCATGCTATTCCTATAACCCATTTCGTCTGTAAAATCTTCCCTGCGCCGCACGCCGTCACACTATCGTGATAAAATGGAGGCCCGTCTTCCCAATTTCCCCGCGATGGTTCAAACTGAAGCGGTGATGCCCTGGAGTGTGCGTCAATGCCCGATACGAAACGTCCCTCATCATGACCGCATCGCGGACAACGCTCGACGGCAAACTGCTGATTGCCATGCCCGGCATCGGCGACCCCCGGTTTGACCGCAGCGTGATCTATCTGTGCGCGCACTCCCGGGAGGGCGCAATGGGCATTGTCGTCAACAAGCAGGCCGAAAATATCAGTTTCAGCGATCTGCTGACCAAGCTCAAGATACTGCCCGGCGACGAGCCGATTTGCGTGGACCAGGCGGTGCCCAGCCTGCCGGTGCATTTCGGCGGACCGGTGGAAACGGGCCGCGGGTTCGTTCTGCACACGGCGGATTATTTTGCCTCCGACGCCACGCTCCTTGTCGATGATACATTCGCCCTGACGGCGACGCTCAATATCCTGCGTTCCATTGTCGATGGCCAGGGGCCGCGACAGGCGCTTCTCGCGCTTGGTTATGCCGGATGGGGCGCCGGGCAGCTCGAAAGGGAAATTCAGAACAATGGCTGGCTGCATTGCGACGCCGATGAAACCATCATTTTCGATGCCAGCCTCGCCTCGAAATATGATCTCGCTTTGTCCAAAATCGGAATAGACCCGGGCGCGCTTTCGAGCCACGCAGGGCACGCCTGACCCGGACCCGGCGGCGCGAATATCAGTTCCTCGTCGATTCCCCCGACACCACCCTGTCGCGAAACGAGTCCTTGAGGCTTTCGAATTTCGGTTTGATCGGCGCGAATACGGAGGTATCGGGCTTGGGCGCTTCGCGCGGCGCGGGCGGCGCTTCGGGCGGGACCGCGTTAGCGGGGGCCTGGTGTGCGGCATCCGCTGGCGGGGTGCTGCCATTTCCCGGCGCGGCGCGCTGAGCCGGGGCCAGACGGCGCGCCGCCGGCCTGACCGCGGCCGCCGGTGGCCTGGTAACCGCGCGCGCCGGTGGCTTCGGCGCCATCCGCACGATGTCGGTCTGCGGTTTCCTGGCCGCGGCGGGCCGCGGAGGCGTGGGCCGCGGGGGTACGGGCCGCGCGGAATCGGCGGCTGGTTTTGCGGCCGGCGGCACGGGCTGTTGCCGCGCGGGCGCCTGGTTGCGGACAGGCGCGGCGCTGGTTTGTACGACGGCGGGCTGCGGCACGGGCGCCGGTGGTGCCGGCTGCGGCGCCGGTGGCGCCGGTTTCTGGAGTGTTTTCAGGGCATCGACCTGGGGCCAGCGCTTGGCCTGACCGCCAAGATAGGCCTCGACCGCCTTGCTGCTCATTGCCTGGCCGAGATAAAACCCTTGCGCGAATTCGCAATTATACAGCTCAAGCAGTTGCAGGTCCTGCTGCGTTTCTACACCTTCGGCCACCACTTTCATGTCCAGGTCGTGCACCAGTCTGGCGATCGCATGCAACACGATGGCGGTGGTGGAGTCATATTTCGCGTTCTGGATGAAGGAGGCGTCGATCTTGACGGTATCGAAGGGAAAGCGCGGCAGATAGCTCAGGGATGAATAGCCGGTGCCGAAATCATCGATCGAGAGCCCGGCGCCCAGTTCTTTCAGTTGCGAGAGAACCTGGGCGGATATTTCCGGATTCGCCATGGTCAGCGACTCGGTGATTTCAAGCTTGAGCGTCCCGGGTGCAAGGCTCGCCTGCCCCATGATCTCCTTGACATTATCAACCAGATCGTGGGCCAGAATCTGCCGGCTCGACACATTCACGCTGACAAAAATCGGCTCGCTCCACTCCCATTGCGCCTGCCATTGCGAGAGCATCCGCGCAGCTTCGCGAAGCGCAAAGTGCCCCATTTCCACGATGATGCCGGATTCTTCCGCGATATCGATAAATTCGTTGGGCAGCAGCAGTCCCAGTTTGGGATGCTGCCAGCGCATCAGCGCCTCGAACCCGGCAATGCGCAGATCCGATACCCGCGCGATGGGTTGATAGGCAATCTCGATCTCGCCATTGCCAAGCGCCTGGCGCAATTCGGCTTCAAGGGTGTAGCGATTGGACCGCCGGTCGGTCAGTTTCTTGGAATAGACCTCAACCTTGTCCTTGCCCAGCCGCTTGGCGTTGTGGAGGGCGATCTCGGCCGCCCGCAGCATTTCGTCGCGATTGGCGATTTCGCGATCATAGCCGGCGATGCCGATACTGGCCGTCAGGGAAATCTCGCGTGGTTTCAGCTTGATCGGCTTGGCAATCGCGGCGCGCATGCGCTCGGCGAGGACTCTGATCTGCGCCAGGTCTCCGGACTGGGAAATGATGATGCCGAACTGGTCTCCCGACACCCGCGCCAGGGTATCGACGGGCCGCAGATGCTGCTTGAGCCGCTTTGCGATGGCCAGCAGCAGACTGTCACCCACCGTATGGC